>CAXTTL010000128.1:0-13990 GCA_964247135.1 uncultured Deinococcales bacterium | reverse complement strand
GGTACGATGTTTGCAGCAAAACTGGCGGTCTTGGAACTCGACAAACGCCTCGCGGCATCTGGCATCACCACGGCGTTTGCCGCCGTTGCGCTGTCCGATGGTCCAGGCTTGCGTTCGGAGGCTCGAGCCAATGAACTGATCCAAACCATCCACGAACTTCGCCCGCAGCTCGGCATCGACATGCTGGTTCATGCCAGGTTTGAGGTCAGCACCGCCATCTCGGCGCCGTTCCTGAGAAGACTGCTCGAGCGGGATTTGGTGCAGATGGTTTCCTTGATGGATCACACGCCAGGGCAGGGACAGTTTCGTGACCTGGAGACTTACGTCAATTACATGGTCAAGTGGCTCGGCACCGACCGCGAGCAAGCCGAGAACACCGTCAAGGCGAGGTTGGAAGAGTCTCAGCGTGCGCCCGTGGCTTGGAATGTTGGGCATGAGATTTCAAAACTCTGTCTCGAGCGCGGTGTGGCGCTGGCAAGCCACGACGATGACACCAGCGCCAAAGTGGGCATGATGGAGGGTTTTGGCGCGACCATCAGCGAATTTCCGGTCACGCTCGAGGCGGCGCGGGCGGCAAAAAGCAAAAACATGTTCGTGGCGATGGGCGCACCGAACGCGCTGCGCGGGGCTTCGCACTCGGGCAACCTCTCGGCGCTCGAGGGGATTCGGGCGGGCGTGGTGGACGTGCTGGCAGCCGATTATTACCCTGCGGCGCTGTTGCAAAGCGTTTACAAAATTGCTCGAGAACACATTTTGTCCCTCGAGCACGCCGTGTCCCTGATTACCAAGAACGCCGCACGTTCCGCAAACCTCTCGGACCGAGGACGACTCGAGCCTGGGTTACGAGCCGACCTTGCCCTGGTCGAAGAAACCGAACACCCTCGGGTTCGCGCCACATTCCGTCAAGGTCATGCTGTGTATTCTGACGGCTTTGTCAACATCCCAAGTTTTTCTGAGGCGCTCGTCGGTGCGGACTGAACTTTGCAATGGCAAACCTGCAAGCTCGAGCCGGCGATAGCCCTGGTCTCGTAACAGGGCATGGCTGAACACGCCATTGCGGTGCGTTTGAGGTTGGGGCAGATGAAGCGTGATTTGAATCTTTTGATCGAGCCTTTTCGAGATGGCGTCTTCATTTTTGTTTTCAATTTCTTGGACTTCAAGAAGTAAAATGATCTTCAAGGAGTTCAAACCCAACATGAATAAGCTCTATCAAGACGCCAACGCTGCTTTAGCCGGTATCGTTCAAGATTCTCAACTGCTTGCGGTTGGCGGTTTCGGACTGTGCGGTATTCCAGAGAGCCTGATTCGTGCGCTGCGCGATTCTGGCGTGCAAAACCTGACCGTTGCCAGCAACAACGCCGGCGTCGACGGTTGGGGCTTGGGATTGCTGCTCGAGTCGAGACAAGTCAAAAAAATGATCTCGAGTTACGTGGGCGAGAACAAAGAATTTGAACGCCAATTTTTGGGCGGTGAACTCGAACTCGAGTTTGTGCCTCAAGGCACGCTCGCCGAAAGATTGCGGGCGGGCGGTGCGGGCATTCCGGGGTTTTACACCAAAACGGGTGTCGGCACGGTGGTCGCCACCGGCAAACAACACCAAGATTTTGACGGCGAAACCTTTATCCTCGAGCGTGGCATCAAAGCCGATGTGTCGCTGGTGAAAGCCTGGAAGGCAGACCGTCTGGGCAATTTGATTTACCGCAAAACCGCGCGAAACTTTAACCCGATGATCGCCATGTGCGGCAAAATCACGGTCGCCGAAGTCGAAGAAATTGTTGAGGTCGGCGAACTCGAGCCTGATGATGTTCACACCCCAGGGGTTTTTGTGCAGCGCCTGGTGCTCAATTCAAATCCAGAAAAACGCATCGAAAAACGCACCACCCGCAATCTCGAGGTGGCATGATGGCTTGGACGCACGATCAAATGGCGGCTCGAGCCGCACAAGAATTGCAAGATGGTTTTTATGTCAACCTGGGCATTGGACTGCCGACCTTGGTCGCCAATTTTATTCCCGAAGGCAGGGATGTGATTTTGCAATCCGAAAATGGACTTCTGGGCATTGGACCGTTCCCGCTCGAGCAAGACGTGGACGCCGACCTAATCAACGCCGGCAAGCAAACCGTGACCGCGCTGCCTGGTGCAAGTTTTTTCTCGAGCAGCGATAGTTTCGCCATGATTCGCGGCGGGCACATCAACCTTGCGATCTTGGGCGCAATGCAAGTCTCACAACACGGCGATCTGGCAAACTGGATGATTCCAGGCAAAATGGTCAAAGGCATGGGCGGCGCGATGGATTTGGTCGCGGGCGTGCAACGCGTGATGGTCTTGATGGAACATGTGGCGAAAAACGAGGTTCACAAGATTCTCGAGCATTGCGATTTGCCCTTAACAGGTCAAGCGGTGGTCAATAGAATCATCACGGACTTGTGCGTTTTGGACGTCACCAAAGCTGGACTTGAGCTTGTCGAACTCGCACCTGGGGTGGGCTTGGAAGAGGTACAGGCGAAAACGGGCGCGACTTTCAAAATAAAACTCAAATAGCTCGAGACGCTACAGTTGAGCAAAAAGGTTGACCACACGACCGTCTGGGTCTTTGATCCGCGCGAAACGTTGTCCCCAGAAGGCGTCCCAAGGTTCGGCGTAAGCCTCGTAACTGTGGTCGATCAAGCGTTGAAAGGTCGCGTCCACCTCGCTGGCGCTCGAGCATTCAAACTGAAGGTTCATGCTCTGCCCGACTGGGGTCTGAAACTTTGGGTCGGCACGCCGTGCCAGGGTTTCACTTAAAAACCCGAGCGTGATGGCGTCCGATATTTTGACATCGATATTGTCTTCACCCTCCAGAGCTTCTGGAATCTCAAGCCCCAAAACACGGTAAAACCCGAGCGTTTTTTTCAGGTCGGCGGCAACGATTCCAATCGTGTGTAAGTTTGTCATGAATTTCATCATGCCCTGTTTACGGGCTTTGGTCTTGAAGAAAAGCGACACCGCTGGCGTTCAAAAATGCTCGGGTGGCTTTCATGTTTGTTGCGAATGCTCGAGGGGTGCGCTCTGCCAGACGGCGAAACTCTCGGCTGAAGTGCGCCTGGTCGGCATAACCCGCGCTCAAGGCAAGCTCCGCGAGGTTCAACGATGGATCGCGCCACAGGGCATCTCGCACGTGTTGAAAGCGCATCAATTGACTGAGCAACTTCGGTGATGTCCCCGCCTTCGAGCGAAATTCGCGCTCGAGTTGCCGCGTTGAAACCTGATAGCGGTCGGCAAGTTCGCCGATTGTGATCTGTCCTTGTTCCAGCATCAGTTCGGCGATGGCAGCGTCGATCACTCGAGCGTCCAAGGTGAGCTTCAACGCCCGTTCGATCAGGAACTCATGGAGTACTTGAACGGCAGCATTTCGCCCGTGCGTAAGAAGTGCATCTTCGAGTTGAGCGCCGAGGCTGACCCATTCATCGCCGAGGTGACCGACGGGTTGTTGCTCGGGGTTCAAAAACGATCCCACCAGGGCATAGAATCCGCTGGCGTTGAAACGCGCCGCAACAACGGTGACCGGACCACTCGCGCCAAAGCGAATCGGTTTGGTCAACAAGCCAACGGCAAAACACTTCGCCACTTGACGCCTGATGCTCGAGTGCTCAACCCAGATCGGCGAACCGAAAGCAAAAATCAATTCAATCTCGGCATCCGGTAGGATTTCAATGACCTTGTCTGGCGGTGTGAAATCTTCGGTTGAGACCCATAGGCATTCTAAAAATGGTTTCAAGACCGCGTGTGCTTGATACTGCCAATGGTTCATTGATCTCAGCATACCCAGATTTTGTGATCGCCATGATTCCCAATCGTTCGGCTCGAATCAAAACCTCGAGCCATTCAATTCGTTTACGCCCACCAATCGAGCTTGGCGAAGCCGGTTCTAAGTTGCGGTCCACTCCGCGTCAACCCTCAGTGCTCCCACGACATTTGACGTATCAATCCCTTTCAAATTCCGAGTCGTTGCGCCGATTTCAATTTCGCTTTGAAACCGCATCATATGACCCGAGGGGAACGTCATTCCTCAAACACACAAAACGTTTGATCGCCAAGCCCGAGTTGTTTCTCGAGGGTGCGACGGCGTTGGAGGTTAACCATGAAAACCGAGCACATCGAACTTTCGGCGCAAGACATCGCCCGCATGTTTTGGGAAGCCGATTACGCGCCCGCCCGACCAGTGCTCGAGAGCAAACTCGAGCAGCCGCCTGAAGAAAACCAAAAAACCGAATCAGAATGACCATGAAAATAAAAATGTTCAGGAGTCTGCGATGAACCTCGAGATGATTGCCAAAACCATGCAGTTTATTCTTGCCCCAACCGTCATGGTCAATGCTTGCGCGGTCTTGTTGACTGGTTTGCTGGCGCATTACGGGGCAATCAACGGGCGGCTTCGTGACCTCAACCGTGAACGGCTCGAGTGCCTGCGAAATGCGGCTTCGGGTTTTGACACTGCGCTGACCTTGGAGCGTCTGAGCGAGATCGACACCCAGCTTCCTGAACTTTTACAGCGCCACAAGCTGATGCGAAATGCGCTGGTTTTTGTTTATTTGGGGGCGGTTTGTTGTGTGCTTAGCATGTTGTTGATTGCCCTGGCAAACGCCCTTGAAAGCCAATGGGTTTCGGTCGCAGCATTGCTGGTGTTTTTGCTTGGCACGGCTTCGGTCTTGATCGGTTTGCTGGTGGTGAGTTTTGAGATTCGTCGCTCGCACGGTGCGGTCGAGTTTGAGGTGTCGCGCGTCTCGGGTTTGGCAACACCACCATTAACGGTTTCAGTTTCACCAGGAGGTCAAGGATGAACCCAGCAGCACCATTGAAGTTTGGATCACTCGAGGGTTGGACGCAAACCGCCCGTGGTCTTCACCAAGCCGCACAGATTCTCGGCGCGATCAGGTTGCTGACCCGCGAACCCGTCGAGAACTATTTGGAACTGGCATTGAGGGTTGAAAAAATAGGAGTCTCGAGCGAGAACCTGCCTTCGGGTGGCAGCCTCAAACTCGATTTTCAAGAAGGCACAATGCTGGTGATCTCGCCCAGTGGTCAGGTTGAAAGCATGACCATCTCGGGACGCACCCAAGCTGGTTTGCTCGAGGTGCTGCTCGAGACGTTGCACCGCCAAGGGCAGCCTTTGGTCGAAGCGATAGATGGCTCATTTGAAAGCGCTTTTCTGGCGGCTTTAAAAGCCAAGCACCACAAGCTCGACGGCTCGCTTCAGGTCAGCAACACCGATCCAATGCAGATCGACACCAAACTCAGCGCGACGTATGGCATGGCACTCTGGCGGACATTCGGCGCGATCTCACGTTGGCGCTCGAGGCTGACGGGTTTTGTCACGCCAGCCGTGGTCTGGTCCGAGCATTTTGACCTTTCAACCCTCTGGTTTGCAGGCGAAAAACACGATGAGAATGCGCCGCACATGAATTTTGGTTTCGCGCCGTTCGATGCCGAATTTGACCAACCCTACCTTTACGCTTACGCCTACCCAATGCCAGAAGGCTTCGAGCAATTGCCGCTTGCGACGGGCGCACAGTGGCACACGCAGGGTTGGAAGGGCATGGTCATGCCGTATGGCGTGCTCGAGGCTTCCGATGATCCAGAAGCGTTGATCGAAAACGCGCTCGAGGTTGTGTTTCATAGTCTTGCGCCAAGCTTGAAACCGTAATTTTTTCCTCAATGGCTCGGTTACTTTTCCAACAGGCTCTAAATTGACCTTCCTCGAGAATTTACCTTCGCTGAGGGCGAACACAAGGTTCGCCCCTACAGAAACAAGAACACAAAGGAGCAATCATGAAAGGTTTAAAAGGCAAGAAGGTCTTGGTCACGGGTGGCTCGAGCGGCATCGGGCAGGCAATCGCGGTGAAGTTCGCAGAGTACGGTGCGGACGTGGCAATCAATTATTACAGCAACCGCGATGAAGCCCAAAAAACCGAAGACGCGATTCAGTTCTGCCGAAATTCTGTGCGTCAACACGGGGTCAAAGACATTTTGGTGCAGGCGGATGTCTCCAAAGAAGAAGACGTGGCGCAGATGTTCAACACGGTTTTGAACGACTGGGGGACTTTGGATATTTTGATCAACAACGCCGGCATTCAAATTCCAGCAGATTCGCACGAGATGACCGTGCAACAATTTGATCGCGTTTTGAACACCAACCTGCGCGGCGCGTTCATGTGCGCCCAGCGAACCGTTCAGCATCTTCTCGAGGCAAAAAAACCTGGCAGCATCATCAACATCTCGAGCGTTCACCAGGTCATTCCCAAGCCGCGTTTTTTGGGTTACAGCGTCAGCAAAGGCGGAATGCAAAACCTAACGCACACTTTGGCGCTCGAGTACGCAGGGCGCGGCATTCGGGTCAATGGCGTGGGTCCTGGCGCGACGGTCACACCGATCAACCGTTCCTGGATTGATGATCCCGACAAGCGGGCGATGGTCGAATCGCACATTCCGATGGGTCGCGCTGGCACAAGCGACGAGATGGCGGAAACCGTGGCGTTTCTGGCAAGCGATCTGGGCGGCTACATTACGGGGCAGACGATTTTTGTGGACGGCGGTTTGACGCTCTACCCAGATTTTCGCACCTCCTGGTCTTCGGAATAACCATGAACAACTCGCGGTCAGCCACAACCCAAGCTCGAGAAAGCTGGTTTCCAGGGCGGTACGGCACGGACGATCAAATCGGGGCGTTGAACGAAATTGGACTCGAGCAGGTGGTCAGGGCTGCCCAGTTGGTGCATCAAGGGCAAGTCTATGACCTGGCGCATGTTTTGGACGAACACGTTCCCGCCTTTCCAGGGCGCAGTTTCCGCCAGCACCTGACCGCCACCGCACACCAAGAAAATGCGCGACGACCCGATCACGGCGCAATGGGCGGTTGGGGCGAAAACGATGTGAATTGGATTGTTGAAATCACCTCGAGCACCTCGCAACTTGGCACGCATTTGGACGGCTTGAACCACCTTCAAATTGGAGGGCATTGTTACAACGGTTTCGCCCTGCCTGAGATCATCGAACCTTACGGCACGAACAAACTCGGCATCGAAACCGTCCCGCAAATTGTGACTCGAGGGGTTTTGCTCGACATTGCGGCGCTCAAAGGCGTGACACGACTCGAGGGCGGTTATGCCATTACCGTTCAAGACGCCCAACAAGCCCTCGAGCGTCAACACCTCGAGCTTCGCGCTGGCGATGCGGTCTTGTTTCACACGGGCTGGGGCGCGTATTGGATGCTGGACAACGCCGCGTACCTGGCTGCTGAACCTGGTCCTGGTTTGGCGCTGGCACAATGGTTGGTCGAGCAACGCATCGCCCTCAGTGGTTGCGACACTTGGAGTTACGGCGCTGTGCCATTTGAGAATCCAGATCGCCCGTTTGAAGTCCCGCAAACCCTGAACGTCAAACACGGGGTGTTCATCCTCGAGAATCTAAAACTCGAGGAACTGGCTCGAGATGTTGTTTATGAATTTATGTTCGTTGTTTCTCACGCCAAAGTGCGCGGGGCGACGGGGGCGTGGGTTGCGCCACTGGCGATTCGTTAAACCGTGATGGCTCGAGGTGATGTTGCAGGAAGATCGACCACAACAGAAATCCAGTGCCGTTAGTTCTCCCCTGCGCAGTAGGGGAGGTGGCTCGAGCGACTCAGCCCGTCAGGTGCATCTTTAGGGTCAAGAGAGCGCAGCGAGAGACGGAGGGGTCGTGCGGAATTGGTAAATCGACTGAATCTTGCACGACCCCCCGCCGCAATGACTGGTCACGCTCGAGTCACAAAATATGCTGAGAATTCTGTTACAAGCGGCGACCCCTACTTTCGCAGGGGGTGACTTTTAAGAGTCTGAAACGTTTTCTCACGCTCGAGAGACTGACAAAAAACAAACTTTGGAGGGGAATTCATGAACAATCTCGAGACTCAAATCACGACCTTGCTGCGCCGCGCGGGTTCTGCGCATGGGGTGTATGAAACCAGCGTTTTGAAGGGTGTTTACGATCAAGACTGGGCAGTTTGGTACGCGGATTGGGCGCTGAAAAACGGCTTGCCAGAATTGCTGGGAACGCGTTTTGAGGCAGAACAATTTGATGCAGCTTCGTTTGGCAAATTGTTGTTTGACATCAACCAAGACCATGTGCGCGAGGGACACGGCTTGTCCTGGGCGGAATTTACGGCGCGGCGACTCGAGCAGATGTTTTTGCTCTAAGACTCGAGAGGAGTAAATCATGAACCAACATTTTGATGTGATTGTCATTGGCACGGGGGCGGGGGGCGGCACGATGCTGCAAGCCCTTGCACCTTCGGGCAAACGTATTTTGGTGCTCGAGCGGGGTGAATTCTTGCCGCGCGAACGCGAGAATTGGGACACCAAAGCGGTCTTTGTGGACAGGCGTTATCAGACCGATGAAACCTGGTATCACAACGACAAAGCCTTCCGTCCTGAGATTCATTACTGGGTTGGCGGCAACACCAAAATGTTTGGCGCGGCAATGTTTCGTTTGCGCGAATCCGATTTTGAACGGGTCGAACATGTGGGCGGGGTTTCTCCAGCTTGGGGTATTTCGTACAAGGACCTCGAGCCGTATTACAGCCGTGCGGAGCGTTTGTACAGCGTTCATGGCGAGCGTGGGCGCGACCCAACCGAACCCGCCACGAATGCAGCGTATCCGTTCGCGCCGATTCCGCACGATCCTCGGGTGGCGCAACTCGAGCTTGATTTGCAAAAATTGGGGCTGAAACCCTTTCCTTTGCCCCTCGGGGTGAGGCTTGGGCAAGATGCGCCACTGCCTGCTGCGCCCACCGTTCTGGGGCATTTTGACGGCTATCCAGACCCGACCGAAGCCAAAGCCGATGCGCATGTGGTGGCGCTCAAGCCCGCGCTCGGGTTTGAAAACGTGACCTTGCTGACGGGTCGCAAGGTTGAGCGTCTCGAGACGGACGCTTCGGGGCGTGAGGTCAGAACAGTGATTGCGCTTCATGAGGGCAAACTCGAGACCTTCACGGCTGATCTGGTGGTGCTGGCGGCGGGGGCGGCAAACTCGGCGGCGGTCATGCTGCGATCCAAAAACGATCAGCATCCGCGTGGTTTGGCGAACGGCTCTGATCTGGTGGGGCGAAATTACATGTGCCATCAAAATTCGACCTTTCTTGCCATCTCCAAAGAACCAAATGACAGCCGCTTCCAAAAGACTTTGGCAATCAGTGATTTTTATCAAGCCTCGAGCGACTGGCAGTACCCAATGGGTTTGATTCAGATGCTCGGCAAGGTCGATGAGGTGCTGATGGCGTTTGAAACCCCGATGCCGTTCGAGGGCATGAGTTATGCAGACATGGCGGCGCACTCGCTCGATTTCTGGTTGCAATCCGAAGACCTGCCCGACCCAGAAAATCGGGTCACGGTCAATGCTCAGGGCGAGATCGAACTGCATTACGTCAAAAACAACCTCGAGGCACACGAACGCCTGATCGCCAAATTGCGCGAATTGCTGTCCTACATTGGTTGCCATGAGCACATGATCCCAATTGATGCCTACCTGGGAAGCAAATTTGCTTTCAATCTGGCACATCAAAACGGCACGATGCGTTTTGGAACAGACCCAAACTCGAGCGTGCTGGATTTGAATTGCAAAGCCCACGAACTCGAGAACCTCTACGTGGTCGATGCGAGTTTCTTTCCGTCTTGCGGCGCGGTCAACCCGTCCTTGACCGTGATTGCCAACAGTTTGCGGGTGGCAGACCATTTGCTCGAGCGACTGAATGTGAGGTCAAGCTGATGCAAACCAGTTTGAAGGATGCGGTGGTCTTGGTCACAGGTTCGGCGCGACGGGTGGGTCGTGCCATCGCGCTCGAGTTTGCACGCCAGGGTGCAAACCTGGTGATTCATCACAGCAACTCGGCAGGCGATGCCGAAAGTGCTGCCCAGGAAGCTCGAGCGCTCGGGGTGGAGGCGATCATTGTGCAGGCGGATCAATCCAAACCAGCCGAAGTCGAGCGAATGTTCGCTGCCACCCAAGCCCATTACGGACGTTTGGATGTGCTGGTCAACAGCGCGGCAAGTTTTAAGAAAGCCAATTTTCTCGAGATCGATTTTGAGGAATGGCAATCGGTCATCGGCACGAATCTTTCAGGCGTGTTTCTCTGCACCCAGCACGCGGCAAAATTGATGCTGAAAGGTGCTCGAGGTGGTTCGATCATCAATCTCAGCGACAACAGCGGTTTAAAACCTTGGGCTGCCAGACCGCATCACAGCGTGGCAAAAGCGGGCGTGATTCAACTGACCCAGGTGGCGGCACTGGCGCTAGCAGCGCACAACATTCGCGTCAATTGCGTCGTGCCAGGTCCAGTCCTGCGACCCGCCGGCGAACCAGAAGGCGCACTTGAAACCATCGCTCGAGGTTTGCCGTTGCGCCGGATTGGCACGCCCGAAGATATCGCCAGGGCGTGCGTGTTTCTCTCGAGCAACGATTTTGCCACCGGCACGATCATGCGCGTGGATGGCGGCGAGGGTCTGGTGGGCGGCGAAACCTGATGGACATTTTGCACACCAGCGCCAACGCCCTCGCCGAAATTCTCGGCATTGGCTTTCAGACGCTCTCGGCAATCACAATTTTGCTGGGTTTCATCTCGAGCCTGCGCGTCATCACACACGGCATTCGAGCCGTGCAACTCGAGTTCGCACGGTCTTTGCTTTTGGCGCTCGAGTTTCTGCTGGCGGCGGACATTCTGGCAACCCTGCGAGCGCCGAATTGGTCCGAAATTGCGCGGCTGGCGGCGGTGGCGGGCATCAGAACGGGATTGGATTGGTACATCTCTAGAGGGTTGCAACTCGAGGATGACGCGAACAAAACCTAAGAGACCTATGCCTGACACGAAAAACGAATCAGCACTCGCCCAAAGCCCTCATCCGGCGCTACGCGCCACCTTCTCCCGCAGGGAGGAGGTGAAATCTCGAGCTACACGTGTAATAAACCAAAACTCGCTTCTCTCCGAGGAGAGAAGCGACCATGCCCGAAGGTGCGTTTTATGGTCAAGACGGGTTGGGGATGAGCGACCATGCCCGCAAGCGGTTTCGCCCGTGAGGTGCGTCTTGAAACCAAGAAGGTGCGTTTTATGGTCAAGAGAGAGGGAAAAAGATTTTGCCGCTCAAGAGGATCGAGGATTAGAATCTCTTGACACTCGCAAAAAGGTGAACTTCCATGAATGATGCCCCGTCAACCAGCAATCTCGAGCCTGAAGCCCAACTTGGTTGGTCGGACGATGCTGTGATTTTGCTGCGGGTCATCGCGCAAGGCACGGCAGGGGTCACGGGTCAAGCCTTCTTCGATATGCTGGTGCAACACGTGGCGGCAGCCTTGAATGTCCATGTGGTGTTTGTCACCGAATGTTTGATGGCAACCCCTCAGAGCGTCCGTGAGCTTGCCAGCCTCGAGGCGGGGATGTTGATTGCCACCACCGAATACGCGGTGGCGGGTTTGCCTTGCGAGTTGGTGCTTGAGGGTCGTGAATATTTTGTGCCGCGCGAACTGGCGCAACTGTTCCCCGCCGAACCGGACCGCCTTGCCGAAAGTTATATCGGTTTACCGCTGCTCGATTCGATATTTCAGGTGATTGGGCATCTGGTGGTGGTTGACCGAAAACCCATGCCGGAGGACACCCCTGCCGCCAACGTGCTGCGTATTTTCGCGGCGCGGGCGGCTTCTGAACTCGAGCGTCAACGCACCATGCGGGCGCTGCGCGAGTCCGAAGCGCGGTATCGTGGTTTGTTCGAGTCAAACCCATTGCCAATATTTGTTTGCGATGTTCAAACCCTCGAGATTCGCGGGGTCAACCCCGCAGCCGTGCAACTGTATGGTTATACCGAGGCTGAACTGTGTCGCATGAACCTCTCCGACTTGACCGAAGCCCCAAACGGCAAGCCACTCGAGGCAGAGCGGCATCGTGTCCGCGATGGACGCCTGATCGAGGTCGAAACCTCGAGTTATGCGCTCGAACTGGGTGGACAACCCGCCAGGGTGATGCTGGTCAGCGATGTCACCGAACGCCGCAAAATCGAGATCGAACGCACTCAAACCATGACGCTGCTCGAGAGTCGCGTCAAAACCCGCACCAGAGAAATTGAACGCCGTCGGCAGGTGGCAGAATCATTGCAAGGCACGCTCTCGATCCTGAATTCCAGCCGTGACCTCGAGCAAATTTTGGCATTTATTGTCGAACAGGCTGGACGCTTGTTGGGACTGGACGCTGGGGCAGTATGTGGCTTGTCCAAAATCGATGGCTTGCCGAGCATCCAAGGCGCTCAGGGACTCGAGGATCACAAAGCGCTGGTGGCTCAAGCCGCCTGGTTTGAATTTTTGCTGGCGGAAGCCACCCGTTCACGCGAAGCCGTTTCGGTGTCCGATGTGACGGGTACGTTCGGTCAAGTCAGCCCGTTTCATGCCGTTCTGGTCGCACCAATCATCATCATGAACGAAGTGCATGGCTGCTTGGTGCTGTTCTCGTTCGAGTCACGAGATTTTTTTGAGGAGGAGCTTGCAGTGGTCAAAAACTTTGCAGAACACGGCGCACTGGCACTCGAGAATGACCGCCTCCGAGAACGCTCTGGACAGATGGCGGTGCTCGAGGAACGCGAACGGCTCTCGCGCGAATTGCACGATTCCGTGACCCAAGCCCTCTACAGCCTGACCTTGTTTGCCGAAACGGGTCGTCGCCAAGCCGAAAAAGGCAACGTCAAATCCGCCCAAGACCACCTCGAGATGCTGCGCGACACCGCCCAGCAAACCCTCAAGGAAATGCGTTTGATGCTCCACGAGTTGCGCCCAGCCGCCCTTGAAAGTGTTGGTTTGGTCACGGCGCTGCGCCGCCGCCTGGATGCCGTCGAAGAACGCGCTGGGGTTAGGACAAGCCTCGAGACCAACCTCGAAAGCTTGCTCGATCAAACAACTGAAGACCAGTTGTTCTTGATCGCTCAAGGCGCACTGAACAACGCTCTGCGCCACGCACAAGCGCAAACCGTTAAAGTCAAGCTCGAGTTACACCAAAATGCTTTAAAACCCGAACTTCAACTCGAGATTGAAGACGATGGTCGCGGTTTTGACACGGGCTTATTGTCCAATGGCATCGGTCTGCAAGCCATGCGGCAACGCGCCGAAAAACTGGGCGGCAGTTTTGAAATTGAATCCCAAGCTGGTCAGGGGACGAGGGTACGGGTGCGTGTTCCGTATCTGCCGCGCCAATGGTGAACTCGAGCTTTTGATGCCAAAATGAGCACAAAATCATTGACTCCGGCATCGTTATTTTTGCGCTTCAGACACAAAAATCAGCAATCGTCTTATCTCCTCTCATCCCCAACCCGTCTTGCCCCTTACCGCAGCAACTTCGGGCTTGGGGCGCTTCTCTCCGAGGAGAGAAGGGAGTTTAATTCCTATTTCGTCAATGACTTGGGGCAGTGACCCGTTCTGGTATGCTTTCACCACCAACAGACCAACCTGGAGGGGTCGGGCATGAGTGAAACCATTCGGGTGTTTGTCGCTGAAGATCACACCGTGGTCCGAGCGGGTCTGATCGCCTTGATTTCCAGTGAGGACGGACTTCAGGTTGTGGGTCAAGCGGGCGATGGACTCGAGGCGCTCGAGCGGGTGCGAGGCTGCCAGCCGGACGTGATTTTGATGGACCTTTCGATGCCAAAACTTGACGGCATCGGGGCGATCAGCGCGATTCGTCAGCAGAATCCTCGAGCGCGAGTCTTGGTCTTGACCAGTTATGTCGAAGACGACAAGGTCTTTGCGGCGCTCAAAGCTGGGGCGCTCGGGTATCTGTTAAAAGAATCCAGCCCCGATGATCTGCTGCGCGGCATTCGTGCGGTGCATCGCGGCGAATCGTGGTTGCATCCAGCCATCGCCGCCAAACTGGTGCGCGAACTCACGCAACCTCAGACCGCGCCGCTCGAGAACCTCTTGACCGAACGTGAACTCGAGGTGTTGCGCTTGG
>CAXTTL010000127.1:0-13991 GCA_964247135.1 uncultured Deinococcales bacterium | reverse complement strand
TTGATGGTGTCCAAGGCATGGTCTTATATTAAGCTAAAATTGCAGGAGTCAGTAGTTTTGAGGTTCGAGCGGTTTCTCGGTTAAAATCATATAGTTCTATGAATTTTTATTTGTTTTCCGGTGAAGGAAAAAATCTAACTACTACATAAACATCAGTATCTGCTCCTGTAATACCACTTTTAGTTACTGCAAATCCTTTCTTCCATTTACATATATTATAACTTTCATTTTTTAAATGCTCAGGAGCATTTGGGTCGGAATCAATAGGATATTCTTCGATTGAATGTACAATTTTATAAGCATTCTGATATTTTTTATTAACATATTCTAATATTTTTGAAGGATACTCACTCTCGTTCTCGAGTATTAAAGTTTCAAGAGTTTGAGGGCGGTTTTTAATCTCAATCATGATACAAGGTTTTAACATTTTATAACCTCCGACTACTCAATCTCTTTTGAATGAATTCTGAATTGATGTGTTTACCGAAGTCATTATTTTATTAAACTAATTGTACATTATCACTATAACTTTAGCACGACGCTTCATTTTCAGCTTCATCCGTACATACGCCATTTCCCTCTAATGCAACACCCCAATCACTCCTTCCACCGCCGCCCGCAACCTTCCAGACACAATCAAACCCCTCGCCGCCTCGAGATCACCCGTCATGATGCGGTCACGCTCGAGGGGTGGCACAACGCTGCGCACGGCATCCCTGGCGGCTTTGACCCCATCTCCAGGCTCGAGCGGCGCGTGAAAGCCGAGCGCTTGCGTGGCGTTGACGAGTTCGATGGCAAACACCCAACGCGCATTCTCGAGGATCATGGCACATTGTCTGGCGCTGGTCGTGCCCATCGAAACGTGGTCTTCTTGGTTGGCGCTGGTCGGAATGCTGTCCACGCTGGCGGGGTGCGCCAAGACTTTATTTTCGCTGACCAAACTGGCGGCGGTGTACTGCGAGATCATCAAACCGCTGTTCAAACCGCCCTGCATGGCAAGAAAGCCTGGCATTCCCGAGAGCGCGGGGTCGAGCATGTGCTCAATGCGGCGCTCGGAAATATTGGCGAGTTCGGCAATCGCAATTTTGGCATAATCCATGACCAAAGCCACGGGTTGCCCATGAAAATTTCCGCCTGAAATCACGGTGTCATCGTTGTGAAAAATCAAGGGATTATCTGTCACAGCATTTACCTCTCGCGTCACCACCTCGAGCGCGTGACGCAGCGCATCGCGGCTTGCCCCGTGAACTTGCGAGATGCAACGCAAACTGTAGGCGTCCTGCACTTTTTCGCAGTCCTCGTGCGAGCGGTGAATCGGAGAGTTCGCACCGAGTTTTCGCACGTTCTCGGCAACTTCGATCATGCCAGGATGCGGACGAACCCGTGACACTCGAGCATCAAATGCTGACAGTGTGCCTTTGAGCGCCTCGAGACTCATTGCGCCCGTGATGTCCGCAACGGTTGCCAACTCGAGCGCATCGTGCAAGGTCAGCGCCCCGATGGCGGTCATGGCTTGCGTGCCGTTGATTAATGCCAGACCCTCTTTTGCCTCGAGCGTGATGGGTTTTAATCCTGCTTTCTCGAGCGCACGGTGCGCGGGCATGACCTGACCACCAAACCAAGCATTCCCCTCACCGATCAACATCAAACTCATGTGGGCGAGCGGCGCAAGATCGCCAGACGCGCCAACGCTGCCTTGGGACGGAATGATCGGATGCACGCCGCGATTCAAGCACTCGAGGATCAATTCGATCACCTCGAGACGAATGCCCGACACGCCAAATGACAAGCTTTGCGCCCGAAGCAGCAGCATGGCTCGGGTGACATCTTGCGCCAGTGGTTCGCCAACGCCCATCGCATGGGACAGAATCAGATTGCGTTGCAACAAACGCGTGTCCTCGGGGGCAATGCGCACGTTCGAGAATTTCCCAAAACCAGTCGTAATACCGTAAACCGTCTTATTCTCGAGCACCAGTTTTTCGACGTAAGCTCGAGACGCCAGAACCTCAGCTTTGGCTTCGGGCGCGATTGCCACAGGTTGAAACTCTCGAGCGACACGCACCACGTCGTGCGCCGTTAATGGTTGACCGATCAAAATTGGATTCATGGAATTGTGCCTTTCAGGTGTACCAGAAAGGGCGCAGCAAGCAGCGTCCCTACATTTCATTACAAATTTTGTGTAGGGGCGCTGTTTACTGCGCCCTGCCGTTCATGCCCACCAATAAAAACTTGTTTTACAGGATTTTGCCCCAACGTATACGCAATCTCGAGCCAATCCGCAGCCTCGAGCACCAGCACATCGGCGCGACAACCCACCTCGAGCCGTCCACGGTCATACAAACCTAGTGCGGCGGCGGCGTTGACGGTGCTGGCAATCAATGCCTCGCTTGGGGTTAAACCGTTCAATCGAACCGCCAGCGCCAACGCGAGTTGGGTTGAATACACCGGACTCGAGCCTGGGTTTAAATCTGTGCCAATTGCCACGGCAGCCCCCGCGTCAATCAATTTTCGCCCTGGGGCGGCGGGCAAACCGAGGTGCAGGGTCACGCCTGGCAGAATCACGCCGACGGTGTCGCTCGAGGAAAGTGCCTTGATTTGGTTTTCGCCCGATGCCTCGAGATGATCGACACTGAGCGCGTTGTACTGAATGCCCAACTCGAGTCCTCCGATGGCGTGAAATTGATCGACGTGAAGTTTGATGGCGAGATGATTCGCTCGAGCCGCCTGCAAAATCAATTCGGTTTCGGGAATGTTGAAGGCTTCGCGTTCGACAAAAACATCGACGGCTGTCGCCAATTTTTGCGCGGCAACTTGCGGGATGAGTTCATTCATCACCATGTCCAGATACGCCTCACGCTCGAGGTTATCTTTGGGCGGAACGTGAATCAACAGCGTTGGCTCGAGATGCGCCGAAACCCGAGTTTGCAATTCGCGCACCGCCATCAACATTTTCAGTTCCGCCTCGAGTGTGAAACCGTAACCAGATTTGACTTCGATTGTGGTCGCACCCGAACGAATCAACGCCTCGAGCCTTGGCAGCGCGAGGTTGACCAGTGTCTCGAGGCTGGCTTCTCCTGTGAATTTCATGGTGCTGCGAATGCCACCACCCGCCGCCAGAATGTTTTCGTAACCAACGCCCGAAGCTCGAGCCTCAAAATCATTCAAGCGCGTTCCAGCCCAAACCGCGTGGGTATGAGGGTCAATCAAACCAGGAATGACGGCGCGACCCTCGAGATTTCTGGTTTCTCGAGTCTCCCCTGCCCAGTCCGATTCGCGTCCGACCCAGGCGATTAAACCGTTCTGAAATCCAAGTGCAGCGTTCTCGAGTTTGAACAATTCGCCGTGGGTTTTGCCCCGATGCAAGCCTGCACCTTGCGCCGTCACGAGTTGGGAAATACCTGTTAGCAGCAAATCAAGCATCGAACACCGCCAAAAGCGTTTCCACAATCAATCTTGCCGCAAAAAGCGCACTGTTGCCGCTCGCGTCGAGGTTTGGGGTCATCTCCACCAGATCAAAACCAACGATTTGATTTCGGGTTGCGGTGGCTTGAATCAATTGTACCGCCGTTGCAAAGCTTAAACCGTCGGGTTCTGGACTCGAGGTCGCAGGAAAAAAACCTGGATCGAGGGCGTCCACGTCAAACGACAAGTACACGTTTTTGCCGCTTGGAAGCTTCGAGATCACTTGCTCGAGATCATTCAATTCCCACATTGGAATTAAAGTGTGACCTCGAGATTTTGCGGCTTTCACCGCCTCACGATCCGCCCGAACGCCACGCAAACCAATCGTGATGATGTGCTTCAAGTTCGGTAAATCCTCACACGCACGCCTGAACGGACTCGAGTTGGAAAACCTGGTGTCATTGCGAACATCCGTAAAATCCAAATGCGCATCAATCTGCACCACATGCAAATCTGGCACGTCATCAAACGCTCTTAAAATTGGATAACTGACGCTGTGATCCCCACCCAAAAAAACAGGCAATTTCACTTTTTCACGCAACGCTCGAGCCGCAGCTTCAATCCTATTTCTAGCCAATTCAGGCTCAAGGCTCGGCAAATCCACATCGCCGACATCGCGCAACTCGAGGTTTACAAGGCGCTGACGGTCTGATTTGAGGTCATAAAAACCCTCTATCGGCAAGGCATACCGCAAACTCGCCTCACGAATCGCTCGAGGAGCAAAACGTGCACCAGGACGAAAACCCAGTGCGATGTCAAACGGCACACCAAGCACGCCCACATCGGCACGCCAAGCTTGCTCGAGACTGGCAATGGATGCTCGAGCGAAAGTTGAAATACCAGAGAAGGGGAGCATTAAATTCTACCCTCATCCCCGACCCTTCTCCCAACATAAGGAGAAGGGAGCTTTATTCTTTGACACGTGTGGCTCGAGAACTTTTTCCTTCTCCCTGCGGGAGAAGGTGGCGAGCTTGCGAGCCGGATGAGGGCTTCAGGGGCGATGCGTTTCATTTCTCGAGGCTCGGCATGTCCACACCGCGCTCATGAGCAGCGCGAATGGCGAGGTCGTATCCCGCGTCGGCGTGACGAATCACACCCATTGCAGGGTCGTTTTTGAGGCACAACCGCAAGCGCGTGTCGGCTTCTTCGCTGCCGTCTGCCACAGCAACCAAGCCCGAGTGCTGGCTGTATCCCATGCCAACGCCGCCGCCGTGATGAAAGCTCATCCATGCCGCGCCGCTCGAGATTCCTGTGGCGAAATTGAGCAGCGCCCAGTCTGAAACCGCGTCCGAACCGTCAAGCATGGCTTCGGTTTCGCGGTACGGGCTTGCCACCGATCCCGCGTCGAGGTGATCGCGCCCGATGACGATGGGGGCTTTAAGTCGTCCGTCGCGTACCATTTGGTTCAACAGTAAGCCTGCTTTATCGCGCTCCAAGTAGCCCAACCAGCAGATTCGGGCGGGTAAACCTTGGAAGGCAATCTGGTCGGCGGCGTAACCCAACCAGTTTTGCAAGCGTGCATCGTGCGGGAATAACTCGAGCAACGCTTTGTCGGTGGCGGCGATGTCGGAGGCTTCGCCTGAGAGTGCCACCCAACGAAACGGTCCGCGTCCCTCACAGAACGAATCGCGGATGAAAGCGGGCACAAATCCAGGGTAGGAGAACGCATTCTCGAGTCCGCCAAGTTTGGCTTGGGCGCGAAGGTTGTTGCCGTAATCAAAGGCAATTGCCCCTCGAGCTTGCATTTCGATGATGCTTTCAACGTGCCTCACCATCGCGGCTCGAGCGCGAACCAAATACTCTTCGGGTTGACTGATTCGCAGTTTATCTATGTCCTCGTCAGCGCGGCTTGGCGGCAAATAACCCCACATTGGGTCATGGCTCGAGGTTTGATCGGTGATGAGTTCGGGGATAAAACCCAACTCGAGCATTTGCGACAGGACTTCGGCAGCATTGCCAAGAAGCCCAATTGAAACGGCGCGTTTGGCTTGTTTGGCAGCCTTCGCCAATCGAATCGCCTCCTCGAGATTGCTGGCAACTTCATCCAAATAATTCGTCTCGAGCCGTCGTTGAATGCGCAGTGGATCAACCTCAATGCAGATTGCCACGCCGCCCGCCAGTTTGACCGCCAGGGGTTGAGCGCCGCCCATGCCGCCGAGTCCTGCCGTGACCGTGATTGTGCCTGCCAGCGTGCCGCCAAAATGCTTTTTGCCAGCCGCCGCAAACGTCTCGTAAGTCCCTTGCAAAATGCCTTGCGTGCCAATGTAAATCCAACTTCCCGCCGTCATCTGCCCGTACATCATCAGACCAGCCTTGTCGAGCCGATCAAATTCGTCCCAGTTTGCCCAGTTCGGCACGAGGTTGGAATTGGCAATCAAGACCCTTGGCGCGAGTGGTTGCGTCTCGAGCACCGCCACGGGTTTTCCAGATTGCACCAACAGCGTTTGGTCATTCTCGAGCCTATCCAGCGTTTGCACAATCTTGTGGTACGCCTCCCAGTTTCGCGCCGCCTTGCCGCGCCCTCCGTAAACAATCAGTTCTTCAGGTTTTTCGGCAACCTCGTTATCCAGGTTGTTCATCAGCATCCGTTTGGCGGCTTCCTGAATCCAACCTTTGGCGGTACGAACATTCCCTCGAGCGGCACGAATTGAGGTTTGCATGATGCCTCGAGTTTGCGCTGTTTTGTAAAAGTTCACAAGGTCAACGTCCAACATTGTTGGACAGATTCGGGCATACTGAAGCCATGCAGTCCCTCGAGAAAGCCAGTTTGATCTTGCGGTATTTCACCCGCGAAAAACCTGTTTGGGGCGTAAGAGAGCTTGCCAGCGAACTGAACATGCCACGCTCGAGCACCCATTTGTACTTGCAAACCCTGGCAAACCTGCAATGGTTGCGCCGCACCGAAAACGGCAGTTACCGCCTCAGTTGGCGCTTGCTCGAGTTCTCCGAACAACTGCATCACAGCCTCGGTTGGTACGGACAAGCTCGAGTCAAAATGCAACACCTTGCCACGCAAACCAAAACCTTGGGTGTGCTCTGCGTGCTCGAGGAAAACCGTGTGGTCTGCATCGACCGTTTCAATGCCGACCCTGCACTCGAGTTTGAGCATATTCAAACCGATGTCTACCTGCCAGCCAACGCGACAGCCGCCGGAAAAGTGCTTTACGCCTTCCAAGAATTAAACGCACCACCATTTGAAGCCTTCACGCCCAACACCATCACCACGCCCGACGAATGGCAGACCGAACTCGAGCGGGTGCGAAAACAACAGATTGCATACTCGATAGAGGAATGGCTGCCAGGACAATGTGCGCTGGCAATTCCCGTGTTTTTTGAAGGGAAACTCGAGGCGACGTTGGGCGTGCAATTGCCGCTCGAGCGGTACTTGCTCGAGCGGCAGGGGTTGAGAAAAGTGCTGCTTGGGCTGGGTACTTGAAGGTCTGAAATATTCGCAGCTCGAGAAACGCGATGACCAAGAGTTGACCGCAGAGCACGTCGAAGGTGACATTGCCACCATTTTCTTTCGCAAAGATGGCAGTTTTGACAACACTCCGTTGAATGACCGTGCATCAGGACCCGATTTAAACGTGATCCGACAAGCCAAACACGGTGTTTGCGTGGTGCCAGGGAAAAGCAAAGCTAAAGCGTTGAAGGCGGCGTTGGCTGAAGCGTTGTTGAACGAATTGATTGTGGATGAACCGACTGCAAGATTGTTGTTGGATTGAGTTTTGATGAACTCAGAATCAATTCAAATGAATTTATAATGGACTTGGTTTGCATTCAACTAAAAATTCAGCAGCAACACCATATGCTTTGATGTCAGTTTCTCCACATTGTTTCCCGTCAAGAAACAATTTTGCTTTTCCACCAATAACAACGCCTTTCATATAAAAATAAACTTTACGACTGCGAATTTTTACTTTAAGAGTTTGATTACTCCCGTCCGAAATTTCTTTACGAACACCAATAGATTCTGGACATTTATTATCAATACCAGGACATGATTTGATCAAAAAAGTTGTAAAATTCTCATGAGTGTTGGCATTGTAATTAAAGACTACGGTTACTTCCCTTTCTCGAGGACAGGATGTAAAGAAAATCCAAAGAAATAAGGGTAGCAATTTTTTCATTTCATGTCTCAATCAGCTTTCAGACGCGGATTTAAAGTTTGCTTGGAAAGCTCGAGCGCTTGGATTTGTTTGGCACTTGTCCAGTAAGAAATTACCAAATCACGAAATTCATCAAATTTCAGAGTGCTTGAATTTACCACGGTATCATCATAGCCAAAGAAATTTCGATTGAATGCAGAGGGCTTAGGTGTTCGATCCTGAACGTAAACAAATCCAAGAGCGTGTTTCCTATTAGGTTCATAAAACCTAGCGATGTCTAACCACCGAATCTTACGTGTGCGAAAAAATCTTCGAGTTTCTATTCCCTGAACAGTGATTTTCAGATAAGGATTCCCTATAAAAACATCGCTCAGAAACCACAATCCAATTCCGATGCAAAATACAACGAAGCTCCACTTTAACCAAGCATACGGAACAATGTTTGGAATCAAAACGTAACCTGTTGCTAGTACCAATGGATATAGTCCCAACAACATGTATCTGCGTTTGTTAATCTGCAATTCAACTGTTTGCAATTCTTCCATCATTCCAAACGATACGCTGCATCTCGAGCTTTCGTTCCCATTTTCAACCCGCAATTCTCGAGCATCCCCAAAACCCAAAAACGTTTCTCGAGTTTGATTGAGCGGATACCCATTGCAAGGGTGAACACAAGGTCCACCCCTACCAGACGCAAATTTGGTGTAGGGGCGAAGCTTGTCTTCGCCCGTCACGACACGAAAACTTCAACAAAACCCACAAAATTCAGGCTTTGCTCTTCCCCTCTCGAGGGTTCTCCTTCCCTTGCCCAACCCCCAGCATCCTGATATAGTCTCAATTCGCGCCACTTTACCGTGGCGGATTTTTGCTGGACTTTAAGGAGGTGAATTATGGTGAATTACGATTTGAACGTTATTCTCAACCCAAGCCTCGACGCTGCGCAACTGGCAGTCGAAAAGGAATACATCGAGAATGCAATCAAGAACGCTGGCGGCAGCATTGTGACACTCGACGAGTGGGGCAACCGTCGCATGGCGTACCACATCAAGAAAGACCGTGAAGGCTACTACTTGATTTACAAACTCGAGATGGCAGCCGATCAAACGAACGCGATTCAAACGAGCTTGCGCTTGCGCGATCACGTGCGGCGTTTGTTGGTGGTGCGTCAACGCCCCGAGTGGAAAACGAAGAAGGAGAAGTAAGCCTTCTCTCGTGGTATCTCGAGAGTATCCGCAGGGCATCAAGTATTGTTGGTTTTGAAAAGCTATGAATTTTCAAGGGCGCTCTCGAGCGCAAGGAGTGAGTTATGGCGAGAGGCTTAAATCATGTTTACCTGCTGGGGGCGCTGGCGCGTGACCCAGAACTTCGTTACACCCCAAGCGGGATGGCGGTACTCGATCTGGTCGTGGCTGGCGATGACAACATCGTTGGGAACGACGGGAAACCTCGAGTTTTGCCGTGGTATCACCGCACGAGTTTGCTGGGCAAGCAAGCCGAAGGCGTTGCCGATCAACTCAAAGCAGGCGATCCTGTGATGGTTGAGGGGGCGCTCGAGTTTCGCACCTGGGAAACGCCCGAAGGGGCAAAACGTTCGCAAGTCAGTGTGAAAGCATTGCGTGTCGAGGCAGCACTTCCTGGAAACCGTATGGAAGTGACAACTCGAGATTCGCAAGGTGGTTATAGGCTGACGAACGCGTTAAACGAAGTGGTCTTGATTGGCAACCTCACCCGTGACGCCGAATTACGTTACACCCCAGCCGGTGATGCCGTCACCACCGCCTCGGTTGCCGTGAACGAGTCTTGGAAAGACAAGACCGGAAACTGGCAAGAAAAAACCCATTACATCGAAGTGAACCTTTGGCGCGAACTTGCGGAAACCGCAGGCACGCTGAAAAAAGGCGATCCGATCATGGTCATGGGCAGGCTCGTCAACGAGTCCTGGACGGACAAAGAGGGCAATAAACGCAACTCGACACGGGTTGAAGGACGTAGAGTCGAAGCCCTTTCTCGCGGTCCTGGCAGCACTGGCAGCGCTGGGATCACCTCTGGATCGAACCGTCAAGCCTTCGGTGACGTTCCAGGGCGCTCGAGTGTCGCGGCAGCACCGCGCAACACCAGCGCAGGGTCCCGTGCGGGATTGGACATTGACGCAGGCTTACAAGATTTCCCGCCAGAAGAAGATTTACCGTTTTAAGAGTAGCTCTAAGCTTCAAGCAATAAGCCGAGCTTAAAAGCGCACTTTTGACGGAACACAAATTTTCACCCCATTTTTGAATCACTGGAGACACAACTTATGGCACGAGAAGAACGCAAAACCACGGGCAACAGCCGTGACCGTGACCGCGATGGTGACAAAAAACCACGTGGCAACGGCAAAGGTCCGAAACGCCCACGCAAGCCGAAAGTAGACCCGTTCAAGACGGGCGAACTCGAGGTCACGGATTACCACGACGCGAAAATGTTGCGCCGTTTCATTTCTGATACCGGTAAAATCTTGCCGCGCCGCCGCACTGGTGTGAACGCCAAGAATCAACGCCGTCTCGCTTTGACCATCAAACGCGCACGCCAAATTGGTTTGTTGCCGTTCATGGAGAAGTTGGTGCGCCGATGAAAATCATTCTGCTCGAGCCAGTCGCTAAACTGGGCACGACGGGTAACATTGTCGAAGTCAAAGCTGGGTACGCCCGTAACTTCCTGATGCCGCGTGGCATGGCAGCCACCGCCACCGCCGCGAACCTCAAAAACCTTGAGGCGCAAATTCGCAGCAAAGTCAAAAAACTCGAGAGCCAAAAGACCGAAGCCGAAAAGCTTGCGGGTCAATTTGCCGAGTTGGTTGTCGAACTCAAAGCCAAAGCGGGCGAAGGTAAAATTTACGGCGCGATCACCAATCAAATGGTGGCTGACGCTGTGGAACAACAAACGGGTCTTGCCATTGACCGTCGTAAGATTGACATGGGCAAAGCCATCAAGGATTTGGGCGAGTACGAAGTGGTTTACAAACCGCATCCCGAAGTGCCAATTCCTTTGAAGCTCAACATCACCGCGCTTTAAAGCTCGAGATTCAAATTTCGTTGGGGATGGTTTTAAACTGTCCCCAACGTTTTGTTGCTTGAGTATTTTTGCTGAAGCGATAAGATTTTATCAAACTTGAGCTTGTATTTTGGTTGCATCTGTACTACCATAATTTATGCCCGTTGTTCTTGATACCAACGTCATTGTTTCAGGCTTGCGTTCAAACCAAGGAGCTTCATATCAAATTTTAATGCCGCTATACGAACAAAAGTTCACCCTTGCACTTTCAACCGCTTTGATTCTCGAGTACGAAGATGTCCTCAAACGCCCAGAAATGAAAATCCCACTAGAGCACCAAGCCATCGAAGACATCCTCGATTACTTGGCAAGCATCGCCTACCGTCCTCGGTTGTATTACACCTGGCGACCAGCGATACGCGATGCTAAAGATGACCACCTGCTCGAGTTGGCATGGCACGCACAATGCGAGCACATCGTAACGTACAACATCAAAGATTTTGTGGGTTCAGAAAAATTCGGAATTAAAGCCATCCAACCTCAAGAATTTTTACAGATGCAAAGGAGTGCAAAATGACAACCCTCAGCGTGCGCTTACCAACCACCGTTCACAACGAACTCAAAAAACTTTCTGAAAACGAAGGCATCAGTTTAAACACCCTAATTGCCACAGCCGTCGCCGAAAAACTCAGTGCGCTCGAGACACAAACCATTCTTGAAGAACGTGCCAAACGAGGTTCTAGCGAAAAATTTTTGGCTGCTTTGCAAGCTGTTCCGAATGTGAAGCCAGATGCAGAAGATGCACTTTGATATTGATAAAGCTCGAGATTTAAATTTCGTTGGGGATGGTTTGAAATCGTCTCCAACGTTTTTGTGTCTGAATTGATTTGGCTTTACTTAAACGTTGCCAAGTTGATGTTAATCTTGTACGCACAATCGCTGTCCGCTTCGGTTCGCAGCAAAAACTTTAAGCTTCCACTCGAGTCCACAGGATTTTTGGAGAAATCAAAATAATACACCATCGTTCCGCCCCAGGTGGCTCGAGCGCCCGTGCTTGCCGCCCAATCGTCAAGGAAGTTAATTTGGTAAGGTGCAACAATTTTGTTGTTGTTATCGAGCACACCCACCTGGTAGGCGTCGCGCAATGTGTCTTTCTCGAGTCCCTCAATTTTCATGAAGACCCGCAAGTGATTGTCGGGCAATCGACTGCGGGCAATCTCGAGCGCACCGGCGGCGGTCAGGGTTTTAAAGTTGTCCCGAGCCTCCAGGGCGGCGGCTTTGATCAAATCACTCTGTCCGGCGACGGCGATGGCGGTGGGGCGGCTGCCGAGCGTGGCGTAGCTGCTTGGTTTGGTCTGCCAGTCGCTCAGGCATTTGGCATCGCCGCCGTAGACCTCGACAATGTTGCCCGCCTCAAATGCGCCGTTCTTGACGTTCAAACTCAGGCTGCTCGAGGTTGGCACGTCTGGACCTCGGCGGTAAACCCCATCCACAATGGCTTTGGCGGCGGTTTCATCGAGTTTGGGCAACCAGGCAAAGGCACTTCCCGCGAGGCTGAGAATCAGGCATATAGAGGGTCCGAAAATGATTGTTGATCGTTGCATTTTGTCTCCTTAAACTATGGCTCGAGTGTATTGGATTGCGTGTTGCTAAATTCTTGAATTTCGTGAAGGCGCATTTATTTGATAAACACAACCTGACAGTTTCGACCCAACGCCGTAATTTTTGCCGCGTCGCCGGCGGAAACCATCACGTAATCCCTGAAAACTGAGGTTTGAACGCCGTCGGCTGGCACGGCTTGAATGGCTTTGACGGTCAGGGGTTGAACGCCTTGAGCCAGAAAACCGAGCGCCTGATCTTGGGAGGTGGCGAACGAGGCAATCCCCGTTTCACCGACCAAATTGGAATCCACACCCTGAATCGCATTCGGGTCGGGCCAGATTTTTTGACTGCTGGGATTCACAATCGCCGGGCTTTCACTGGGCGTCAACGGCGGGGTTAAACCTCGAGCGTCCACCAGAATCGCGCAGCCCAATGCCGTGCGCTCTGTGCCGGTGGCGGCGCTGGAGCTGGGTTTGCTGCTTTGTGCGCCTGTACTCTGACTGGAACTCGAGCCTATGGGTGAGGTTTCTTTTCCTTGTGTTGAGGCAGGTGCAGTGCTGGGTTTGTCACTCGAGCCTTGGGAAGGTGCGCTTGAAGGTTTGGTCGGTGTGCCCGAACCTGCTGAAGAGGTTGACGTGCCTGAGCCTGTAAGAGCAGTATCACGACCACCTGACGTACCACTCGAGCCTGAACCTGCGGGTCCTGAGTCTTTGCCGCTCGAGCCACTGCTTCCAGAACCCGCCAAACCCGTGTCTTTGCCGCTCAAGCTGCCAATACCTAAACCCGCCAAACCATTCCCACCCGCACTCGAGCTTGGCGTACCAGGTTTGGAATTTGCCAATCCACCACCCGCAATGCTCGAACCTGTGGTTCCAGAAGTTGTTGGTTTGGTGTCTGTGCCCGAAGGGCTGCTCGGGCGACTAGAAGGGGTGCTGAGTCCGCCTCCTGCGCTTGAGCTGGGTGTGGTTCCAGTTTGACTGGGGCGCGAGGATTCTGCCCCAGAGGTCGTGTTGACTGGAGTTCCCGAAAGTCGAGAATCCAAACTCGAGCTGGCTTGTTGCTTGCCGCTCAAAGGTCCACCCGTGGCAGCCTGTGAAGCGCTTGGGTTGGCTGAACTCGGCGCGTTGGTCTCGAGGCTGGTGCTTACCCTGCCACCGCCCGCCAAACCGTTCGTTTCTGGCGCGAGGCTCGCCCCTGCGGCACCAGCTTTGAACGGACTGCTCGAGTCCCCTGGTTGCGCCGCGCTGGAGCGCACGCTGGCAAGTTGCAGTTTTTCCGTCCCCGAACTCGCGCCATTTTGGGAACGGGCAAGATTTGCAGTGTTCGCCGTGCTCGAGCCGCCAGCGTTCGCACTGATTTTTTCTGACGTACCCGTGCTTATCACGTTGGAACGCAACAAATTGGGTTTGGCGGAACTCGAGTTAAAGTTTGGTAAAATGGCTTGTTGTGCCGCACTTGGTGCAAGCAACGGCGAGCGTTGCTGCAACTTGATCACCTGCGAGGCGCTGGGTTTCAGCATTTTCAATGGCGCTTGCAGCGTTTTGACCACGGGTTTTGGCAACGGGCTGGAAACTGCAACTTTAGACTCAGCTTGAGGAGCAACGGGTTTGACTGCTCGAGTCTCAGGCGCTTTGACTTTTGCCTGAACAGGTTTTGCCTTCACCACCACTTGGGTTTTTACTGAAGGTTTGACGGGCACTCTTTTTTGGATTGGTGGCGCGACTTTTTTGGGAAACTCGAAAACAATTTCGCTGACCTTGGGCGTTGTCGCGTTGGCTTGCAACAAAT
>CAXTTL010000126.1:0-14057 GCA_964247135.1 uncultured Deinococcales bacterium | reverse complement strand
GCGCACCCGCCGGGCGTGCGGGACAAAAAGTTGCACCGCCTCGAGGCTGGGCATTTCGTTTGGTTTGACCTCGCTCATCTCGGGAACGGCGAAGGCATCGACGGGCAAAATCTGTTCGCCTGGCAAGTCGAGCGGTTCTCTCGAGGTGGTCAGGACAATCAGGTTTGGACAGTTCTGCACGAGTTCGCTTAAATATTGGGCGCCCGCAATGACGTGCTCGAAGTTGTCGATCACCAAGAGCATTTTCTCGTGACCGATATGATGGATCACTTGCCCCAACGACGAATCTTGCCCCCTAAAATTCAGACCGATGGCTTGGGCGATGGCGTTCGGAATCGCGCTTGGGTCAATGATCGGCACGAGGTTGACAAAACCGACTTTAAATCTGGTTTTTTGCTCCAAAGCAATCTCGAGCGCAATTCGGGTTTTGCCGACGCCGCCAGTGCCAACCAAAGTCAGCAATTGGTGGTCACGATGCTCGAGCAGGTTGGTCAATTCGGACAGCAGCAGTTCTCGACCAATGAAGACCGTTGGAATCACCGGAATCGCTTGGGTGCTAAGCGGTCTTTCGACGGTCAGGGTCATGGTGGGGGCTTGGCTTGGCGCAAGTTCACGCGACCTGATGCTGTTTGCCAGTTGCTCGAGGTGGGTCGGTGGCGGCAGGTTTAACTCCTGGCGCAAACGTTTGCTGAAGCCCTCAAAGCTGCGCAGGGCAACCGCAGACTGACTGCCCTGGCTTGATACTCGCATCAACAAATCGAGCGCCTCCTCGTCAAAAGGGTCTTGCTCGAGCAAACCTTCCAAAACCCGTATGGCTTCATGAAAGGCATTGTGTTCTTGTAAAACCCGAGCTTGCCCAAGCGCCGCCGTGTGCCAACGGTCTCTCAGCACTTGACGTTCAAGCTCGAGCCAGGCTGAAAACTCTGGCGAATCACCCTCCTGAAAACCTGCCAGCAAATTGCCGTTGTACAGTCCAAGTGCCGTCGTCCAATCGGATTGTTCAAGTGCCGTTTTAAAATCCGTCACGTCGGTCGGCACCCGCCAGCGCAGATGCTCGAGTTCGGTTTCAAAACCCGTCAGCCAGTCCAGATTTTTAATGCGCCCGATCAAATGCCGCAAGTTTTTACGGGCGCTTTGATTGTCGGTGTCATCCCAGAACAAGAACGCCAGTTGCTCCCGCGAAACCCAATCGGCTTTGCACGCCAAATACGCCAGCAAACGATAGCGTTTGTCGTCGGTAAACGTGACGGTCTTATCGCCAACCGCGACCTGTGCCGTGCCAAACAGTTGAACTCGAGTGCTGCTCATTCTTAAAGAGTCTATCAATTCCAAATCTTGTCAAACGAAGTCTGACAAGATTGAATGACTCATTTTGGTAGTTTTGGTAGGGTGTACCTTGCGCACCCACCGTCTTTCACGTAGCTTTGGTGCGCGGGGCGCACCCTACCAGTTTACCATAATAAGCTTGACGCGCTCTACCACTCGAGAAACAAAGGAACTTTAAACGCCCAGCAAACCGCTCGAGCTTTTCTCGGTCGGCACGCCGTTCGCACCCGCGAAGGCGTTGACTTCGTCGATAAACCGCGTGAACAGATAATTGCTGTCGTGCGGTCCTGGGCTGGCTTCTGGGTGGTACTGAACGCTAAAGACTGGGTATCTCACGTGCGCCATCCCCTCGAGCGTGCCATCGTTGAGGTTGACGTGCGTGACCTTGAATTGCCCATTCGGGATGCTGTCGATGTCCACCGCATAGCCGTGGTTTTGCGCCGTGATTTCGACCTTGCCCGTCAAAAGGTTTTTGACGGGTTGGTTGCCGCCACGATGCCCAAATTTCATTTTGAAGGTCTTGCCGCCGACCGCCAGCCCCAGAATTTGATGCCCGAGGCAAATCCCAAAGGTTGGCATCAAGCCCAGCAATTTCCAGGCGGTGTCGTGCGCGTATACGGGCGCACTCGGGTCGCCAGGACCGTTGGAGAGAAAAAGTCCATGCGGTTGGAGCGCCATAATCTGGGCGGGCGTGGTGCTGGCAGGCACGACAATCGGTTCTGCACCGACGCCAGCCAGTTTTTTGATGATCGTGTGCTTGATGCCGAAATCCAGCAGCACAATGCGTTTGCCCTCGACCAGCACTGGATAGGCATACGGCAATTCGGTGGTGACTTCGGGCGTCATGTCGCGCCCGTCGATGTCGTCATGGTTTTTGGCTCGAGAGACCAGCCCTGCCTCCTCATCTGGGGTAAACTCACCAAACGGGTCTTCAGGGTGCGTGAAACTGCGGTGCGCGATCACGCCCTTGACCACGCCGCCCACCCGCAAGCGCCGCACCAAGGACCGCGTGTCGATGCCCGCAATGCTGACCACGCCGTGGTCTTCGGTGAACGAATCCATGCCGTCGGTGGCACGGTAATTGCTGTAATGGCTCGAGAATTCCCTGGCAATAAAACCGCGCACATACGGTTTGTTGGATTCCATGTCGTAAACAGTAATGCCGTAATTGCCAATGTGCGGGTAGGTCATGCAAACGATCTGACCGTTGTAACTCGGGTCGGTCATGATTTCTTGATAACCGGTCATGGATGTGTTGAACACCACCTCGCCAACGGTTTCGCCGCGATGACCGAAGGCATAACCACGGTAAACTGTTCCATCTTCCAGCGCCAGCACAGCACGTTCTCGTTTCAACACGGGTGTTCCTCCATCAAAAGAACTCGAGTTGCGCTCGAGCGTTTATATTTATACAGGTTTAGGTTAATTTATGCAAAAGACCCGAAGCTTTCGCCTCGGGTCTTAGCATTTCAGGGAAGCGCCAGAAAATCAAGCCATCTGAAATGCTTGTCTGGTTTTCAAGTAAACGTATTACTTCTTGGCAGGTTCGTTCAGCGCCCATTCAAGATTGGCAATGCCCCAAATGTTGAGTTGCGAACCAAGATATTCAACGGCTCGTTTGATACGCTCATCGCTTTGATCTTTGGCTTTATCAAGAATTTGGTTGGCGATTTCGCCTTTTACGGCAATATCGACCGCGTTGTACATTGGATCGTTAAACGAACCCCATTGCCAATCAAATTTGGTGTTGCCCGCGCTGATGTCATCTTTGGGAATAAAACGCTCCGCACCAAATTGATTTTGTCCATCGCGTTGTTGCGAAATTGCCATTTCGCGCAATTCAACCACCCGGTCTGGCATACTCAAACCTGCCGCTTTTGCCCCTGCCGCCCTTACTTGCTCGAGTTCGGCAAGAGATTGTCGAATCGCTGCGAGTGCCATGTCTCGAGTTTGTGCGCCTTTATCGGCATCCGCACCACTGGTGGTCAAAGCTGGCAAAAGTTGCCCATCACCAACGGCTCGGTAGGAGTGACCACCAATGACATCTGACCCATTCGTGTCGGCTTCGGAAGTGACGTTTAAGCCTTGATTGTCAGTGTCATGAATGGCAAGTGCCACGATGTCTCCCAACGAGAATGCTTTTAAAGCCGGACCTGCAAGTTCTTCAATTTTTTGCTCGAGGTCGGCTTGGGTTGGGAATTTATTTCCACCTGAAAAGGGCATGGTGTTGGTTTCCTCACCTGTTCTGATGTCACCATCCAACCAACGCATGGATTTGCCTATTGCCAGCTTGGTGCGTCCCCAATCTTCGGATCGCACATCGTCTTCTAAAAAATGCCGCAATGTTGCTGCCAAGTAGGTCTTAAACTTGGCAATATCATCTGGGTAATGCTGCCTGTACCAACCTTTGATCGTGATTCGTTCGGTTCGGACATGCCCCGCCGAAAACATGTCGGTCAGGTAATGATTTCCGAAAGCTTCGGTGGTGGTGGCTTGCATAAATTTTTTGGGGTCATTGTGCTTCCCTGCCTCAAAAGCTTCGCCAAGGGCTTGCAAGTGGTAGGTCTGATAGTCATTTCGGGCGGTTCCACCCGCGCTAAAATGGCTAAAGTTATCGGCAGCAAGGGTTAAGTAATCGTTTTCCACTTTTTTTTCGATCTCTGGGTCAACTTTGGGTTTTGGCAAACCCATGTCTTTGCCCATCGATTTCCAACGGGCGTAACGAATTTCATCTCGACCTGCCTGGGTTGTGGTCAAGCCTCGCATTTGCTCGATTGATTTGAAATGATCGCCTGCCAGTGCCACCATCTCCCCATACGACAAAAATTCGGGATGGTCATCTGTACCGTAATTGATATCCGATTGTTTGCCGCCTGAACCCATCTCGCCGAGCAGCATATGCTCGAGACTGCCAAAGCGTTGAATTGCCGCGCCAGGAACGCTTTGAATCTGCGCGGTCTGCCCAGCCAACACCTGCTCGGAGGCTCGAGAAGCCTCAAGTTCTGAAGCATCATGCCCTTGGCTGACCCCAGTTTTGGCTTGGGCACCAGAATCGTTCTTGTTCTGTACCACGTGCGAAAGCTCATGCGCCAACAGTGCTTGCCCATCTCGAGTTTGAGGCGCGTACTCATTTGCGGCAAAGTGAATGCCCTGCCCCACCGTGAACGCTCGAGCCTCAAGACCTTGGGCTTGACGGTTTGATTCCAAATCGCTGAACACCCGCACATCGGCAAACGAATGCCCAAATCCAGGCTCGAGTTGCGATCTTGTTTCGGGTGCCAGGGCTTGACCTTGGCGTTCGGGTTGTTGGCTGATAAATTCAAAAGCTTGAGTCTCAAAATTCTCTGGTTTTTGCCATTGTCGCATTCGGTCTTTGGGCATCACTTTCCTCCCCGAGCGTAATAGCTTATTCTCGAGGGTACTCGGTCACAGCACGGTCACAAAAACCGCTCAGGGTTGACGGCTGTAGGTACTTTGGTTGCGGAATTGAAATTTTTCACCTTTCAGACGGGTTTCTTTCAACGTCACCATTTTCTGAGGCTCGAGCGTGATGGTACGGCGCACCTCAACCTTTGCACCCAATTCGATCTCGAAGCCAGTCAAGACTGCTTTTCCAATTTTTGCGGTCAAAAGTTTCGCAAAGTCTTGGCTGCTGTACGTCAACACCTCGGGTTTTCCTTTGGTCGTGACCGTGTATGTGCTGCCATTCCAAGCGTGCGTTTCAAAACTCGGCACGGGCTTACCAAAATCGTCGTAGACAAAATCCCAGATCGCCGTCGTCTCGTTGCTGGGTTTAACCTCGAGCTTCACAGGAATGCTGACCCGTCCAGTGCCTTGATAGTCTTGATACTCGAGTTTGCCAGTCCATTTTCCAGCGAACGCATCAAAGGCTTTTGGGACTGCGGCTCGGGCAGAAAAACCCAGGATCATGACAATGCTTAACAGGACGCTCGAGATTTTCATGATGTACCTCGTTTGTTGAATTTGTTGACGGTCACTATTTTAAGCGCCAACAAACCGGCAAGAATTGAACCTGACCTTCAATTGCTCGCTCGAGTCTGCGTCAATAAAACCAAGGCACCTTATGTCATACACTGTGTCATACACTTCAACTTAGAAATTGGCATTTGGATTGCTGGCAGTGCCATTTGACCCATTGTTTGTGCCAAGAGGAGTACCACCTTGTACCCCATTTCCAAAGGTAACGCTGTTGGCATTGGCAGCCGTTCCATACGTGACCGCTAAGGCTGTGGCGGCACCGAGGGTCGCGTTGGCGTTGAATGCCGCGCCTCCGTTTGCGCTGCCACCAGAACCACCTTTGCCAAAAGTAGTTTGACCTGAACCACCTATTGCCGTACCTGGTACTCCGCCTTGTCCACCCGTGGCATTGTTGGTGGTGAACGTGACAGTGTTGATGCTCAATGTCGCTGAGTTCGCGTTAAAAATCGCACCGCCTTGTGCAGTTCCGCCCAGTCCACCAAAACCATTGGGAAAACCATTTGTCAAAGACCCGGCAGCGCCCGAACCACCGACACCACCGCTTGCCTTGTTGCCACTAAAGACGCTGCTCGAGTTGATGGTGAGTGCGCCAGCATTGTAGATTGCGCCGCCCTGAGCCGTACCACCGCCGCCACCATCTTGAGACCCGCTAAAACCAGGGGTGCCATTACCACCAGCATCACCTTGGGCTTGATTGTTTTGGACTTTCATGTTGCTTAAGGTCAGTGTGCCGGCATTCAGAATCGCGGCACCTTGGGCAGAACTGCCAGAGGCATAACCATTGCCTATGGTGAAGTTGCTCAACGTGGCAGAATTGCCGCTCTGAAGGTTCAAAACGCGCACATTGCTGGCATTAAAGGCGGTTGCCCCACCCAACACCGCCACATTGGGCGCAGCATTGGAATTGGTGATGGTCAGGCTTTTACTGATGTCCAGGGTGCTTAACAGTGTGATGTTCTGATTGTTGATGCCTTTTAGATCTATTGTGCCACCTGAGGCAATGGCTTGAATGGCATTGCGTAATGTACCCGCTCCACTGTCGGCGTTGCTTGTGACCGTCAATGTGGTTGGTGCTTGAACCAAATAAATGGCGTTGACCGCCGCCGCAGCCCGTGCCAAGCGTACACTCGGAATAAAACGGTTGGGCGTGGCAAGATAAGCCGAGCCAGGCATAATATTGACCACAGCACCCGTCAATTGCGATGTTTGACTTGGAACACTGTTGAGGGCTTGTTGCTCGAGGCTTTGGGTGACCCTGGTTTGATCGTCGGTGACCACCAGAAAGTCCATCGAAAACGTAAATGGGTCGTCAGTTATTGTGGTTTGCAGTGGGAAACGCACGGCGAAAGTCACACGCCCATCGAATTGATTAACGCCTGGGTTCGCCGCCAAGCTGCGATTGATCGGGTTTAGACTGGTGCGCCGCACCACAAAACCATAATTGATTGGGACAACACCAGCCGTCGCAAAGCTCGAGACTTCAGATTCGTCAAAGACTTGAAAATCTTCTGCGCCCGGACTGGTTTCGGTGGTGTTGGTTAAAGGGTTGTAGCGCATTCCGTGCGTTGGCTTGAACGATTGCGCCAGAGTTGGTGTCGTCAACAGGGTGCCGCCGTAACTTCTCATATCGGCAATGGCACTTTCGCCAAGACCCGTTGGGGTACTGACCGCCAAGAAACTGATGTTGCTGTTGGCAGTGGTATACGCTGTGCCGAGGGTGGTTGCGTTGCGAATATCGTAAGTCGCACTGACCCAGCGCTCACCGCCTGCGCCTCGAGTGCCAGTGGTGAAGGTGCTGGAGTTGACCAGCTTCATTTGGATGCCACTGGCTGTGCCTGTCAGGATTTTTGGTTGGGGTTTGGCATTTGAACTGGCGATGCCCTCAACTTGAAAATTGACCCGCATCAGCCCTAGAACGTGGTTGGGTTGTGGTTCAGGACTGCTTTGCGTACACGATGCCAAGGACAAGGCTGCAATAAGGGCAGTCGCAACGCAATTCACAAGGTTCTTCATTGTTTTTCTCCGTCACTTGGCTGATTGAATTGAATTGGCACCGTAATCACCGAAGCGGCAATCAACGCCACAAACACGCCGACCACCTCGAGTTTTGGAGTTTGGTACGGAATTTTCTGGCTTTCAAGATTGTCTTTCATGCGATTCCTTTTTGTTGGCTGAGCGTAAAACAGAGAGGGGCTGTATTTTCCGGAAAGAATGGTGGTCAACAATCATCAAGTCGTATGGGTATACTCGAGCTTGATTTTCAAGCTGCAATTAATGGTTTTGCAGCAATTCCTCGAGCTTCACAAATTGAAAACCGCGCTTTAAGAGGGCTGGGATGATTGTTTTCAGCGCCTGATCTGTAAATCGCACCTTTGGTCCTCCGTGCGAGTGCAGCACAATAATACTGCCATTTTTCACTTGGCTCAAAACATTTTTGACGATCACGTTGGCACCCGTCGCACCACCGTCCCCGCCGATCACGTCCCAATGCACCACCTCGAGTCCTAGGCTGTTGACCAGGGCAACATCGGCTTTGCTGGCGCAACCACCTGGAAAGCGAAAAAACTTGTTTTTGATGCCGTATTGCTCGAGCAGCGTTTTGGTTTTCAATACCTGCGCGACCTTGAACTTTTCGGCAATGCCAGGCAGTCCGTAACACGGTTGCAAAAACCCAGGGTGCGCATAGCTGTGATTCTCGAGTTCGTAACGCGGGTTTTTAATGAAGGCTTTAACCTGATCTGGGTAGCGTTCCATCCACATGCCCGTCAAAAAAAACGTGGCTTTAAGCTTATATTGCTCGAGCAGCGCGTAAATTTTGGTGTTGTTGTACGATTTGACTTTTCCGCTGTCCAGCAGTCCTTTCATACCTGGGGTCATGTCGGCATCGAAGGTCAGGGCGATGCGCGGTTTGTCCCGAGTACCGTTGGTAACAATTCCAGGCGCGATTGCCAAGACGCTCGAGCAGGCTAAGACAATCAACAATAAAAAGTATTTCACCACGCCAGTCTTTCACGGGTTTGGGTGATGTGCGCCAAGTGGTGCCTCGAGTGCCAGGCGTACAACGCCAGCGCGTACTCGAGGGTCATCTAGCCATTTTCTGGGTGGCTGAAGGTGCGGTTCCAATCTTCGGGGTTCAATGAGTTCAGCAAAATCACCCAACGCATGTGCAGCGCCTCGAGCAAATCGAGGCTGACCTGAACAGGCAAACTCGAGTCTGAGAGCAGCGCCCAAGCCGCCTCGTCGTAAGGTTTGATGGTCGGGTTTTCTTCGGTCAGCGCGAGCTTAAACCGCACAAAAGAGTTCATGTGACTGTCTGGCACGTGATGCACCACTTGCCTTAAGCTCCAACCGCCTTCACGGTACGTTGTCTCGAGTTGCGAATCAGATAAACCTTGCACTGCCGCACGCATCTGGCTTGGCAGTTGCTCGAGAATCCCAATGAATGCTGCAATCTCGGACGGGTGATATTCGCTTTGACGCTCGAATTTCCCGACAGGATATTGTAACTCGCTCATAACCAACCCTTTCGTGATCTTAAACCATTGATTTGCGCGACATGATGCAAACTGTGCCAAGCGTACAAGTGCAACGTCATGTCGAGCGTGCGGGTTTCATTTTTGATCACAAACGTCCGTGCAAAATCATCTAATTTCATGCCTCGAATCAACGTCACCCAACGAACATGCAGCGCCTCGAGCAGTTTGATGGACACCTCGAGCGGCGCGGTTTGAACATCCGCCAGTTCGCCCCAGGCGGGTTGAGAGTAGGCGGTCACCGTTGGATTGACCTCAGTCAGCGCGAGCTTAAAGCGCATGTATCCTTGCAAATGGCTGTCAGGCACATGATGCACCACTTGACGCAAACTCCAGCCGCCGTCGCGGTACGGCGTCTCGAGTTGAGATTCCGATAAGCCCGCCACCGCCGCACGCAAATGGCTTGGAAGCTCCTCGAGTTGAACCAGAAACCCTGTTCGATCCTCTGTTGAATACTCGGCTCGAAGGGCAAGTTTCCCAATTGGATAACTGAATTCTTCGCTCACAAAACTCCTTTAACTTCAAACTTTAACTCGAGAATGGTTGGGTTTACGCGACACCAATCGCTTTCATCATGGCGCTTTTGTTGTATTCCTTGTAGACCTTGGGCGGCAATTCATCGGTTGATATTAACGCGTAACCGCAACGCACAAAAAAATCTGGCTCGAGCGTCCAGGCGAACAACCTCGGAATTCCCAAACCCCTGGCTTCGGCTTCGACACCCAGCACGAGCTGTCTGCCCAGACCTTGCCCTCGAAAATTCGGATGAATCGCCAGACTGCGCACCTCGCCCAGATCGTGCCACAAGACATGCAAACCGACCGTGCCGGCAATGCCGCCATCCTGGGTCTCGAGCAGGTAAAAATCGCGGATTTGGCTGAACATCACATCACGGGTTTTGGGCAGCATGACACCCTTTTTCGCCCAGAACGCAATCAGCTCGAGCATCGCATTCACGTCACGCATCGCGGCTTTGCGTAAATTCAGGCTCGAGTTTGGGTCCAGGTCGGGCAGGCTCATTCCAGATCAGTCTAACTTGATTTACGCTTCGGGCTTGACCAGCACCTGAGCGCCCGCGTGCAAGTCGTAACGCATGATGGCATTGCTCGAGAACAGCAGGTAAGCGCCCAAGTTTGGCGTGCCGAAGGCTTCAAAGACAAATTCCTTGCCCGCCGTGTCGCGCATCCGAATTTTGGAGACTGGGCGACCGTGCTGACGATCCCAGGAGCGCAAGATCACCTCATCGACGCAGACCCGCATGTCGGTCAGTTCGCGGCTTAACCCAATCACCAGTCGCGCAATGCGAGGAGAGCGTTTTTTCACGTCCACCAAACCCAAACTCGAGAAGCGAATCAAAACGGTCTGCACCAAATCGAGTGGCTGTTTGGCGGTTTGCGCAATCGCTGAGACGCTGCGCTCGCCGTCGATCAGTTCAATCACCGAGAATTCGTCGGCGGACAGCGTCAAACTGCTGATGCGGGCATGGTCCAAAATGCGCGGCGCGTCGAGTTCGTTGGGCGGCAAGACTTTCTTTTCGACCGTGACTTTGGTGTTCTCGTCAAGCTCGCGGATGACTTCAAACAAGAAATTATCCAGGCTGACGTCAATGGTTTTTTTTAAGGGCATTCGCCCAGGAATAAATTCAAAATTGCCGCGCTCGTCGCGCAACATCGCCCGCACCGCAGGCGCGTCCTCGAGCGTGCCGAACTGGGCAAACACCACGCGCCCAACATCAAAAAACACCCGACCCTCGCGTTCGCTGGGGTGATGAATGGTCAGGCAGCCCTTGGATTGATTGGACCCAAGAAGCTGCAACAAGTCGAGCAAACTGAAAATACCCAATGAACCACGCACGTCGTTTAGTTTACAGCCTCGGTTCAGAATTCGCGGTCAAAATCCCAGGCTCGAGCCTCAAGAATGAGCCAAATTGGACGCCCGATCAAAAAGGAGATTCTCAAGCCTTTGTTGCCATCGGTGGCGGTGTACAATGGGCAAAGATTCTCATGATGCCACCCTCAATCACCGCGCCCAGACCCCTCGAGAACACCGTGATTGCCGTGACCAGTGCCGGTCGTGGCTTCGGTCACAGCATCGCCAGGGCAATGTCGGTGGCTGGGGCAACCGTGATCTGCGTCGATGCCAACCCCGAGGCGGCGAGCCTGACCGCCGCCGAACTCGAGCGCGGCGGGGCGCAGAGCATTCCGATCAAGGGTGATAGCAGCGTGCAACTCGAGGTGGCGCAAACCTTTAACAAAATGCTCGAGATTTACGGGTCGATCAATGGCTTGGTTCACATCGCCGATGAAGCCTCGAGCACGCCGTTCAAAAAATTACTCGAGGGCGAATTCACCGAAATGCTCGAAACCACCGCCCGCTCGAGTTATTTGATGCTGCAAATGCTCTTAAAGCGCTGCCCGAACGCCTGGGCGACGTTGGTGCTACCACCTCAAGCCAGCAATGAACCGCAAACCCGAGCCTTGCGTTCTTACCTGTCCGGTCTGGTCGGCGGGCTGTCCGAGACCGGAATGCGCGTCAACGCCCTCGTGCCGTCTCGGGCGGCTGGCGGACTCGAGTTTGACTCGAGACTCGGTGAGAGCGCCGTCTCGCTCGCCTTGACCGCCTCGAGGGGCATCACGGGGCAAACCATCGGCGTGACGCTTTCGGCGCTCAAAGATGTCCGGTCCAACATTCCACGGGAGTTTTACCTATGAAATGCCCACGCTGCTCACACCCTGATACCCGAGTGGTCGATTCACGCCCCAGCGACGAAAACGCCGCGATTCGCCGCCGCCGTGAATGCCCAAAGTGCTCGTACCGGTTTACCAGTTACGAACGCGCCCAATTTGAACCGCTCATGGTCGTCAAACGCAACGGACGCAAAGAGGCTTTTGACCCCGATAAACTGCTGCGCGGTTTGATGATCGCCTGTGAAAAACGCCCCGTTAACGTCGAACGCTTGCGAGCTTTCGCCTTTTCGTTTGAAGACCGTTTTGAGGGCGGTTCCGATATTCTTTCCGAAGAGGTTGGACGCCGCGCCATGCAATTCTTACGCCCACTGGACGAAGTGGCTTACATTCGTTTTGCCAGCGTCTACCGCGATTTTGCCAACGTGAATGATTTCATCCAAGAAATTCAAACGCTCGAGCGTGAAACCCCAGAAATCCTCGAGGTTGCAGGCGTGATGGAAGCAGTGACAAAAACCAAAACCCGAGGTTAGAAGAACTGATGAACAGGCGAAACTTTTTGCAATTTGCAACTGCACTGGTGATCTCGAGGTTTTTCGTGACCCAAACCATTGCTCAAAATAAACCCAAAAAGCGTTCCATAAAAGGCTGGGAACTTTACAGTTGGCAAGAACAAAATGCTTGGAAATTTTCGATCTTGATTGGCACAAACCGCAACAAGAAACTTGAGGAGATTAAAGCTTCAGAAGGGCTGCTTCACAGCCTCAAGGAACTCGAGGGAGCGCTTTCTGAACTTTTGAAAGGCGAATACATCACCTGGCTCAACCCACCAGAGTTTCCAGAATTGAGCCTACCGCCCATTACCGCAATTGAACAAATTCGCCGTTGCTGCAAAGTATTGGGTCTTCATCTTCAGACATCGTGAGGGGTTTTGGTTTTCGCAAAAAAATGCACCTGAAATGCTCGAGTCCCCAAAACGCAAACTTGACTCACCAAGCGTAAGCTTCTGGCGCTTCGCCGCCAGGTCCAGGGAAAATCTCGTCCAATTTCTTTAAGGTCGCCGCATCCAGCTTGACCTCGAGTGACTTGAGATTCCCATCCAATTGCTCGAGCGTGCGCGGACCAATGATCGGCGCAGTGACCACAGGATTGTGCAACAACCACGCCAACGCCACATCGGCTGGCGTTTCGTTCAATTCTTTGCACAAGGCTTCATACGCCTCGAGTTGCGGACGGTGTTTCTCAACCCGCGCTTGAATCGCCTCACTCGAGCGCCGACCTTCCGCGATTTTTTGCAGCACGCCGCCCAGCAAACCACCCGCCAACGGACTCCAGGGGATCACACCCAAACCATAGCCTCGACAGGCTGGAATCACCTCGAGTTCGATCTGACGGTTGTTGAGGTGGTAAATGCTTTGCTCGGAAATCAAACCCATAAAATGCCGCGATTTTGCCGCCTCGTTCGCCTGCGCGATGTGCCAACCCGCAAAATTGCTCGAGCCGACATACAACACCATGCCTTGCGCGACCAACCATTCCATCGCCTGCCAAATTTCTTCCCAGGGCGTGTTGCGGTCCACGTGGTGCATTTGATACAAATCAATGTGATCGGTTTTGAGGCGTTTTAAACTGGCTTCGCAGGCGTTGCGGATGTGATAGGCACTAAGGCGTGCATCGTTCTGTCCCTCGCCCATGCCGCCATACACCTTGGTTGCCAGCACAATTTTCTCGCGCCGTCCACCTTGCTCGAGCCAACGCCCAATGATTTCCTCGGTGAAACCAAGGTGAATTTTGCGTCCGTAGACGTTGGCGGTGTCAAAAAAATTGATGCCACGCTCGAGCGCCGCGTCCATGATTTTAAAACTGTCAGGTTCAGACGTTTCAGGACCAAAATTCATGGTACCAAGGCAAAGACGGCTGACTTTTAGACCACTGCGACCAAGTTGAGTAAATTGCATAAAACCTCCTGTGACACTCGAGATTGCGTTACTGCTTGAACGAAATCGCCTCACCTCGAGCGACCTGACGTTGCGGTGAGGCTTCTGAAAGTTGCATCAGTTCTATCGCATTTCCGTCAGGGTCTGATATCCAAGCCTGCATGTTCAAATCCAAACCCATTTTCGGTTCAATCTCAATTTTCACGCCTTTGGAGCGCAACATTTCAACATCCTCAACCAAATTGTCCGAAGCCAAACAGATGTGCATAAAACTATTCTGCGGATTCTCGAGCGCACCACCTGGGAACAACTCGAGAAACCGATCTGCGCCGATGTGCAAGTACACCAGCATCACCGAACCGTCGTCGTGGTTGAGGCGAAAGGATTCCTTTAAACCCAAAAGTTCGTAAAATGCCAAGGATTTTTCGAGGTCATGAACGCGAAACGCCGTGTGTGCCAGGTCTGTAATCATGATTTATTCTCCGTATGGAATCCAAATGTTTTTGACCTGAGAGGCTTCACGCAAAAACTCGCGCCCTTCGGCTTGAACAACATCCAACCAATCTCGAGCTTCCAGG
>CAXTTL010000125.1:0-14130 GCA_964247135.1 uncultured Deinococcales bacterium | reverse complement strand
TGTTTGCCTATGATCCCGCGACCGGCGAATACATTCCTTATATGGCTTCGAGTTATACCGTTTCTAAAGATAAACTTGTTTGGACTATGAACGTGCGTAAAGGCATGAAGTGGTCTGATGGTAAGCCAATCATTGCTGACGATTTTATTACTGCATTTAAGATTAATACCGACGAAGATGTTGGTGCGAACGCTTACGATAGTTTTTTCATTAATGATAAGCCAATCAAAATCAAAAAAATTGATGCGGATACCATTCAAGCTATTTTGCCAACAGTTGCCGCAGATGCCATCGAAACCCTGGCATTTTCTCCCGCACCGACGCATGTTTTTGAACCAGTTTATGCCGCAAAAGGTGCAGCAGGCATCAAAGCCATGTGGACAATGAACACCCCTGCCGAACAAATTGTTTCTGATGGTGCGTTTAAGTTTAAAAGCTACAAACCGGGTGAACGTGCAGAATTTGTTGCCAACAAGTTTTTCGGCGAATGGAACAAAAACTCGGCTGGAAACGGCTTGCCTTATCTTGATGGACGCACCATTGCGATTGTCAAAGATACAACGGCTCAATTGGCTGCATATCTGAACGGCGATACAGATTCTTTCTCACCCGCAAACGCTGACCAACTGCGTCAAGTGAAAGCGGCAATCGATGCTGGCAAGTTGAAAGCCACTTTGCGTGCAAACGTTGGACCAGCCTCCTCGAGCCAGTGGATTGTTTTTAACTGGAATCAAAAGAGCAATCCAAGCAAGCAAACCATGTTCCGAGACGACAACTTCCGCCGTGCCATGAGCCACATCACAAACCGTGCTGCAATGGTGGACATTGTTTATGGTGGCTTGGGACAACCAGCTTACTCGAGTGTCTATGCGGCATTCACACAATGGATTTCGCCAGACCTGAAAAAGTTTGATTACAACCTCGAGGCTGCAACGGCATTGCTTGCTAAGGCTGGTTTTGTCAAAAAGAACAGTGACGGTTATTTGGTCAACAAAGCGGGTAAAGTTGCCGAATTTGACTTGACCACCAACAGTGGTAACAACCAACGCGAACAATTGGCAAAGATTTTTGCTGACGAAGCCAAAAAAGTCGGCGTCAAAGTCAACTTCAAACCGGTTGATTTCAATACACTTGTTCAATTGCTACTTTCTGATGGTGATGATCGTAAGTTTGATGCGATTTTGCTTGGACTTTCCGGTGGTGGACGCATTTACCCATTGGGTGATAACGTCGAACCTTGCGGTACAAACTTGCACGCATTCAATAAGTCAGGTAAATGCTTGGCAGCTTGGGAAACCCAAGTCACAGCTTTGTTCGCCCGTGGCAAACAAGAACTCGACTTCAAAAAGCGTGTAGCGATTGCCCAACAAATTCAAAATGTGCAATCTGGCTACCAAGCTTGGGATTATCTCGTATCGCCAAACGTTCACTTCTCATGGGGATCAAATGTCAAAGGCGAATTGCCAACGGCATTGCAAACATCAATCAATGGTCCACGTCTTGTGACTGCCGAAACCACTTGGATGCAAAAATAAGCTTCAAAAGCAACCTTGAACATCACGAATAAAAGTGCGAAACTTGAGCAAGTCGCTCGAGTTTCGCCAAGATTGAGGAGACATTTGTGCTTCCCTACATTTTAAGGCGTTTTGTTAATTTGATCCCAGTCTTTATTGGGGCAACATTACTAACGTTTTTAATCATTCAAGCCGCACCAGGTGATTTCTTGGATGCAAAACGGCTCGATCCACGAACTACGCCTGCAACCATTGCACGGATTGAGCGGCAGTTTGGTTTGGATAAGCCAGTTTATGTGCAATATGTTTTGTGGCTTAAAAATTTTGTGACCGGAAATTTAGGTGTTTCTTTTGAAAGCAATGTTCCCGTTTGGGATTTGATTGGACCTAAAGTTTTTAACTCCATGATTTTGGTTTTTGGATCAACTTTTTTGTTGTACTTGATTGCAATTCCGATTGGTATTTATGGCGCTATAAGGCAATACAGCTTGGGTGATAAAACGATAAGTTTATTTTCGTACTTTTTTTTAGGTTTTCCATCGTTTTTCTTCGCTTTAATCCTCATTTTTGGTATCATTCAACTCAATTGGGCATTAAACGCTAAAGTTCTTCCTGTTGGTGGCATGACCAGCGAATTTTACGATTCACTTTCACCGCTTGGCAAAGTTGCCAATGTTTTATGGCATACGCTTGCCCCCATGATTGCGCTGTTGCTGCGAAGCATCGCCTCCGAATCTCGAGGTTTCAGGGCGCAGATGCTCGAATTTCTCAATCAAGATTTTGTTCGTACCGCCAGGGCGAAAGGTCTTTCGCAACGCGTGGTGATTTACAAGCACACGCTGCGCAACGCAATCACGCCTTTTGTTGCCAATATTGGCGGTTTGCTGCCCGCAATTTTTAGCGGTGCAGGTTTTGTCGAGGTGGTTTTCAACTGGCCCGGTTTAACCCCAGTCTTTCTCGAGGCTCTGTTCTCGCAAGATATTTACGTCAATGTCAGCATTGGTGCGATTACCTTGGTGTTGTTGGTGATTGGCAATTTAATGTCCGACTTCTTGCTCGGTGTGGTTGATCCACGGATTAGGTACTACTGATATGGCACTCGCAACTGGAGTTTCAGGTACAAATTTCGATACCGCCAAGTCCAAATCCCAATTGCAGGTGGTTTGGGAGCAATTTCGCAAGCACCAATTGGCAGTGTTTGGCGGCATGATTTTGGTGGTCTTGTATATTGGTGCGATTTTTGCCCCCTTTATTTCACCGTACAGCCTGTCCGAGTACAGCACCACGGACATCACCAAATTCCAGCAACCCACTCGAGTGTATGTGATTGACCCTGAAACTGGGCAGTTCAACTTGCCTTTTGTTTACAAATCCACGCGTTTTACCAATCCCGATACCTTTGAAGAGGGGTATAAAGAAGACCGCAGTGTTAAATACCCGATTAAATTGTTTCACAACCGACCAGAATCGCCGTATCAGTTGTTTGGTTTTATTCCCATGACGGTGCATTTGTTTGGTGTCGATTCGCCTGGCAATATTTTTATTTTGGGCACAGATGGCTTTGGTCGTGATACCTTTACCCGAATTTGGTATGGTGCGCAAATTTCATTGACCATTGGTATTTTTGCTGTTGCCATTTCAACGGTATTGGGTTTATTTATGGGTGGTTTGGCAGGGTTTTTTGGTGGTTGGGTTGACAACATCATCATGCGTTTTGTCGAAATCCTTTCAGCCATTCCAGATTTGTTCTTATTGCTGTCGCTTTCCGCGCTGATTCCAAGAAATATTGATCCTGTTGTCAGCTTTTACGGGATTATTTTTGTACTTGGCATTATCGGTTGGGGTGGTTTGGCAAGAACTGTTCGCTCACAGATTTCTGCATTGCGTGAGGTTGATTTTGTGCAGGCAGCGACCGCTTTGGGCGCCTCCGAAGCTCGGATCATTGGTAAGCACATGTTGCCAGTCACTTTTTCATTGTTGATTGTCAATCTGTCGCTTGCCATTCCAGGTGCAATTCTTGCCGAATCTGGACTGAGTTTCTTGGGTTACGGCATTCGAGAACCATACTCGAGTTGGGGCTTGATGATCAGTGTTGCCCAGGAAGGCGGCTTTGCCAGCATTCAATACCGCCCTTGGGTGCTGATTCCTGGTTTCTTTATTGTCTTGGCAGTATTATGTTGGAACTTCCTGGGCGATGGTTTGCGCGACGCGGTTGATCCACGCAAACGTCAGTAAACTCGAGGAACCATGGTATTAAATTTATGGGGGCAGAACATGGCAAATGCAGAAACTTTGGTTGATGTTAAAAACCTAAAAACTTATTTTTACACCGATGAGGGCGTGGTCAAAAGCGTTGACGGCGTGACCTTTCACATCAACAAGGGCGAGACGCTGGCGGTGGTCGGCGAGTCAGGTTCGGGTAAAAGCGTCACCAGCTTGTCGATGATGCGTCTGATTGCCTCGCCCCCAGGTAAAATTGTCGAGGGCGAAATCATGTTTCGCGGCAAAGACGGACAACAGCGGGACATCACCAAACTTTCGGAATCTGACATGCGAAAAATTCGTGGCAATGACATGTCGATGATTTTTCAAGAACCCATGACCTCGCTGAATCCTGTTTTTACGGTGGGCGACCAAATTGCCGAGGCGGTGGTCTTGCACCAGGGCAAAACCAAAAAAGAGGCGATGGAAGTTGCCATCAACATGCTCGATTTGGTGGGTATCCCCGAACCGCGCCGTCGTGTGACAAATTTTCCGCATCAAATGTCGGGTGGTATGCGCCAACGCGTCATGATTGCGATGGCGCTTTCTTGCAATCCCGCACTTTTAATTGCCGACGAACCGACCACGGCGCTCGATGTCACGATTCAAGCCCAAATTCTGGATTTGATGCGCAAGCTGCAAAAAGAGATTGGCATGAGCATCTTGTTCATCACCCACAACCTTGGCGTGGTGGCAGAAATGGCGGATCGTGTGGTGGTCATGTACGGTGGGCGCGTGGTCGAAGAGGGCGACGTGGTCGAAATCTTCAAGAACCCCAAGCATCCGTACACGATGGGCTTGCTCCACAGCATCCCTCGAGTGGATCATGCCGTGAGCGAACAAAAGCGGCTCGAGGCGATTCCTGGTAATGTTCCAAATCCCTTGTACCTGCCGAGCGGTTGTGCCTTTCACCCGCGTTGCAAGTACGCGATTGATGCCTGCAAGGAAGCCGTGCCTGCGCTTGAAGACACTGGAGCGGGTCACATGAGCCGTTGTATTCGTTGGAAGGAGCTTTAAGCGTGACCGCACCCAGTCCCCAAAAAACCGAGCAACAAGTCAAACAAGACGTTTTGCTCGAGGTCAACAATCTGGTGAAGTTCTTCCCCATTCGCGGCGGTTTGTTGTCTCGGGTGGTGGCGAACGTCAAAGCCGTCAACGATGTTTCGTTTAAGATTCATCGCGGCGAGGTGCTCGGCTTGGTCGGTGAGTCAGGCTCGGGCAAGACCACGGCTGGACGCGCCATCTTGCGGCTGATCGAACCCACTTCGGGCGAGGTCAAGTTTGACGGACAGGATGTCGTTAAGCTTTCCAAAAACGACATGCGCGAGTACCGCAAGAAAATGCAAATCATTTTCCAAGACCCTTTTGCGTCGCTCAACCCGCGCATGACCGTGGGTGACATCATCGGCGAGGCACTCCAAATTCACAACCTCGCCAAAGGGCAGGCTCGAGTGGATCGGGTCGCCGAGTTGCTGCGTCAAGTCGGTTTGTCGCCGGATCACATGCGCCGTTACCCGCACGAGTTTTCGGGCGGTCAACGTCAACGCATCGGTATTGCCAGGGCATTGGCGGTCAAGCCAGAATTTATCGTGGCAGACGAACCCGTGTCGGCGCTCGACGTTTCGATTCAAGCCCAAGTCGTTAATCTTCTCGAGGATTTGCAACGCGATCTTGGTTTGACGCTGCTGTTTATCGCGCACGATTTGGCGGTGGTCGAATACATTTGCGACCGCGTTGTGGTGATGTATTTGGGCAAGATCATGGAGGTTGCGCCAGCCAAAGAACTCTACCTCAACCCCAAGCATCCGTACACCGAGGCGCTATTGTCGGCTGCGCCGATTCCAGACCCGACCATTAAACGCGAGCGAATCTTGCTTGAAGGTGATATTCCAAGTCCAATCAACCCGCCGAGCGGTTGCGTGTTCCGCACGCGTTGCCGTTACAAGATTGCCGAATGCGAGCATACCGTGCCAGAATTAAAAGAGGTCGCGCCAGGGCATTTCAAAGCCTGTATTCGTGACGATGTGCTTTAAGTCTTAAAACTCGGGTTTTCAAGCCGCGAAGATTCACTCGCGGCTTTTTCCATGTTCAATTTCTGCCTCGAGTGCCGCGCCCAAGGCGGTGGCAAAACCTCGTGCTGCGGGCATGATTGCTGGCTGTTGCACCCCATAAAAACCCCATACCCGCTGGATGGCGGCACGAATCGGTTCGAGGTCCACCAGATGTCCGACGATCACGATGCGCTCGAGGTTCTGTGCATTTGCCGCGTTTAGGGCAATCACCGCGATCACTTGCGAAACCAATGTCACCAAACCCGCCGCCATGTCCTCACGGGTTGCAGGTTGCTCGAGTGCCACGAGGCGTCCGAAGTTGACGGCGGTGGCATCGCTGGGCAGATGACCGATGCCAGAACCCAGAACATCCAAAAGGGTGCTGTCAACCCCAGCAGGATTGCCTTTGGCTGCCAATGCGGCAATCTCGAGCGGGTTGGCTGTTGCGAGCAGCAATTTTGCCAAACCCAAGAGCGTTCCGCCACCCACCGCACTGCCCGTGACATGCCCAAAGATTGAGCCTCGAGCGGCAATCATGCTCGTGCCCGTACCCGCACTGACCACCAGCGCCTGCTCGAGTTTTGCCATCTGCAAACCGCCGTGACCGACCGCTTGCGCTTCGCCTATTTTGAAAATGGGAATCCCTTTAAAACCCGAGGACAGTTCTTTGTGCCTGCCGCCCGTGGTGCCGATACAAGTCAAGTGCCCAAGTTTGATGTCGTGATCAATCACAATCTGTTCGATTAATTCCAAATTGGCAATGCCGTGGGTATCTTGCCGCCAGCCTTGCACGATCTGCCCAGCTTCAACCAGCACGGCGTCCAGGTTGGTCAAACCAAAATCCAAACCCAAGATCATGATTTTGCCTCGAGATGGTACAAAAACATCTTGAGCACTTCTAGAAATGCTGCTGGTTTTTCTTGGTGCGGAAGATGACCCGCCCCGTCAATCACCTCGAGTTTGGCTTGTGGCAACGCTTTTTGCATGTCCAAAGCGGCTTGAAATGGAACAATCTGGTCATGTGCTCCCCAAATCAATTGCAACGGCAGATGCTCGAGTTCAGAAGTCGTTGCTGGACTTTGCTTGAACAGACTTCTCAAAGCGGCGAGGAAGGCGTCTCGTTGCGTGTCAGACCAAACCCTCGCCCAAACACGTTCGCGCAAAAATCCGAGATCAGATTTTGACATCGTTTGAAGGTTGGCGTAATACGGCTCGAGCGTTGCGAACGCCGCATCTTGTCCCAAGGTGCGCAAACCATTGTAATAAGCCTCGCCCGTTCCAAGCTCGAGCAAACTTTTGATGCCAGGATTGGCTTCGAGTTCGCCAGAATTTAAAGTTGCGCCGCCAACCATTGTCAAACTTGCCACTCGAGTTGGATTTTGAATCGCATAGCTTGCGCAAATGACCGCGCCCATGCTTGAGCCAACCAAATGCACACTTGGAAGTTTTAAGTCATCTATAAAACTCCAGAGGGCTGCGGTGAGACTGTTCAAATCGCCGGTCTTGGCTGGAAGTGAACGTCCAAAACCAGGTAAATCGAGCGCCACAACCCGAAATGATTTGGCAAGCGGTGTAAAGACGTGACGCCAAGTATCGGCTTCGTCGCCGTTGCCATGAACAAGTACCACGATTGGCTTGGTTGAAAAGGGTTCTGAATCAAAATAGAACGCGCCGTCAAGATTTCTCGAGTACGGCTCGAGCGCCGGATGTGGTTTAAAACCATCGCCGTGGATTTCGGGAGTGGAAGAATTCACGATAATTATTTTACGCTCGAAGCTTCACAATTCTCCGACATACTTCGGCACTCCATCAATAATGACCGTGAAGGTTGCTTTGCCGCGCACCTCTCGAGGCAGGTCAATTGTTGTGCCTCCAGGGACACTGAGCGGACCGTAAATGGTTTTCTCGCCGTCGTCGTCTACCATGCGCACCTCCAAAGTGACCGTTCCAAGGTCTGCCGGAACAAGATAAGAAAATGTGACGGAACGTGTCTGGGTGGTGGTCGTGGGTGTTGTCACTGGAACTGGTTGCGTTGGCGTGGTCACAGGATCGGGGGTGGTCGGCGTTTCGGCTGGAGGTTTTTGACCTTCGGGAAGAACCGGGTTGTTGGTCGGGCTTGTGACGGGCGGTGTCACAGTTGTGGTTTCTGGCGTTGGTGTTGGTGTGGGAGTGGGTGTCGGTATTGGTGTGGCTTGGGGGTTGGTGGGGGTCGGGTTGTTTGGGATTGGAACAATTGGGCGTGGTCGAATTGGCTCTGGCACGACCGGTTTTTGGGCATTCGCGGTGGTGGCAATTGTTAAGGTCGCCTCACCCTCGAGCGCCACGCTTTTGTTTGGCGCAGGGGTTTGAGCCAAAACCGTATTTTTGGCAACTGTCGAATTGCGGGTGTTGATTTCGACCAAGGTCAAACCGGACATCTTAATGAGTGCTCGGGCTTCCTCGAACGAAAGTCCAGTCAAATCGGGCAGGAAGGTTTTGCCCTTTTCTGGGCGTGCGCCACTGACCAGAATGGTCACGCCGCTGCCCTTGATCATCTGCGTTCCTGGAATTGGATTTTGCGCCAAGACCACGCCTCGAGGTTCACCCTCGGCGGCTGGTACGATGGCGACGTTTGCGGTGACCAAACCCAATTCTTTGAGGGTGATTTTGGCTTCAGTGCCAAGCTTGCCCACCAAATCTGGGGCAATAAGTGGTCTTGGGTAATTCACAACAATGCTGACCACTCGGGTTTCGGTCAGCGATGTTCCCTTGGGCGGGTTTTGCGACAGCACAATGCCCTGAGGCTGCGTGTTGTCGTTGCCCTTCTCGAGGTTGGTGTTTAAACGGGTTTCAGAAAGGATTTTGGCCGCCTCACGGACGGGTTTGCCGACCACATTGGGAACAACCACCATGCTGGGTTGCAAAAAGGCTTGGACCACCTGTTGACCAAAAAACCCCGTGCCAATCAGCAGCGCAATTCCTGGAACGATGCCCCAAATGGTCAAACGGCGTTGGTTTAATTTTGGAATGACAGCCTTGGTGGAAGGCTCGAGATTGGGGTCAACCACGGGATTTGGTTTGACGACAGGTTTTTTGGTGTTGACCGCAAAAATGGCTTTGGCTGGGGCTTTTTTCGGCTCGAGCAAGGTCATGTTCAATTGTTTAATCTCGTCTGGGGTCCGTTCGATCAGACGTAAATTGGCAATCGCTGGGCGCACCTCGGCTTTGCCGTTTTCTCGGTGTTCCACCGCAATCACATCGGTATCGGCGAGCGAAAAACCAAAAGCCTCGAGCGAAGTGGCGATGGTTTGAAGGTGTCCACGGAATCCGTCATCCTTGGGATGCGCTTCCAACCATGATGCCGCACTTGCCCCGCCCTCGAGTTGCCAAACCGTGTAATACGCCCCTGGTCGGGCGACGGCATCGAGCATCAGCGGGGAGTTGGCGGTTTTTAAGGCGGTGCGGTAACGGTGAAAGTTAGAACGGCTTTTTGGATCGATGACAAAAAACCAATCGACACGGACGGCGCGACCATCCGAGGTGGCAGCTTCGACGCTGCGAACGGCGGCGTCGCGCGAGATTTCGCGTTTGACCTCGTATTTTCCATCAAGTTTTTCCAGCGTCATCGGGGCACAGTGTACCGCAGATTCATGAAAAAAGCCTCTCAAACCTAGATTCAAAAGGCTTTCAATTTTAATCTTTAGAAGCTGTACTGAACGCCAACCCGTAGCGCCCAACTCGAGAATGGGGCGAAAGTCAAATTAATTTCAGCATAACTGTCCAAACCTGGCGCGATGGGATAATTAAAACCTGCGGCTGCACCGAAACCCAACCCACCTGGAATAAAAAATTTGAGGCTTGGACCCGCGTACAACCGAAACTGAGCCACCTGAAAGGTCGCCAAGGGCGTGATTCCAATTTCGATGCTGGTGCTGCTCGAGAAACTCGCATCGGCATTGATGCGCAAGTCCACACCCAACGGTCCAATGGCGACCAAGTCATTGATCGAAAACTGAAGACTGGCTCCAATTTGGGCGCTCTGTCCAGAACCAGCCGAACCGTTAATACCGCCACCGATTGAGAACTTTTGCGCACCAGCCAGCGACGAGAAGCCCAGAAGTACCAGAAGTACAATTAAAAAGCGTTTCATAAATCCTCCTTGTTTTTTTCAAAATTCAGTTTAAATCCTTTCAGCAAAATCCCGTGCGTTTTGCCAGCCTAGGCTGTTTGGCACGGCTTAAAATCAACCGTAAAGAATTCTGTAGCGATCAATTCCAGGTTGACAGAAGGCTTCAAGCAACTCGAGCCACAAGGCGTTCATTTGCAGTGGCACTCTAGACAAACTGAGGTACGTCGGGGCTTTGACTTCAAAGAACACCGCGCGACGCTCCAAGCCTAAACTGACAGAACCGTGCAAGTTATCAATCAAATCACAGACCTTGACCGCCCAGGCTTCGCTGTCACCCGCTTGCTCGAGCCTGAAAACCATTTGCGCCCAACGTTCGTCTTTGTCCAAAATGGCATCGTCGTGACTGGAGAGGTCGACCAGACGAACCGTTCGACTCGAGAATCCAACGTCTGAGAGTTCTTGTAAGGTGGTATTTCCGTCCTCGACGATATCGTGCAGCAATCCAGCCAAAACCACGTCAAGTCCGTAACCGTGCCGCGCCAAGCGTTCCGACACCCGCTTTGAGTGAACCCAAGCCGCCTCGAGCGAACCCTTGCGGGTTCCAGGAATTCGTTCGGCAATCAATTGAAGCGCCAGTACCTGAGGGTTCATAACGGTATTCTACGGCTCGAGCATCTAAAAAGGCGCACCTCGAGGATGCGCCTGAAATTTTAGATCGGTTGGATTGCTTAACGGACGGGCCAGACGGGATTTTCCACGAGTGCCACGGGATCGATCTTGTCCATGCCGTATTTGGCTTCGTGTCCCTGAATCTTGGCGTAAATGCGCTTGACGTCGCGGAGCATGATTTCGGGATCAAAGGTTTCCCAAATCGCGGTTTGCATCATCTGTCCCTGCTCGTCGGGCACAAGGCGCGTGCGTTTGATGCCTTCCTCGAGTTGACGCTTGCCCTGCACGCCAAACTGCGAGAACACCAGCGCCACAACATCCCTGGCGTACTCCCTGGGTCCATAAACCGCGCACTTGTACGCCGCCTCAAAGAACTCGTCCCAGTTTGGAATGATGTCGCCTGCCGGCATGGCAAAGTGATTGACCACATCGCGCATGGCTTCGAGCGTCTCGAGCGGGTAATAGTACATGAACAACCTGGCGCACTCGAGAAAGAAATTGTAATGCGCCGCCTCGTCGGTGGCGATGGTCACGGCAACCTTGGTGAGGACTGGATCAATCTGGTCGTTGAGTTCTGGTTTGCTCGAGATGCCCTGGGTGATTTTTGCCAGATTGAGGTAATTTAATTGGGTAGCGCGTTCCTGAAAAACCGTGTACAGCAAGACATGAAGCGCGTCATCCCAGGGGAGTTTCCACTCGTTGGTGCGAAGCGCAATCTTGTACTCCTCGAGGTAGGCTGGCGTGCGGCTGCGGCTGAACAGAACGGCATTTTCCCAACTGTCGGCGTGTTTTTCTTCCTCAGAACCCCAGCGCATTTGAAAGTGGCTGCGCCCGTGCGAGCGGCGAACCATGTGCAAGAACTTGCTAACGTAATCGGGGGCGTACTGCTCGACGGCAAAGAAGCCCTCGAGCACCATTTGCACTTGAGGGTTGAAATCGGTGCGAATATTTTGCCAATCAAAACCCAAGTCTGGGTTCCAATTGCGGGTTTCTTGAGAACGGGCGGTGTACCAGCGGTACAAGCCGAGCAGACCGCGTTCGATGAGCCGGTCGCGGTAGCTGCGCGATAACAAACTGGCAGGACTTAAGGGACGATCCTGGTCGATAATTTCTCTTGGGGGCATAATTGAAGCCATGACATCTCCTGACAAACATGCGAGGACGAAAACGGAGCGATAAAGACATTCTACCCGTCTTCAGCTCAGAAATCTTGCCCAAACCACGCACGAACGCAGTCGAATCAAGGCGGGATTCAATCCGGTAAACCAATCAAAATCGAGCGCTCGAGAGACCAACAAAACGTTATCGCTATTGCTCGACTCGCGCACCGAAAACGGACGCGCCTCCCAATCGGCTCGAGGTTCGGGGTCGGTTTCCGAATGGAGTGCCAGCAGCATTGCCAACACCAATTTGGTGACCCAAGCTCGAGTGGCTTCAAAACGTTCCAAGCCATCACGAAGTCGCGGGTAAGCCGTGACGAAAGCGTCAAGAAAGCCTTCAAGTTGTGCACTGACCTCGAGTTTGGCGAGTTGAGCGCCAACCTCAAATTTTTCCCAGGTCATGCCTCGGCTCGATAGCGCACGCCGAAGGGCTTTTTGTAGCGCTCCAAACTCAAGACTGGGGATGGGTAAAGTGTTGGTCATTGGAATATCGTTTGGATTTTGAAATTCAAACCCCCATAGACTAGCAGGCTTGGGCAGGGAAAAACAGGGAATTGCACATGATTTAGACCAACTCAAAGATACTGCGGTATCGTCTGGAAATGGAGTCAGCCGAACCCTTGGAACTTTTGAAACGTTTTGGTCACTCAAATTTTCGTGCTGGACAGCTTGAAGTCCTCGAAAGTTTAGAGCGCGACGCTCGCGCCCTGGCAGTCTTTCCGACCGGCGGCGGCAAAAGCTTAACCTATCAAATTCCGGCACTTAAACTCGAGGGGCTGACGCTGGTGGTTTCGCCGTTGATTGCCCTGATGCGTGACCAGGTCGAAGACCTGCTGACGAAAGGCATTCCCGCTGCCAGACTCGACTCGAGCATGGCACGCGATCAAAACTTGCAAATCTGGAACGAGATTAAAAACGGCAGCCTCAAAATTTTGTACGTTTCACCCGAACGATTCAACAACGAACGGTTCCAAGACCTGATGCGGCGTACCAAGATTGCCTTGTTCGCCATCGATGAGGCGCACTGCATTTCGGAATGGGGACACAGTTTCAGACCCGATTACCTGAAATTGGCGGCGTTCGCCAAAGAAATAAGCGCCGAGCGGATTCTGGCACTGACCGCCACCGCCACGCCAAAAGTCGTACAGGACATCTGCAAAGCCTTTGACATTCCAATTTCAGCCGCGATCATCACCGGCTCGAGGCGCGACAACCTGAGCTTGATTGCCAAACCAACCAAGCAGATCGTTCGAGCCTCAGTTTTGGCAAGCGAAATTAAAGCAAACCCGGGCACCAGCATCGTCTACGTCAGTTTGCAACGTGACGCCGAAAGCGTGGCAGCATCACTCGAGAACGCTGGAATTGAGGCTCGAGCCTATCACGCGGGCATGGAGGACGAAGCTCGAAGCAACGTCCAAAATTGGTGGATGACCGCGCCAAATGCCGTGGTGGTCGCCACCATCGCCTTTGGCATGGGCATTGACAAATCTGATGTTCGAGCCGTCTACCATTACCAACTGCCCAAAAGTCTCGAGGGTTACAGCCAGGAGATCGGACGCGCCGGACGGGACGGACTGCCGAGTACCGCCGTGATGTTCGGTAGTTTGGAGGATTTGGCGGCACTCGAGCAATTCGCTTACGGTGACACGCCAAGTTTAAGTTCGGTGCGATCTCTGATTGACTTTTTAAGCCAAGGCGAAGATGCCAAGTTGCTGAATTTGTACGAACTCGGAACGCAAACCAACATTCGCGGCACAGTCCTTAAAACACTTTTAACCTACCTCGAGCTACTGGGGGTTTTGTCGCAAGGTACGCCGCAATACGCCACCTATCAACTGAAATTCTCGAGTGACATCGACAAAATTCTCGAGCGATTTGATTTGGAGCGCCAAACGTTTTTGCGCCGCGTTTTTAAAGCTGGAAAAATGGGGCGCGATTGGCTCACGCTCAGTCCTGACGTGATCGCCGCCAACATTGGTCAAGACCGAGACCGGATTGTGAAGGCGCTCAATTATTTGGACGAACAAAATTTAGCCGAAGTTCGGGTCAGCGACTCGAGAAGTCAGTACACGCGTTTAAAACCAATGACTGATGTCGATGCGCTCGCCTCAAAGTTGTATTCCAGACTCGAGCAACGCGAAAGTCAAGATTTGGCGCGACTTCACAGCGTTGTCGCGTTGTTTGAAAACCCAGATTGTTATGCCAAACAACTCGCACGGTACTTTGGCGACCCGAGCGACCACGATTGCGGACAGTGCAGCGCGTGTTTAAAACTCAAAATCACACTGCCAGCCGCGAATACGCCACCAAAACCAGAAAGTCTGGTGACTCGAGCTGAAATTCTGGAAGTCACAACTGCGCATCCA
>CAXTTL010000124.1:0-14459 GCA_964247135.1 uncultured Deinococcales bacterium | reverse complement strand
AAACCAGCCGCGAAAGCAGCTCCTAAAGCCGCCGCCAAAGCAGCTCCTAAAGCCGCAGCCAAACCAGCCGCGAAAAAGCCAGCCGCAAAAAAGTAAGTTTTTAAATTCTCAAAATTCGAGAATCACAAAGATGCGTCCCGTTTTTTGGGCGCATCTTTTGCTGCATGAGACTCGGATTTACAACAATTAATTCTGCATCGAAATTCAAACATTTAGATTCTCGAACAACTGGTCAGGTTTTGCCAACCTTAAAACTCGAGCCGCGAGCAAATGATTATTCGCTTGGCTGATACAAAAATCCGATCAAACCGCGATTCGAGATGCGCAACGCTCGCTATGCCCCTCGAGATTTGAGTGGGCGATTCTGCCGCCAGCTTCATTTTTGCCCGAAAGCACCTGTTCTGATACACTCGTTCGTGTGAAATTACCTATCGGTTTTCGGGCATCTGGCGTTAAAGCGGGCATCAAACCCTCGGGCAATCCTGATTTGGCGCTGTTCGTCAGCGGGACGCCCTGCGCCTGGGCGTTCGCTGGAACGCAAAATCTGGCGGTTGCCGCCAGTGTGCAGCGTGGTCGGGCACTGTACGCTGGCAATAAAAGTTTGCAAGCCATCGTGGTCAATGCGGGCAATGCCAACTGCGTCACGGGCGAGCAAGGCATCCAAACCGATGCGAAAATGGCAGCCATCACGGCAGGGGAACTCAAGCTCGAGCCTGATGCAGTCATGACCGCCAGCACTGGGGTCATTGGGGTGCAATTGCCCGTCTCAAAACTCGAGGCTGGTATTCCGGCGGCTGGCGCAGCGCTGGGACTGGAACTCGAGCCTGCGGCGAGCGCCATCATGACCACCGATTTGGTCATGAAAATTTCTGAGCGAACACTCTCAAGTGGCGCGAGGGTGGTCGGGGTCTGCAAGGGTTCGGGGATGATTCATCCGACCATGGCGACCATGCTCTCATTTGTGCTGACCGATGCCAGGCTCGAGCAAGACGTTTTGCGTGAAGCCTTTGTTGGGATTGTCAACCGCACGTTCAATGCCGTGACGGTGGACGGTGACACCAGCACCAATGACATGACGGTGGTTCTCGCCAACGGCGCGGCGGGAGAGACGGATTCGGGCGAAGCCCTGATTGCCATCGAAAGTGTGATGCGCGATTTGGCTCGAGCGATTGCCCGAGACGGCGAGGGGGCGACCAAACTCCTGACGGTCAAAGTGACTGGCGCACCGAGCGAATCTGACGCGCTGATGGCGGCAAAAACCGTGGCAGGCTCGAGTTTGTTTAAGGCGGCGGTTTACGGTAACGACCCAAATTGGGGTCGGATTCTGGCGGCACTCGGGCGCAGCGGTGTGAGCTTTGAACCTTTAAACGCCAAGGTTTCAATTCAGGGCATCGCCGTTTTTGATGGCACACCGCTCGAGTTTGACCGACAGGCTGTCTCGAATGCCATGCGTGAACCTGAGGTGATTGTGGCTTGCGATTTGGGCACGGGCGCGGGCACTGGCGAGGCGTGGGGTTGCGACCTGACCGAGGGTTACGTCAAGATCAATGCCGAGTACACCACTTAAGCTCGAGCCGCGTTGATTGCGCTAGAATCTATGTTGAATTCGGATACCAACCTGCTTGCACTTTTGAACCCGCCCGCTCGGGCGTTTGATTCGTTTTGATGCCACAAACTTTCAAACCATGAACAACAACACACCACTCAACCTCGAGCGTCAATTGGACGTTTTAAAAACCGTGACCTCGGCGTTGACCCTCAGTCCGAAAGAATTTTTAACGGTGGTTTGTAAACGGCTGGCGCTGGCACTTGGCATTCCGCAATCCAATTTCGCGCAACTCTCGAGTGACCACAAGGAGCTTTTGATTGTTGCCGAATTCAATTCTGGTGGGGTTTCCAATGTGGGCAGACGAATTGCCATCGATGATGTCGGACGACAATTGATGCGTGACCTCAAACCAATTGCGATTGTTGATACAGGGCAACTTCCACAAAACATTCAAGAGATTTTTAAGCCATTTGGTGTGATTGCCACCTTGCTTGTGCCTGTGGTTTCGCACGGGACGATGCTCGGCTCGTTTGCTTTGGATTTCTTCGAGGCAAGAAGCTTTGATCCCGAAGAGATTGCGTTTGTCGAAATGATCGCCAACCTCGCCGCGCCGTTCATGGCAAAAACCCGTGAGATTGCGCAACTCAGCACCGAACTGAGGCGCGGCAAGCAAATCGAAGAGCGCCTGACCTTGAGCGAGGCGGGCGCCAAAGCCATCCTTGATGCGCTGCCCGACACGGTGTACAGGCTTGACGCCCGAGGTCAAATTCAGGACGTTCGTGTGCCTGGGGCGGACGGGTCTTGGATGGTCGATAAACACCTTCGTGATGTTTACCCAGAATCGGTGGTGAGCTTGATCGAACAAGCATTAAAGCGCGTGCAAGAACGCGGCAAGGTCGGTGATCTCGAGTACAGCCTGATGTATCCGACGGGTGAACGCAACCTCGAGGCGAGGCTGGCTCCGATTTGGTCCGGTGGCACAATATTAATTGAACGTGACATCACCGACGCCAAGAATGCCGAACGCGATCTCAACAAGTCACGCGCCCGTTACCGCGACTTGGTCGAGAATGTTTCAGGGGTTGTTTGGGAAGCCGAGTTGTACTCCCAAGATGTCGCCCAGTTTACCTTTGTCAGTCCTCAAAGCCAAGCCATGCTGGGTGTGGCATCGGAGCAAATGCTGGGTTCGACCCGTTTTTGGATGGGCATGATTCATCCCGAGGATCGTAAATTGGTGGTCGGTGCTTTCATGAAAGCGGCGGAACAACTGACCGTGGTCGAAGGCGAGTACCGAATCATCAGACCTGACGGGGAGGTGCGTTGGGTTCAAGACCGCGCGGTTGGCTTTATCGAACCCAACCGCCCTCGGTTGGTGCGGGGTTTGATCGTGGACATCACAGATCGTAAACGCGCCCAAATTCTCGAGCGCGGTCGCAACCGCGTGCTCGAAGGGATTGCGCGGGGTGTAAAAATTGCCACATTGCTCGAGATGAATCTGGAAATGCTGACCGAACAATTTCCTGGTTTGGGCGCCCAGATCAGTTTGCTCGAGGAGGGGCATTTGAGTTACGTGGCGACCCGCGATGTGACCGATGATTTGCTGGAGTGCCTTGACGCTGCGGGCGGTGATCCGTGCAGCGTGGCGGTGCGCACCGGCGAGGCGCAATACATTGAAAACCTTGGCACCGATGACCGTTGGTCGCTCGAGTACCGCGCGACGCTGATTCAGGCTGGGTACAAGCATTGTGCCGCGCTGCCGATCATGACCAGCAGCGGTCTGATTTTGGGAACGCTCACCAGTTACACCCGCAACGAACACTGGGGTTTGGATTTGCGAACCCAGCAAAAAGCGGCGGCTGATCTGGCAGCGATTGCCATCGAGCGCCATTCACTGATTCAAAAACTCGAGTATCAAGCGCTTCACGATGCTTTGACGGGTTTGCCCAACCGTGTTTTGTACCACGACCGTTTGCAACAAGCGATTGCCAGGGCGGATCGCAACGGCAGTTTGGTGGGGGTGTTGTTTATCGATTTAAACGGTTTCAAAGCCGTCAATGATGGCTTGGGGCATTCGGTCGGCGACCGGCTGCTGCGCGACATTGGCGTTCAACTGCAAAGTTTTGTGCGGGCTTCGGACACCGTGGCGCGGCTTGGCGGCGACGAATTTTGTTTGATTCTGCCCGATTTAACCGACAGCGTCCCGAGCGAAAACTTGAGGCAAGACATCACCCAAAACCTCAAAATTGGTCTGGATGCTGGCAAAGAGACCTTGACGGTCAGCGCCAGCGTCGGTTTGGCAATCTACCCTCGAGACGGCGCGGATGCCGACGCTTTGTACAAACACGCCGACGCATTGATGTACCGCGACAAGGTCAAGCGCAAAACCAAGTCACCCAAAAACCTGAAGTCAACTCGAGCCTGATTATTCCAAACCTTTCGCCATTTTCAGGTATCTGGCATAGGCGTTCAGGTCGTTTGCATTGGCGAGTTGAAACGGTCCAACAAACACGGTCGGCGTGGCATTGATTTGCAATTTTTGGGCATAGCTGGCTTCGTCCAGCACCGCCTGTTTGCTCGAGACTGATTTCAGGCACTGGTTAAAAACCCCGACATTGAGTTGCGTGATTCGAGCCAAATTTTGAAAATCGTTTAATCCCAGGGCAAACAACAGATCGTGATAGGCAAAAAATTTACCTTGCGCTCCCGCGCATTCGGCGGCAATTCCAGCCTCGAGCGCCTGGGGGTGAATGCTGGTCAAGGGCAGGTGATGAAAGGCAAAACGCGCCAAGCCGGTATTGACAAATTTTGCCCTGAGACCTGGCATGGTTTGCAGCATCAACTGCTTGCAAAACGGGCATTCAAAATCGCTGAACTCCCGAATCATCACGCCACCCTTGCCCATGACGTGGCGGTCCGGTCCAAAGCCAGAAAAGCGTTTCAAGTTCAACCGAAAAACAAAGGTTTTTGCCCAACGCAACTCGAGCACCGTTTCCGGCGTTAAACCTGGCGTGACCGTGCCCACATCACGAAAGCGGTTGGCGCTGTTTCTCAGGTTGGTTTCAAGTCCAGCCGCGTTTTCTGGATGCTCGAGCGCTCCTGCAATGACCAAGGCTACAGTTTTCAGATCGTCCCTTGCACCCTCGTAAGACAGTCCTGTGACCAAGCCATTGATAACCTCGAGTTTGATGCTGGCATTGCCAAGCTTAAAACCCGAGCCAGTCAATTTGGCTTTGAACGCATTCGCAAATTTGGCTGGCGGGTACGAGAGTTGCGCCAAGGCATTCGTGCCGAAACCGAACGTGAGCAGCAAAATCAAGCATCGCAACAAAAACTTCATGCCAGCATTTTAGCGCGTTACGCTCGAGAAACTTGGTCAGGCGCGAAACAGCAAGAGTATCGCCACAAGCCCCGAGAAAAAATACCATTGAGGACCCGAACATCCCAGAGCTGAGGCACTGACTTGATGGGTTTCAGAATGCTCGAGTTTTCAAAGCAACAACAGATTTGGGTTTCGCCAATCGCTTTCAAACATCGTACAATCAACGCATGTCTTATCCACTCGCAAGCAGGATGTCCGGTGTCAAGCCCTCGTTCGTTCGTGAAGTTTTAAAGGTGGCAGTACGCAAGGACATCATTTCTTTCGCGGGTGGTTTGCCTGCCCCAGAGTTGTTTGACATTGAGGGCATTCGCCAGGCGGCACTCGATGCCTTCGAGCAAAACCCGCAGGCGACCCTGCAATACGGTCCAACGGACGGTTACGATGTTCTGAAAAACCACCTGATCGACATCATGGCGTCTCGAGGTGCATCTGGACTGTCACCAGACAATCTGATTGTCACCACGGGTTCGCAGCAAGCCATCGATGTGATCGCCAAAATTCTGGTTGACCCTGGCGATGTGGTGCTGGTCGAACGCCCCGCCTATTTGGCGGCGGTGCAGGTCTTTGAAATGTACCAAGCCGAATTGCGCGGCATCGAAATTGACGCCGATGGTCTTAACCCCGACGACCTCGAGCAGCAATTGCAGGCACTGCAAGCCGAGGGGCGCCGAGCCAAATTTATTTACACCGTGGCAACCTTTGGCAACCCGAGCGGCGCGACACTCTCGCTCGAGCGGCGCAAAAAATTGCTCGAGCTGGCGGTTAAATACCAGGTGCTGGTGATCGAGGACGATCCGTACAGCGAGTTGCGTTTTAGCGGCGAAATCCTGCCGCCATTGGTGGGTCTGACTGCTTTTGTGGACGGCTCGAGCGAGTGGGTCACGTACTTTTCCACCTTGTCTAAATTTGTCGCGCCAGGGTTACGGCTGGGTTGGATGCTTCTGCCAGAAGGGCTGGTGCAACCCGTGACCATTGCCAAACAAGCCGCCGATTTGCACACCAGCACCTTTAGCCAGCACGTCGCGGCGCGTTACCTCGAGACTGGACGCTTGCAGGCGCAACTGCCGAAAATTCGCAGCACCTACGGCGCCAAAGGTCATGCCATGATCGCGGCATTGGAAGAGCATTTTCCGGCGGGAACGCTCGAGTTCAACAAACCCGATGGCGGCATGTTCTTGTGGGCGAAAATGGCGGCGGGCGTGGACACGATGAGCATGGTGCAAAAAGCCGTGGACAACGGCGTGATTTACGTGCCTGGCGTGCCGTTTTTTCCTGGCAATCCCAAAGCCAATTACTTGCGTCTGTCGTTTGCCACGCCCAGCACGGAACAAATCGAGGAGGGCGTCAAACGTCTGGCTCGAGCGGTGCTGGATTAACAAGTCTTTGGAATAATTGGTACCGGATTCTCGATGCGACGATGCGCCAAATCGGGCTTCGTCAACCAAAAAACATGATTGCTTAAACTCGAGCATTGCCGTAAAAAGCTGTGCAGTAAAGCTATTTTCCAAAGGTTATACAAATTCGATCAAGGAATTGAATCTCGAGCTACCATTCAATTGCAGTAAAATCAGAAATTAGAGTGTGCAATAGACTTCACGTGTATAAGGTTGAGTTGTATAAACTTTAGAAGTTGTTTGCAAAAATCATTTTTTACTGCTCGAGCCTTTTTACAATGCTTGAAACCTTTCTATTTTTTGTAACGACACGGAGGATCATTATGAAAAAGTGGCTGATGTTATTGACAGTATTTGTTTTGTTTGGATCAAGTTCATTCGCAGCAGGAATTCAATTGACTTCTGGGCAGTTTGGATTGGTTTACCAACTTTTTTCAATCACCATCGCCACAATGGGTGCATCTTTTATCTTCTTTGTGCTGGGTCGTCAGTCACTTGCCGAAAAATACCGACCCGCCATGCTGGTCACGGCGCTGGTGGTGGCGGTCGCCTGCTACCATTACGTGCGAATTTTTAACTCCTGGAACGAATCGTATGCCCTTGTGAACGGCGCTTACAACCCCACCGGCGTTCCGTTCAACGATGCCTACCGTTACGCCGATTGGATTTTGACCGTGCCGCTGCTCCTTGTCGAAGCAGTCTCGGTGCTGGCATTGGCACGTAACATCTCGGCTGGTTTGATTGGTCGTTTGGTGATTGCCGCCGTGGTGATGATCGCCACCGGATACCCAGGCGAAGTCTCGAGCGACAACACCACGCGTCTGGTCTGGGGAACAATCAGCACCATTCCCTTCGTCTACATTTTGTTTGTCCTCTGGAGCGAACTGAGCAACTCTTTGGATCGTCAACCCGAGTATGTCAAAGTCTTGGTTCGCAACTTGCGACTGTTGTTGATTTTCTCGTGGGGTTTTTACCCGCTCGCATACCTCTTGCCCGCCGTGTTTGGTGGTCTGAGCGCCAGTGGTGTGGTCGGACTTCAAGTTGGTTACAGCCTGGCGGACATCATCGCCAAGGCGGGCTTCGGTGTTTTGATTTATTTCATTGCGCTCGAGAAAACCGCCGCCGACAAAGCACTGACCCCAGCATTGGCGGGTGATTGAATTGACGCAGATCAAGCGGTTTATTCTGAAACGACAAGAAACGGCTGGTTGGATTTTGATGGCGCTGGTGCTCGGTACATTGGCTGTGGATGCTGTTGGCGGCTTTGGCGCAAGTCCACGCCTGCTGACCTTACGCGCCGTGTATGCGCTCGAGATGCTGCTGGTTGTGGGCTACCTCTACACGCTCGCTACCATCCAGACCAAAACATCTGAAACCTAAAATCCTATCATCTCAAATCAAAATCTCGAGCCTGGAAAATAACCCAGGCTCGAGATTTTTTTGTCGTTTATACTTTTGCTTTAACGCGGGTTTTCTTGACCGGTGTTTCTTTGACAGGAGCTTCTTTGGCAGGGGCTTCTTTGACCACTTCTGGTTTGCTGACCGCTGGAGGTTCAATCAAGAGTGGTTCGGGCATGGATTGAGGTTTGACTGGTTCGGGGTTGATTGGCTCGGACTGAACTGATTTGCTCAAGGTTTTTGCTTGTTTTGGACTGTCTACAGGTTTCTGGACAATTGCAGGTTGTTTGCCGTAGCGTTCTTCGACCCGCTCGAGAATGTTTTCGTGGCTGATCTTGGCACCCTGAGCGCCAACATGCGTGGCAACCAGCGCACCGACCACGTTGGCATACTGGGCGGCGCGTTTCATGTCGTAGCCCAGCAAGATCGCATGGGCGAAGGCGGCGGTAAACCCGTCACCCGCTCCGGTGCTGTCGGCAACCCCGTCAATTTCGTAACCTTCAATCAATTCCGATTCTTCGGGCGTCCAGACGATTGCGCCCATCGAACCGACTTTGACCACCACATTGTGAACCCCCTGGGCGTGCAGTCCCTCGAGCGCGTCGGAAATGCTGGTGTGCCCGGTGATGCGTGCCAACTCGAGTTGGTTCATCAAAAGATAATCGGCGCTTTTGACGATCTCGAGCAGCTTGGTGCCAGCGGTGTTGACCGCGCCTGTGCCAAGGTCGATGAAGACTGGGATTTTTTGTTTTTGCGCCAACTGCATGGCTTTGACGGTATATTCGCGCTGCATTCCGCTGACCAGGGCGTAGGCGCTCAGGATCATGGCGTCGCTCTCTTCAATCGCTTTTTTGGGCAGTTCGGCGGCATCGAGGTTGCGGTTGGCTCCGCCCGCGCTGATCATGCTGCGTTCGGCATCGGGTGTGACCATGATCGTGATGGTACTGGTCAGGGTATTCTCGTCTTTTTGAATGGCGCTCAAATCCACGCCGACCGCTTTTAATTTGCTTAAAGCAACCTCTTGGAATGGGTCATTGCCGACCCGAGCGCCGAGGGTAACCTGATGTCCAAGTTGGGCTGCGTAATAGGCAAGGCTGCCACCTGCGCCGCCTGGGATCAGCGTACTGCGAATGGGCATGGCTTCCTCGCCGGCGCGTGGGATGCGCTCGAGGAAGTACAGGTGGTCAACGGTAACGTCGCCGATGACAAAAAGCTTCACTGCTTACTCCTTATCTGAGACGATGATGGCTACACTCTGGAGAAAATTCCTCAAGTTTGAACTGCCGCCATCATACGTGAAAACTAGTACAAGATATAGGTCAAAAAAACAGACGGCAAAACCGAATGCCGTAGACAACTCCAAATCGCTCGCGGTTCGCACCGAAAGCGATGGGTCTTCAATCGCTTGTTCCGACATGCAAATTATACAGAATTCAATGAGAACGTTCTCAGAACGCAGACCACCAGCACGGCATTGCACTCGAGCTGAACCCAAGACCAAAAATCGAAGACGCTCAAAATGCACATGCCAAGATTCAAAATTCGGTTAGACTGCAACACAGTGGAACTCGACAAGATACTCTCAAACCTGGTCTCGAACGTCGATGGGGCAATCGGTGCTGCCATTGGCGGCATGGATGGATTGCTGGTCGAACAATTTTCCAATGAAACCAAACTTGACTTCTCGAGCATTGTGGCAGAACACTCGAATTTGCTGCGCAACGCCGGCATCGCTTATCAAAGCAGCCTTGACGCTGGCAAGGTCAGTGAAGTCCTGATCATCAGCCAAAAGTTGATAGGTTATACCGTACAAATCACGCCAGATTTTTTCTTGACCCTGACCCTCGAGCCGAGCGGCAACATCGGCAAAGCCCGACTGATGAGCGACCTGGCACTGAAATCCTTGCGCGAGGTGCTGAGCTAATGGCGGTCAAATGGCTGGCATCCTTGGCTTCAATGCCCAATGTCGTGACCGCAACCCTGGTTTCCGACGCTGGACTCGAGATTGAAAGCGTTGGCGGCGCGGTGGTTTCACCCGCCGGTCTTGCCGCCGAAACCGCCAGTTTGGTGCGGGTGACCAGCCATGCCAGCACCCAACTGCGCCTTGGACAACTGTTCAGAATTGCGTTCACCACCGACGCCTTCGAGGTCATCTCGATTCGGGTCGGCAGTAAACACTCGCTCACCGTCGCCGCCCAACGCGGCGCAGACCTGCGCAATTTGCAAATCGAAATGGCACGCCTGGCTTTGCAACTCGTGCAAGACCTCGAGTAAAGATTCAACCCAGAGGTGATATTCATGGATTTAAGAACCCTGCTCGAGGAAATCGTCCAAATCAAAGGACTGACCAGCGCCGCTTTGGTCGGACATGACGGTTTTGTGATCGAAAGCGCCACCGCCGAAGGCTACGACATCGACCTGGACTTTCTGGGTGGGGTTGCCACCTCGAGTTTTGCCGCCAGCCAAGCCCTGTCCGAATTTTTTGGCAAAGGCGACGTCAATCAAGTCATGGTCGAATTTGAAGAGGGTCCGGTGCTGCTCTCCCCCATCGGTGAAACCAGCTTGCTGGCAACGCTAGACTCGAGCCAGAATCTTGGACGGGTGCGATTTCAGTTGAAAAAGTATTTGCCGAGACTTGAAGAGGCTGCGAAGGCTTGATAGCGATTAGCAGATAGTAATTAGCGAATCTCGAGCGCCATAATGCTCGAGATTCTTTTTAGGCTCTTCTCGTTTTGCCATCAAGGGTTAACAAGCTCTGGTACAACTCGGGGCGGCGATCCCTGAAAAAACCAAAACTTGCTCTGAAATTCCTGGCTTTCTCGAGGTCGAGTTCGGCGATCAGCACGGTTTCTTCGCTGTCGGAGGCTTCAGCCATTTTCTCGCCGGTGTAATCGCAAATAAAACTCGAGCCGTAATAACGTTGCTCCAATCCTTCGACGGTTTCAGTGCCGACACGGTTGGCTGCGCCCAAATAACATAAGTTTGCCACGGCATGACCGATCATCACGCGTTGCCACATGTGACGCGTGTCGGGCGTGCCGGCACTTTCGGGTTCGCTGCCGATGGCGGTCGGGTACAGCAAGATTTCCGCGCCCTGCAATGCCATCGCTCGAGCGGACTCTGGATACCACTGATCCCAGCAAATGCCCGCGCCCACGTTGCCAGCGTTTGTCGGGAATGCTTTAAAACCCGTATCGCCAGGGTTGAAATAGTATTTTTCGGTGTACCCAGGACCGTCAGGAATGTGCGATTTGCGGTACAGCCCGAGCAGCTCGCCGCCAGCATCAATCATGACCAGCGAATTAAAATACGCCTGGTTGGCGCGTTCAAAAAATGAAATCGGCAAAACCACGTTCAGCTCTTTGGCAAGTGCTCGGAATTTTGGAATGAACGGATGCGACTCGAGCGGATTGGCTAGGCTAAAATACTGCTCGCGTTGCACCTGACACCAATATAAATTCTCGAACAATTCTGGCAGCAACACCAGATTCGCGCCCTGCGATACAGCATCACGAACCAGCGAAATGGCTTTTTCGACGTTATGCTCGAAGTTGTTGGTCATGGACATTTGAACGACAGCCAGTTTGGTCATTTTTTTGCTCCCCAAGTGAAACCCATTGATTGTAACTGAAATTGAGACGTGATCGACGGCTGGTTTTCATGACGTTGCGCTCAACAATAATCTTGGGTTTAAAATACGACATTCTCGGCTCGAGCTTGAAAACGGGGAGAAATTGTGAAACAGATCATTGGGTTTTTGAGCATTTACACTGTCTTTCTGGGTGTCGCCCTGGCGAATGGCATCTGCCTGAATTTCAACGGCAAACACTCGAGCTTAACGGGTTTTGTTGACGATCACGTGTTGTTTGTCTCGCCAAAAGATTTTCTGACAACCTTGGGCGCGAGTATGATCAAAATCGAACGGTTTGAGGTCACCGTGCGGTTGTGCGACAAGATATTCAAACTGCCATTCGTTATTCGGGACAACAAACCGTACTTAAACGGTGTTTTGACCTCCACCGCCCTGGGTTATCAGGCAAGTCAAACCGAGCTAACCCTGAGCATCACAGGTGCAATCCCAGATTGCAAACCACCAGCACAACCGCCAAAACCATAATTGAGGCTCGAGATTGCCGCAAGATTTGCTGCTACCAAAGCTCGAGGAATTTCAAAACTTCTTGTGCTGACGCTACTATTGCCACCTTCAGTAAAGTTAAATGTACCGTTTTAGAATTCTTGTGCTATAATTTAATCATTCCAGAACGGTACACGTTAGGGAATGCCAGTCTTGTTGGCTGGGCACGCTGTTTTTGCAGTTCGTGCGGAAAGGCATCAAATGCCAGAAGGTACAGTGAAGTGGTTCAACGGTGAAAAAGGCTTTGGGTTCATCACGCCAAACGAGGGTGGAAAAGATTTGTTCGTCCACTTTTCGGCGATCAAGGGTTCGGGCTACCGTAACCTCGAAGAGGGTCAACGCGTGACCTTCGAGAGCGAAGAGGGCAAGAACGGCAAAGGTCCGCAGGCTGTTAACGTTACAGTTCTTTAATTGACCTCAACCACGCTACCGCCTCGAGAATTTCTCGAGGCGGTTTTCAGTGTTGCCGGTTAAAACTTGGACCACATGACTTAACAACTGAAATTTGTGAAATCTAGTAACAACTTGATTCGTCCAAGATTTCAACCTTCAAGACCTTGCTACCGGTTGAAACTTGGACCACATGGCTTCATGGCTTGATGTTCTCGAGATGGATTTTCGACTTGATTCGTCCAAGATTTCAACCTTCAAGAGCAAACCCAGTTAAAACTTAAGTTTGTGCGATTCAAAACCAAACATCCCCATCTCATCTCGAGGTGGGGATGTTTACTCTCAGCTTTTTACTTCGTGTTTACTTCCCAGTCTCGAGCTTCACGCCAATGGTCGTGCGGGGCAAGAAACCGTTCAATTTGCTGGTCAAATATTGATCCATGCTTGAGTCTTTTAAGAGGTTTTGCTTCAAGAACGCGGTGGCAAAATGCTTGGCAATGTCGTTCACGCGTTCACGATCCCAGACGGGTTCAAACCAACGCTCGTAATCCGTCCAGTTGTTTCTGACCGATTCTGGTGGGTTATTGGTAAAAATGTTGTGCGAAGCCGAAGCCAGCGACAACAGGTATTTGCTGCTCGAGCCTGAGAGGTTGAAGGCTTGTTGCGCATCGCGCTTAAAAACGGCAACGTCATCGTTTTCGCCGCCGCCAACAAACAACGGCACGCGCATACTTTTGAATTGCTCGGTGCTCAACCACGGGATGCCGTAGGGAGACATCACAAACACGGCTTTGACCCGAGGGTCGGGTTTGACAGTGCTCGAGCCTCGGGCTGGCGTTAAACTGTCGAAGTACGGCAGGGCGAAACACGGTCCTTCGTTGTTGGAGGTTTTGCAGTAATCGGTCAAATTGGCTTTGTCCAAACCAATTCCGGCGGCGTTCAAGGCGGTATAACCACCGTAGCTGTAACCCATCAGGGCAACGTTATTGCCGTCGCTGGTCGGTACGGCTTTGGCAACCTCATTGATGCTAAAAAGCATGTCCAATGGGCGATCCACCAAGCTTGAGATATAAGCGGGAGGCGTGATGTCGTCGTAAGTGCTGCCCGTGTGGTCAATTGCGGCAACCACAAAACCTTGTGAGGCGAGGTGTTCGGTCAAGTAGGTCATGACAAACCTCGAGCCTGCCTGTCCGTGCGAGAGGATGACGAGTGGGAATTTGCCCGCCTCTAGATTGGCATCTCTGAACGCTTGTCCTGGCAGATCAAATTTGGTGCTGCCAATCGTGGCTTTGTAAACGGTGCTCTCGGTTTGGTTGGCTTCCAGTTTGGCTGGATACCACACCTCGAGCGTGAGAGGACGCTTGCGGCTGGCATCGAGAATTTGCAGGGTGCGAACCCCAACCGAATGCGAACCGCGAAGCGCGAGCGGTGGAGCGTCAGGACGCGGGGCGGCGTTGACATCGGAGGTCATGACCGCAGTGGCAAGCGCGAGGCTTGAACCGACCATCAATAGAATTTTGTTCATGACCCGCAGTCTATGGGGCTTGGCAAAAATCGTTTGGTATCCAACAAGACACGGATTCCTGATTGCAACTCGAGTTCAAATTTGCGTGCTGGTCAAAAAAGTTTGTGTTTGTGAATTGTCACCGAAATGCCATCAACCCATCCACGGTTCGGACCCAAGTGTAAAATACGTTCATGGCAAAACGCCAGACCAAATCCAAAACCCAGATCACCCCAGATGCCTTTCTCGAGGCGGTACTGGATACTGAGGGGTTTGAAGACATGGTGCTCGAGATTCTGGACGTCAAAGCCAAAGCGCTTCATGCCTGGATGAACAACAACGAACCAAGTGTCGAACTCGCCCGAGCCGCACTCGAGGAACGCGACATTGACACCACCGAACCGCTTCTGGGCTGGCTCAGCACCGCCTCCAGCCTCAAAACCTTGCAAACCGACACTTCCGACTGGGCAAAATACCGTGACTTGCTGCTCGAGGAAACCGTGATTGAAGCCAAAGAAACCCTGACAGGTTCACTCGAGCGCACGAGTTCGCTGCTCGAGCAACTGGCAGCCGAAAAACGCGCCAAGCAAGCCGCGAAAAAACCAAAACTCGAGTTTCAAGATTACGATTAGTTTTTAATAGCCAATCATGTCTTTGCGGCGTCTCCCCCATTCGAGCGAGGTCGCAATGCCCTCGTCGATGGTATGCTC
>CAXTTL010000123.1:0-14472 GCA_964247135.1 uncultured Deinococcales bacterium | reverse complement strand
AGTAAAAGTTTCAGGAGGAAATTATGAAATACGCCCTATTAACAGCTTTCGGTGCGCTCGCCTTCGCCTCATGTGCCCCAGCCAACACTGGACCCAGCTACGACGTTAAAATCTCGAGCACGGGTGCTCTGGCAAACGCTGCACCCAGCACTGTCACTGGCACTGCCAGCGTGGTCACGATGACCGACGGCACCGCCAAAGTGGTCGTCAAGCTTTCAGGCATGGAAGCAAACAGCAAACACGCCATGCACATTCACGTTGGTTCTTGCGCCAACCAAGGTCCTGTGGTCATCGGTTTGCCCGATGTGACCGCCGACGCCAGCGGCAATGGCAGCATCGAGAAAATGGTTGAAACCGCCAAAATTCCTGCCGCCGCGTACATCAACATTCACCAGAAAGCCTCCGACGCTGGCGTGGGCGGCGGAATTGCCTGCGGCAACGTGCGCTAACATTAGACTGAAACCCAAAATCACCTCGAGCATGGTGCTCGAGGTGATTTTGTTGATGCCCTAAGCAAAAAAATAAGGCTCGAGCATCAATCTCGAGCCTTGAGTTGCAATCAAGTTTCGTTTTACGGCGCTTTGTACTGCGCAAAACCGCCAGCGTCTTTAAATTGAGCCTCGAGTTTTGCCAATTCAATGGTGGGTTTTGAGGCGTCATTGCCAGGTAAGGTTTTGGCAAATACCTCGAGCGCGTCGTAATAACCATCGTTGTCGGAATCGAGTTTTTTCACCAGGACTTTGTAAAGGGCATCTTTAATGCGTACCGTATTCGATAGGCTGGTGTCGGTTTCGTTTCTGAAGGTGCTTTGCAAGTTAATGCCGAACGGATTCCAGGGTTTGTTGCCGCTGCTGTTGACATGGCAGTAGGTACACTGCGTCAAGCGAGTGCCATCGTCGGTGTCTGGTGAGAGTTTGTACTGCGCAATCGCTGCCAGACGATAGGTGTTTTTGGCAAGTCCAGCACTGAAAATCAGTCCTGTGATGGTCAATGCAACCATCGTCAATGCTCGAGTAAGGCTTAGTTTCATGGTTAAACTCCTGAGAAAACTGGGGATGTCGAATAAACCCACAGATTGAACCCTTTGTAGTTTGACAGAAATTAAGACTCGAGATGACGAAATACCGTCAAGGTTTGTTCATAAATCTTAGAAAACACTTTATCAAAACTTAATTATCAATTGACATGACTGTTTTGATTGGGATCATTGGTGTTGCTGACATGCTGCGTTTATGCGTTATGAAAATCCTTTACCCCAGACGAGCGTGGTGGTCGAGATTTGTGGGGGTGCTTTGACCACATGCATCACTTCGTTCAAGTATAGGTCATACCAATCGCCTGTCGTAAACTGCTGTGCCGATTGTTGATCGGTATAAAGCTGAAATACACAAATACCATCCGCATCATTGTCATCAAAACAATAAAAATACGCCTCGTGAGCAGCATTTTCCTGAACTCGAGGTTTGACATGCTTCTCCCAGATTCGTTGAACTTCATCCCGTTTATTGGGTTGCGCTTGATGTCGAATAAACAGTGCCGTTTTCATCATGAAGGATTCTCCTGTTTTCTCGAGTTTAAATTCTGGGCTGGATTACTGATGAACCAAAACAAGACATTACTGGGCTGGCACAAGTTTAATCGGATAACCGCTGATGTTAATTTTAAAGGTTTTTAAAGCAATCTCGAGCTTGGTTTGGGCGCTCTCGAAGTTGCCCTGAATTTTGACGCCGACCCGAAATTTACCCGATTGAATGGCTTTTAAAGCGTCTGCCCGAATTTGTTGTTCTGGCGTTGGGTTTGCGCCTGCCGGTGCGAGTTCAAAATTGATTTGGATGCTCGAGGTGGCGGTGGCGGCGGTGGTGTTGCTGATCAAATACTTGGAGTCCTGGTAAATATTGGTCTCAGTGGTTGGCGCGACGTAAACACGGACGCTGCCCGAAATTTTGGCGCCATTGCCCGAACCGTCACCGGTCAACACCAAAATATCGAGTTTGGCGCTGTTGAGCACATCCAATTTCGGGAAATTGTCAATCAACTGACCTTCGGGTTTGTTGGGCACGGTTTCGTTCACCACAATTGTTGGGCTGCTAAATTGCAGGGTGGTCTTCAAGGCTGCCTCGCCAACCAAGGAGGCAACATCGACTTTGAGGGTAATCAGGGTGTAATTGGCGCAACCTGAGAGCGCGAGCGCGACCAAACCCAGTAAAACCCGAGAGCTATAATTTTTCATCTTAAAACCCCAACTTGACTGCGAGGGCAATGCCGAACGCCGTGTAACCGTTGGTAAAGATTGCCGTGTGGCTGGTCAGGGCAAAGTCGAGTCCAAGCCCTCTGCCGAAATCCACACCGCCGCCCAAACCAAAGGTCAAACCATTGTTGTACCCGATGCCTGCCCGTCCGACCAGCACGCCAAATTGCGCTTCGGCGCCGAGGTGAATCGAGAAGGCGCTGCGTCCAAATTGCAAATCCGCCGCCGCCAAAACCTTCAAACCTGGAACGCCGACGTTAAACAATCCGGCACCGTTGATGGTAAAAAGCGGATCGGTGGTAAGACCACTGTCAACTGTTGTCGCAACGCCTTTGCCCGCCGCAAATGGGGTCGAATCGGTGTTGGAAACCTTAAACGTCTGACCAGTCCAAGAACTGAAGGTCAAACCGCCCAACACCCCCGCCCCAACGCTCAGACGCTCGAGTTCGGGTGATCCGAGTTGGGCGCCGCTAAAATCGGCGGCGACCCCAAGGTCGAGATCGGCGCCAAAACCGCTGTCGCCAGGATGATAAAACGGACTCGAGATGAAGACTTCGCCGTCGTATTTGCCGAGCGTGCTGGTGTCTGGGCTGCCGTCCGGTTTGGTGGTCACTTTTGCGTTGACCGCCCCTGAAACATAACCCAGTCCGTAAAAACCTGTGCCTCGAGCGCCGACGTACAAGGTCGTGGTTGGCAGCGAAAAATTGGTGGCGAACGCCAAATCGAGTGCCACTCCGGCGGATTCTTGAAGCGAAACCGTGGCAAAAGTATAGGTTTTACCTGGCTCGAGCGTGTTTGTGGCGAGTTTGTTCAGGAATTCTTGGTTGAGTGCCAGACTGGGGAAATTAACATTCGCAAAAATACCAATACCAACTTGCACGGGTCCAATGTCAATCGGCAGGCGAAAGAGTGGGTTGACGCCCAACGGACGGCTGCTCGAGCTGCCCGCTATCGCCACGCCCGCGCCACTCGAGAATTGCAGTTGGTTGCCCTCGCCATCAAAAAATCGCACGCCGTTTTGGGCGCTGATGTCGATCACCAGTTCTTTTGGGCTGGCGGGCGGGTTGAGGATAAAGCTGTTGAGGTTGGTGGCTTGATCAAAAATTGGCAGCAGGTCAAACGGGTTGTTTTGAGGGTCGTTGACGTAAGATGCGCGGTTGGTGGCAAAGTTTAAAATATTCATCTGAGAGCGAATAAAAAAATTGATCAATCCCACCGGCAGGGCAAACCCCCCACCGCGCCCCCATTGATTGGCGGGATAGGTTGCGTAGGCTGGGTTAAACGCCGCCAATCCAGGTCCGGGCAACAACACCCCGCCCATGCCGAGCGAACGCACATCTTGGGCGCTGGCAAGACCAACCCCCGCAACGATCAACGTCGCAAACGCTCTGAAAATTTGTTTCAAAAACTCACCCCTTTTAAGATGACCTGACTTCAGTTTTTTAAGATGACCTGACTTCAGTTTCCCTCAAGCCGATCATGGTCTTCATCACTCGAGCCTCATCTTAATGCCAATTTGGCTTTTTTCATGTGCGTTCGGCAAAAAAGCGCTGTATTTTCTAATTCTCGGATCAATTTGGTGTTCCTCACCCAAGGCGCGGTACACTGGAATGCACTCGAGTTTTTTGAGCCGCGTCAAACAACCACAAGAATTACCGGAGCACCCGATGAGTGAAGAAACCAAAAGTACCGCCAGCAGCCTTACCGGGCGTTTAACAATTGACCAAACCAATTTTGGTTCGACCCTGCGTGAAGCCAGGGAAGCCAAAGGCTTGTCGCTCGAGATGATCGCCGATAAACTCAAACTCCGCACCAGCTTATTGACTTTGCTCGAGGCGGGCGAATTTCATCAATTGCCGGAGGGCATTTTTACCCGCAGCTACATTCAAAGTTATGCCAAGTTGGTGGGTTTGGACGCCGCCCCGTTTGTCCAGGTCTACGACCGCGTTTCGGGCGCGGCACCCGCGCCAGCCCCCAGTGTGCAACGTGCCACCCGCATCAACACGCCCTCTAAGCTCAGCCCAATTCCGGTTTCTGGGCTTGCCGCGTCTGGGGTCAACAAAAGTGTTGCCGCCAGCAATGGCACCTCGGCGCTGGGTTCAAACCGTCCAATCACCATGAGTACATCGCGTGCACCGAGCAATAGCCTTCCTTTGATTCCAATTGTGCTGGCAGGTTTGGTGGTGCTCGGCGCCATCGCTTGGGTGGCGTGGACGGCACTGCGCGGCACGCCGCGCGGAGCGGTTTCAAATGCAAACTCGAACGGTGTGATTGTGAATCAAAATCCTGGTACAACGCTTGGCACCCAAACCGTCATGCTTTCATTGCAAAGCACCCCCAAAGGCGCAACAGTCTTGGTGGATCGTAACAACATGGGTGTAACCCCGATCACCAACACGCCAGTCACCTCGAGTACCGCTCGAGAGTTGCGGGTCGAACTGAAAGGCTATCAGCCTTACGTCAAAACCATGTCGTTTTTAAGCAATCACAAGTTGTCGGTTTCACTGCAAAAACTTCTCCCGCCCGTAACAGCCACGGCAGCCAAACCAGGCACGATCAATTTAACCTTTAAAGGCACAAGCTGGGTGCGCATCAAGGACAAAGCGGGCAAAGTGCTTTATGAAGGTATTCCCAAGCAAGGCTCGAGCCAAGCCTATACGGGTCCGATTACGGTACGGGCTGGGCAACCCGATCAGATCAGTTCGACAATCAATGGTGTGACCAAAGCCGCCATCGGTTCTGCCGAAGCCGCCACGATCACGCTGCCCTAAAGATTCCGAAATCTGGCGTCACTATTCAAGTCCTGGTGACTCGAGTATGATGACTGGCTTTTGGAGGTTGTTGTGAGTGCTGTAAATATTGTCCAAACCCGAAAAGTTGGTTTTGTCTCTTTGGGTTGCCCCAAAGCCCTGGTCGATTCCGAACGCATATTGACGCAAATTCGTGCCGAGGGTTACGAGATCGCGCCCAGTTACGAGGATGCCGAGGTCGTGATCGTCAACACCTGCGGTTTTATCACACCCGCCATCGAGGAGAGCCTCTCGAGCATCGGTGAGGCGCTGGAGCACACCGGCAAGGTGATTGTCACGGGTTGCCTCGGCGAGCGCCCTGAGACCATCATGCAGCGCCACCCGAGCGTCTCGAGCGTAACCGGACCTGGCGATGTCGGCGGCGTTATGACGGCACTGCACGGGTTGATACCACCGGACGAGAATCCGTTCACCAGTTTGATCCCATTCTCGAGCACGGGCGTGAAGTTAACGCCCAAGCATTTTTCGTACCTGAAGATTGCCGAGGGTTGCAACCACACGTGCAGCTTTTGCATTATTCCCAAACTGCGCGGTTTGCAAGAATCTCGAGATGCTGGGGACTTGTTGTACGAAGCCTACCGTTTGGTCGCCAGCGGCACCAAAGAATTGCTGGTCATCGCGCAAGACTCTAGCGCGTATGGCGTGGACATTCGTCACCGCGAATCGGAATTTCAAGGGCAGCAAGTCGCGGCGCATCTGCTGGATTTGACCGCCAAACTTGGCGAGATGGGCGCCTGGGTGCGACTGCATTACGTTTACCCATATCCGCACGTCGAGAACGTCGTGAAGCTGATGGCGGCGGGCAAAATCTTGCCGTATTTGGACGTGCCGTTGCAACATGCCAGCCCCAGCATCTTGCGTGCCATGCGGCGCCCTGGCGCGGGCAAGCAGCTCGAGACGATTAAACGCTGGCGCGAAATTTGCCCAGAAATCGTTTTGCGCAGCACGTTCATTGTCGGTTTCCCGGGCGAAACCGAAGCCGATTTCCAAATATTGCTCGACTTTTTGACCGAAGCCCGACTCGACCGCGTTGGCGCGTTCACCTACAGCGAGGTTGAGGGCGCAGATTCCAATATGCTCAAAGATCACGTGCCAGAAGAGATCAAACAGGAACGGCTCGAGCGTTTGATGGCGTTGCAACAAGAGATCAGTCTTCAAAAAAACCAAGCCAAAATTGGACTCGAGATTGAAGTGATTATTGACGAATACAACGACGACGAGGACGATACCATTGCTGGCTCAAAATTGATTGGACGCAGCAAAGGTGATGCGCCAGGGATCGACGGCAGCGTCTACATTGCGGCTGGCGAGTTTGCGGGTCAGATCAAAATTGGCGACATCATCAAAGTGATGGTCGAGGACGCCGACGAGTACGACCTTTACGCCCAGGCGACGGGTTTGCTCGAGTGGAAACCGAATGTGATGCTGATAAACAGTTCAATTCATTCGCATTGAGTTGACAAACAATCTCGAGTCGCAGAATCACCGTGAGGGCAAATTCATCGGATTGCCCTCACGGTAATGATTTGAATCTTGGGAAGACTCGAGTTTGAGCTGTGTGAGAAATGGACGCCGAAAAGCAATCGAGCCGTGTAAAATTTCCTCATTGTGCCGAGACTTTCCACACACTCCTCTTCAGGTCATACCATTCTGGTCGTCGATGACAATCCACTGGTGCTCGAGAGTTTACGTTATTTGTTTGAACGTGAAGGTCATGTGGTGTTGATTGCCGACAATGGTCGCTCGGCGCTCGAGGTTTGCCAACACAGTGCGGTTCATGTGATGGTGCTCGATTTCAACATGCCTGGTTTAACGGGCGGCGAAACGGTCAAAAAATTGCGTGAATTTAACAGCGACACCCAGGTGATTTTGCAAACCGGTCAAAGTCTGATTCCCGCCCGTGAAATGCTGCGCGAACTCGAGATTCAGGGCTATCACGATAAATCTGAGGGTGCCGAAAAGCTGATGCTCTGGGTCGATGCGGCACTGAAATCCTACCGTCAAGCGCATACCCAAAAAACCTTGGAGGGCAGCTTTCTGGCGCTCGGTTTGGCGCTCGAGATGCGCGATTTGGAAACCGCAGGGCACACCCAGCATGTTGTTCGCTACGCCACGGCACTCGGTGAGGCGTTTGGTTTGAACCATTTGCAACTCGAGGCGTTGCGCCAAGGCGCGTACCTGCACGACTTGGGTAAACTGGGGGTTTCTGACGGCATTTTGTTAAAACCAGGCAAGCTCAATCCTGAGGAGTGGAGCATCATGAAAACCCATGTCGAACGTGGTTTTCATCTGGCGTCACAGATTCCTGGTTTGGCGCAAGGGGCGCTCAATGTGATTCTTTATCACCACGAACGCTACGACGGTACGGGTTACCCCGAGGGTCTAAAGGGCGAAGACATCCCGCTCGAGGCTCGGGTTTTTGCCATTTGTGACGTTTACGATGCCTTGGTGTCGATTCGACCTTACAAGCGGGCTTGGACGCACGAGGAGGCTTTGGCGCAGCTTCGCATGGATTCGGGAAGGCATTTTGACCCAAGTGTGGTCGATGCGTTTATTGAAACCCTGGAGTCAAATTCGAGCGAAAAGCCTTTGGAATTGGTCGGCAAGTAGCATCTGGCGTGTCATTCGTGTGATAATTGATCCAGGTCAGTCATCCTTTTAGGTTTTTTGGGTTTCAGTGAACCAACATTGAACTTGGCAATTGTTGCGATGCTGGGTTTTGAAAAGTCGGGATTTTTCAAGAGTTACGGTTTTAGAGGAGTTGGTGTGGCGCGGCTTCGATCTCAAAACTCGCAAACAGGTCACACCATCTTGGTGGTCGATGATGACAACACCATCCTGGTGACGTTGGCTCAACTGTTACAACTCGAGGGGCATTCCGTGCTGACCGCCTCTGGAGGCATCGAGGCGCTGCGTTTAAGCCATGAGCACGAAATTCATTTGATGCTTTTGGATTATTTTATGCCAGACATGAACGGCGAAGAGGTTGTGCGCGAGGTTCGCAAGTTTGACCGCAATCTGCAAATCGTCTTGCAAACTGGTTATTCTTCCGAACGTCCAGCCAGGCAAATGTTACGCGATCTCGAGATTCAAGGCTATCACGACAAATCCGAAGGTCCAGAAAAACTGCTGGTCTGGGTCGATTCCGCCCTCAAAGCCTACAGGCACGCTCGGGCTTTACGCACCTCTCGGGACGGTCTGCGTTATATTTTGCGGGTCACGCCGGAGCTGCATAAAGTTCAACCGCTCGAGGATTTGATGCGCGGCGTGCTCTTGCAAGTACAGGGCTTGCTGGGTTTGTCTGGGGCGTTTATTGCGATTTCAGACGGTTCCCAAAAGCAATTGGAGACCAACGATGGTTTTGTTGCCACCATCAACAACGAGCAACTCGAGCTTCGGGTGGGCACTGGACGTTTTGAGCGTCAAACTTGGTCAGGTTTGTCTGTGATTGAGCGCGATCTGGTCAAATTTGCGCTCGATTCTGGCGTCACCCAACGCGATCAAAGCTTGGCTGTACCGCTTGGCTTCAAAGACCATATTGTCGGTGTGGTCTTTATCGAACAGCAACTCGAGCCTGAAACTGACTTTGAACTGCTCGAGTTGTTCGCGGCGCAGGCGGCTATCGCGATTGAAAACGTAAGGCTCTACGATTTGGCAACCGTCGATGGTTTAACCCGTTTGATGTCACGGCTTCATTGGATGGATCGCTTTGGTGAAACGCTCAAACTTGCCGCCAGGCATGGGCACAACACCAGTTTATTGATGCTTGATCTGGACGGTTTTAAGGAAATTAACAACAATCTAGGTCACCTCTCTGGCGATCATCTTTTGATGAAGGTCGGGCGGGTCATCCGAGAATCCCTGCGTTCGACCGACATCGCTGGACGTTACGGCGGCGACGAATTTAGTCTGGTTTTGCCACTGACCGACCAAAACGGCGCCATGGTCATTGCCGAACGTTTGTGTCAAGCCATCAATGCCGTCAGTGTTGGGCACAGCGACAAAAATTCAAAACAAACCATCAGCGTCAGCATTGGTCTGTGCACCCTCAAAACGGGTCAAAGCGATGCTGGCAAAACGGGTCAAAGCGATGCTGGCAAAACGGGTCAAAGCGATGCTGGCAACCTGGGCAACCAAGACCTCGAGCTTGTCCGCAACGCCATGATCGAAAACGCCGATAACGCCATGTACCAAGCCAAAAACCAAGGGAATAATCGCGCTGTCATGGGCGCAACGATTGAACTCGAGACTTTGCTGAAATAACCCGCGCTCAAATAAACCCTGCCGAACTCAACCATTGACTCAATCATCGTTGGCGGCTCGAGTGTTTCTGGCTCGGGTCTGATGGGCACGCCCGCTTTGCCAAGTTTGGACTTTTAAAAGGCTTGCGGGCACGTAAAATCGTTTGACCAAAGACTTCACTTTAAAACTTCAGCCATCACAAATCCAAGATTTCAAAGGTTTTCTTTTGAGCAGCACAACCACAATCCCGAACCATCCTCGAGCGCCTCAAAAACAATTGCTGGTGTGGTTGGGTGTCTTGTTCTTTTTTGGCATTTTAGAGGCAATAATTTTGTTGTTTCAAATTGGTGGACAAACGTTTGAAACCCTGCGCGGCGATTTGTTCAATATCCCACCAAGTTTTATTGCCGCTTGGATCATGTATCTGGTGTCAAAACAACACCGCGATTCCATGAAAAAAATGTGGTTTTGGTTGGCTATGGCGCTGCTTTCATTGGCGCTCGCCGATTGCCTTTGGGCGTACCTCGAGCTTGTCTTAAAAATTGACCCCTTTCCGTCGGTTGCCGACATTTTTTATGTCCTGCAACCGATTTGTGTTGTTAGCGCATTTTTGTTTATTCCGCGTGAGCGAATCAAAACCCGACTCCAAGGCACAAAATTTGCGCTCGAGGTTGCCATCGTCATGATGACGCTGATCGTCGTCGCCTGGCGTGTCTACCTGGCTGATACCGTGCTCGAGTACGGTCAGCAGTATTTGGCACTGGGTTTAAGCCTGGTCTATCCAATCATGGATGTTTTACAATTGACGGTTTTGAGTTTATTGATGTTTAACGGACGTGGACGTTTAACTCAAGCCCAATTTACCTGTCTGGCTCTGGGATTGGCTGGTCTGGGTTTGTACGATGTTTTGTTCAACATTCAAGAGGCGACCAATTCCTATCAAACGGGAAACCCATCCGATTTGCTGAATATGCTTTGTGCAATACTTTTTTGCATCGCTGCCGTTTTAAGTCTTCAACCTGTTGAGCCTGATTTGATTTTGGTCAAACGCGTCAAAACAAAGCGCTTCTGGTCACAGTGGCAAACGTTTCCGATTGTCAGTCAACTGTCTATCCTTTTGGTCTTTGCCATTTCTGCCCTCATGACATCAGAGCACGCACTCAACGAAAATGGTGTCCTGTTCGGCACCTTCGTCGTGGTTGTTTTGGCTTTGATTCGCCAAATCGTCGAGTTAACCGAAAATGCCAACCTCAACCAAAGCCTGCAAGCACTCTCGAGCAACCTCGAAGAGCGCGTTCAAGAGCGCACTGAAGAGTTAAACGCCAAAACCTTGCTGCTGCAAGAAAGCCAAGCCCAGTTGGTGGCAAGTGAAAAACTTGCCAGTTTAGGGAGGGTCACAGCAAGCGTGGCTCACGAGGTCAACACGCCCCTGGCAGCCAGTTTGTACGACCTTTCCCATGCCAGGACATTGGTGCGCGAATACAAAAACTCGATCCTTGCCCCCAATGTCACCAAAGACGACCACCTTGAAATCGCCAGCGAACTCGAGGCAACCCATCAAAGAATTGAAAGCAGTTTGGAACGCCTGGGTCGGTTCATCAGACGCGTCCGCGAACAAAGCAGAATGTCCAGCAAAGACAGTTTTGATTTCGATGCCAGACAAACCCTGCAAGACGGTTTTGTCCATCTCGAGTACCAAGCAATTGAGCATCAGGTCAAGCTGAGTATCAGTTTGCCAGACGAAGCCGTACTGATTCACGGCGATCCGTTGCGTTTGGGGCAGATTTTAAATGAACTCGTGTTTTCTGGGATTCAAGCCTGCTCGGTCGAGTCAACGGCGACAACTTCTTGGGTGCGCATTGCCTTAAGTTCAACACTTAAAACCGCGCATTTAAGCGTTGAGCACAATGGTCTGCCCTTGGATCAAGATATTGTAACGGGTATTTTTGAACCAACGTTTTCCAAGCTGAGCGATCACGGCGATGGTCTCGGCTTATCGGTGGTGCACGATATTGTCAAAGGTCATTTCTCGGGTGATATTCGGGTCAGCAGTCAATTTGGACTTGGCGCGCGCTTTGATATTTCGATCCCAAAAGTGGATTCGGTGGAAACCACATGATTCCCGAAGTGGCTCAGGCAAGACCCGACCCTCGTTTTGGGGCTTTGAGATTGATGTTTGTACTGGTGTGCGCCCTGGGTCTTGGGTATTTTTTGGCACTCGGTTTGAACATCGGCGGAACAACTTGGCAGCAAGCTCGAGCGGTGATCTTTAACCTGCCAGTTGAAATCGTGGCAATGCTTTTTTTTGTTCAAGCCTACCGCCTTCAAAATCCAACCTTACGATTCATCATGCAACCTTTTGTTTGGGGGGCAGGGCTACACGTTTTGGCAGATTTTTTGCGGGTCTTTTTCGAGTTTGGCTATCGCCCCCAAGTCAACCCGATTGATCTGATGTACGCAGGCACAAGCGTTCTGTTGATCATCGGTTTGCTTCGAGTGCCACTGCGCAAAACCAGCCGACTCGAGGTGGTGCGTTTGAGTCTCGACGTGTCTTTGCTGGTTTTGACGGTTGGGATTTTGTTCTGGACTTCTTTTCTGGACAAAATTGTGGCAAACGCTGGTCAATTGCTGATCCCAGGCACAACGGCTTTTGCCAGTACCAACACCAACTTGCCCAGGGTTCCTTTTAATGGCACGCCAATCGATATTGTGGTGCTGTGTGTTGCCATTGTTGTGACCATGCGCAGCACCATTCAAATCCAGCGCTTGATCATTCTGGCAAGTTTGGGCATAGCGTCTTTGGTGCTGCTTGACGCCGCGATTGGTGCCCAATTGAGTTTGGGATTCTACCAACCAGGCAATTTGGTCGATAGCGGTTTTATCCTCTGTCTGAGCATTTTTTGCCTCGGCGCATACCTCAGTTTTAGCCCTCAACCCTCGAGCCTGCTGACCCGCCAAAGCCTGGCATCATTAAGCTGGTTGAGCACTTATGCCCCGTACTTGGCGGCGGTCTTGATTTACATTCCGTTAATCCGATCCCATTTGGCTTCGGAAATAGGCGATCTTGTCGGCGTCGTTTCAGCCGCAATCATCACCGCTTTGGTGTTGGTTCGTCAAATCCTGATCTTGCGCGAAAATCGCAGCCTGAACGCGCAACTTTTAACCATGAACAACCAACTCGAGGAACGCATTCAGGCACGCACCACCGAACTCGAGGACAGCCGTGAACGCTTGATCTCGAGTGAAAAACTTGCCAGCATTGGGCAGCTCACCGCCGGTCTCGCCCACGAGGTCAACACGCCGCTCGCCGCTAGCCTCAATTACTTGCACCAAGCGCGTTCGTTGGCGGACGAATACGCCCAGAGCATTGGCAACCCTGGTGTGACCGATGAAGACCATTCTGAGATTGCGACCGAGCTGCAAAAAAGTTTGCAAGACACCGCCATGACCCTGGACCGTCTGGGCGAATTCGTGCGCAAAATGCGCAACCAAACCCGCTTCTCGAGCAACGAAGCCACATTGTTTGACCCCGTCAATGTCGCGCAGGACACCCTTTCGATGCTCGAGCATCAAGCGCGGAGCGCCAAGGTTCTGGTCTGTTTAAACCCTGGAACGGTGGGTACGCTGTTGCGCGGCGAACCAGGGCGTTTTACACAAGTGGTTTCAAACCTGGTGATTAACGCCATTCATGCCAGCGAAGGCAAAGAAAATGCGCGGGTTGAGGTCAGCTTTGGCACCCGAATTCAACTCGAGCAAACCGAATTGGTTTTCAGCGTCACCGACAACGGTATTGGTATTGCCGATGCGATTTTGCCCAAGATTTTTGAACCGCTTTTTACCACCAAACCAGTCGGCAAAGGCACGGGACTGGGTTTAAGCATCATTCGAGACATCGTGCGCGGGCATTTTGGCGGCGAACTGGAAATCCAAACCCAAGTTGGGATGGGAACCACTTTCAAGCTGTTTTTGCCAATGGGCACAAACGCCGCTCGAGCTGGAACCGATCAAGCCAGGCTCTAACCCATTCGTCCCCTGGTGCGGTCAAGCAATAAAAACCCGCCAGTGGTCAGCAACAACAGCATGACAGCAACGGCACTGGCGTCCCCCAGTTGCCCTGGTCGCCCAAGTTTGGCATAAATGACCGTGGTCAGCGTCGCCCATTCGGGTCGTGAAAGCACCAGGGTTGCACTGAACTCGCCGATCACGCTGGCAAAGGCAAAGGCAATCCCTGTGCTTAAGGCAGGGCGAAGGAGCGGCAAGGTCACAAACCAAAACACTTGAAATTCGGTCGCCCCACTGACCCGTGCCGCCTCGAGAATCTCGGGTGGCAAAGCCCGAAGCGCGGGTAAGACACTGCGTACAATGAACGGATACGCGCCAATCGTGTACGCCGCAATCAGCAAGCCAAGGTTCGCACTCAGGTTTGGGTACGCCACAATGAACGCCACGCCGAGCAAGGTCGCGCTGGTCATGAGCGGCAACAATGACAGCGCATCGAGGATTCTCGAGCCTGTGAATTGGGTCGCAACCGCGTACAACAAACCGACTGGAACCGCCAGCAGCAAGGTCAGCGTCACGAACAAAACCGCATTCTCGAGCGCCAAGAGAATCGGAACATCGCTCAAGCCATCGCCGATGCGCAAGGCACTCAGAAAAAAACCAAAGGTCAAACCACCCGAATCAAACAATGCTTGACGCAACAACGCCAATATCGGTGAGAGTGTCAAAATCAGCGTAAAGACGACGCAGACAACCAAGGTCACTCGAGCCAATCCTATGGCAATGGGGCGTTTTGCACCAAACTCGAGCGAAAGTCGAGCGTCCGATTGCGCCCTGGTGTACAACAGGCTGGCGGCAAAAGTCACCAGCAATTGCAGCAACGCCAAGCTGCTGGCTTCAGAGAGTCTGAGTTGATTGCTGACCGACTGCCAGACCTCCACCTCGAGCGTGTTGAACTGTCCCGCGCCCAATAAAAGCGGCACGCCGAACGAGGCAAAACAGTACAGAAACACCAGCGCCGAGGCTGCCAAAATCGCGGGTTTGGCAATTGGCAGAGCAATGAAAAAAAACACCTGCCAAGCACTCGCGCCCACACTCTTGGCGGCAACCTCAAGGTCGGTATCGAGCGTGCCCAGAAAACCCAAGACGATGCGCACCACCAGCGCAAAACTG
>CAXTTL010000122.1:0-14529 GCA_964247135.1 uncultured Deinococcales bacterium | reverse complement strand
ATCGAAACGGTCATCAACAACACCCGTCACAGGCTCGAGCCTTTGTCGCTGGCGTTTATCGATTTGGACCGTTTTAAACTGGTCAACGATACCCTGGGTCACGACGCGGGCGATGCGCTGCTGGGGATTGTCACCAAACGCCTGAAAACCTGTTTGCGCAGCACGGATTTGCTGGCGCGAATGGGCGGTGACGAGTTCGGCATTCTGATGCTCGGCGACCGCGAGTACGTGACCCGAGTGACCCGCAAGGTGCTCGAGAGTTTCAATCAACCGTTTTACCTCAACGGTCACGAGGTTTCGATTTCCGCCTGCATGGGCGTGGCGAACTTCCCAGGCGATGCCGAAACCACCACCGATCTGATCGCACGGGCTGACCTTGCCATGTTCCGCGCCAAAGAAACCGGGCGCGGACGGGCGCGGTTTTTTGCCAGCGACCACGACCATCACGAACTCGAGATTCTGGAATTTGAAGCCCAGTTGCGTCGGGCGCTCGAGCGTGACGAGTTTGAAGTCTTTTACCAACCGCAATTTCATTTGGGCGAGGAGCGCCTGATCGGTTTTGAAGCCCTGGTGCGTTGGCATCACCCAGAGCGCGGTTTGGTGCTGCCGGACCGGTTTATCGGGCTTGCCGAAGCCAGCGGTTTGATCGTGCAACTCGGGGCGCAGGTGCTCGAGACGGCGTGTTTGCAGACCGCCAAGTGGAACAAGGCAGGGCGCGATTTTAAAATTGCGGTCAACCTCTCGGCGGTCCAACTGGAGAACACCGATTTGGTTGAGAATGTCTCAAAAGTCCTCGAGCGCACCGGTTTGGCTCCCAAACACCTTGAACTCGAGGTCACCGAATCCCAGGTCATGTCCAGGGACACCACCCCAGAAAACCTGATGTTTGAACTGCGTAAACTGGGCGTGCGGTTTTCAATCGACGATTTCGGCACGGGTTATTCCAACTTGGTGCGTTTGCAACGCCTGCCGCTGGACTTGCTGAAAGTGGATCGGGCATTTACCTCCGGCATTTCAGCCACCCGCAACGACGCCATTCCCCTGGTGCAAACCATCATCGCCCTGGCGCACAACCTCGGTCTGGAAGTGCTCGCCGAGGGGGTCGAAACCCAGTATCAACTCGAGAAACTGCATTTTCTGGGTTGCGACCAAGCCCAGGGTTATGTTTTCGCGCCGCCCTTGCCCGTTGGTGATGCCACCGCTCTAATCGAAAAACGGTAAACTGCGCTTTCAACATGGCTCGAGCCATCTCAAGGAGTTTTATGACACAGACAGTTGAGGCACCCAAAGGCAGTGTTGGCGGCGACACCGGCATCAAGGCGGGCATGATCTGGTTTAACGGCAAGCTCGTGCCGCAAGAACAAGCCACCGTTTCGGTCTTGACCCACGCCCTCCATTACGGCACCAGCGTTTTCGAGGGTGTACGGGCTTACGAGACCGACCGTGGCGCGGCAGTCTTTCGGCTGGGCGATCACACGCAGCGCCTTTTCGACAGCGCCCATATTTTGCGAATGCCCATTCCGTTCTCCCAGGAAGAAATCTCACACGCCCATCTCGAGGTGATTCGCGCCAACAATTATAAGTCATGTTATTTGCGTCCGCTGGTGTGGCGCGGCGGTCAGACTTTGGGCGTCAATCCCCTGCCCTGCCCAGTGCTGGCGATGGTCGCGGGTTGGGAATGGGGCGCGTACCTGGGCGATGAAGCCATTCAAAAGGGCGCTCGGCTCATGACCACCGCCTGGACGCGCCTGCCCGCAGGCGCCATGCCTGGCAAAGCCAAAGCGGGCGGCAATTACGTCAACAGCGCCCTGGCTCGCATGGACGCGGTGTCGGCGGGTTTTGACGAGGGTTTGCTGCTCGACCAGAACGGCTTTATTGCCGAGGGCACGGGCGAGAATTTCTTTTTCATCAACAAGAACACGGTCTACGCCATCTCGAGAAGCGTCAATTTGACCGGCATCACCCGCGACTCTGTCATTCAGATTTGCAAGGACATGGGCTTGGAGGTTGTCGAAACGATGGCAACCCGCGAGGAACTGTACTGCGCCAAAGAGGTCTTCATGACCGGCACCGCCGCCGAAGTCACCCCAGTCAGCGAGATCGATTTCCGCAAGATCGGCAATGGCGTGGCGGGTAAAATCTCGCTCGAGATCAGAAAGCGTTACCTCGAGGCGACCAGTGGGCAAGCCAAAGGCTACGAGCATTGGTTAACCTACGCGAATTGATTTGTAATCCAATCTCGAGATTTAAAAAGTGGTGAACGCGTTATTGGCGTTCACCACTTTTGGTTTGTGCCGCTCGAGTTTCAGGAATGGTCAGAAAATTATTTGGATTCCATTTAATTCTTCTACAGCACCTTGCATATCCGTTGACGCGCTTCTTGACCCTGAAAGCAGCACCTGACGGGCTTGGGTCGCTTCTTGACCCTGAAAGCAGCACCTATCTTGACCATAAAATGCACCTAACGGGCATGGTCGCTGACGGGCTTGGGTCGCTTCTTGACCCTGAAAGCAGCACCTTCTTGATGCCAAAACGCACCTGGCGGGCGGCATCGCTGACGGGTTTGGGTCGCTCAAACCGAAAGGGTCGGCAAAACAGTCAGCAAGCTCCGAATTGCCTGATCTCGAGCTTCATTTTCTAAACTTGCCAAACCTTAAACCAAATTCAATCAATCCCCGCCTCCTCGGGTTATGCTTGACACGCTTTGGATATCCTGCAAACCGCCCATCAAGCCTTGGAAAAAGGCGACTTTGAAACTGCCTTTGAAACGCTCGAGAAAGGCGCGAGAAGCAGTCGTGACCCGCGCATTGCCGCCTTGTGCGACCTCGAGATGGCGGGCATTTACACGCTCTACGGACGTGAAGGCATTGAGGGTTCGTCGCAGAGTTTGTCGAACGCGGTCTTGAGCAATCCGCTCTTGCGCCAAGACCCGACGTACATGGCGCTGCGGGCGGCGAACATCGCGTTCACCCTCGAGTTGGAAGCGTTTGAATTGGGTGAACGCATCAATGATGCCGAACCGCGCAAAATGCGGGCGCTCGAGTTGGCGGCACAATCGCGCGGCGGCTCGAGCGTGGCGAAATTTCATGCGGTCAGCGCCTTGGTGACGCTGGGTGAACCCGAAACCGCGCTCGAATTGCTTGAGGGCATTGTGCTCGAGGAACTGCCCGCGTTTTTGCGTTGGCGTTACTGGTCGTGGCGCGGTGGGGCGCTCGAGGGACTTTCGCGTTGGCGCGAGGCGGAACAGGCATACAGTCACGGCGCAGATTTGACCACAGGCACCGACAAAGCCGCTTTGCTGATGGATCAAGCCGCGATGCTTCTCGAACTTGAAGAACCCTTTGAAGCCCTGAGCACCCTCGAGCAAGTTGCAGGGTTGTACAACAACCTCGAACCAGCGCTGGAAGCCGCCAGCCGTTTGCATTTGGAAGCCCGGGCGCACCTGGCACTGGACAACCCCAGCCTCGCCAGAGAACGCGCGGAACTGGCTCGAGCGCTCGAAGATGAAGTCGGCGAACCGAGTTTTGGCGTGGCACTCGTGCACGGGCAATCGCTGGCGGCGATGGCGGACATGCCCGGGGCGCTGGCGGCGTTCTCTCGGGCGGTGCAACTTGCACCTGCCGCCGACAAGTCTTACGCGCTGCACGAAATGGGTTTGGCGCAAATGGATGCCGGACTGCCCGAAGAATCCAGAAGCAGCCTCAACGCCGCGCTGCTTGACAGCGAATACCCCTACAAAGCCGAAGTCCTCGCCGACCTTGCCGAACTCGAGTACCGATTGGGCGATTTTGACGCCACCGAACGCCAAGCCACCCTCGCGCTCGAGGCGGGCGCGATCATTCCAGCCAGTTTGTTGCTCGCCAATATTGCCTACGAATACTACCGCCTCGACGACGCGCTCGAGCATTACAACCGCGTGCTCGAGTTTGCGCCAGAAGCCAGCCGCGACTGGGTTCTGGCGCACCAGATGATTGCCGACACGCTCGTGCAACTCGGTTGGCGCGAACCGAGCCGCATTTTGTACCACGCGCAAATCGCCCTGCCGCACCTCGAGCCTTCGGATGAATGGGCGGTCACGCTCGAGGGTTACATTCAAAAAGCCAATGCCTTGCTCGGCTCGAGCGGCGGACGGACGCTGAATTGATTGGGATGACCATCGGGCAATCTGAAGCCATTGTGAAATTCATTTTGAATTTGAAACCAAACTTGATTTCGGTTCGTGAATGCTTGTGATTGAACTGGCTCGAGCGCGTGCGGTAGACCAAAATGAAAACCAAAACCCCCTCAACTCGAGTCTCGAGCGCGGGGGAGGTTTGGTGGTATTGAATTTATCTTGAAGCGGTGAACAACGGCATGGTTTTAACGGCGCTGTTAATCAGGTCGAGCACTGGGGTTGGGTAGACGCCCAAGAACACCACGCCCAACAGCGCGAAGCTCAGCACCGCCAAGGCGGTTGGATTCAGTTCGATGGGTCGAGCGTCTTTAGGCTCGAGCAAGACCGAGTTGATGATGACGCGGAAGTAATAGTAATAAGCCGGAACGGTGTTGAGCACCGCGACAATCGCAAGCGGCACCAGGCTGGCATCGACGGCGCTTTTGAACAGCAAGAACTTGCCGAGGAAACCCGCCAAGAGCGGCACGCCCGCCAAGCCCATGAAGAATCCTGCCATCAAGATACCTGCGGTTGGGCTGCGTTTCACGAGTCCGGCGTAATCCGAAATCTCTTCGCCCACGCCAGCGTCGCGCAGGCTCGAGACGAGCAAGAACGCGCCAATGTTGGTGATGGCATAACCGGTGATGTACAGAATTAACGCCGCCGTGCCGGCACTCGAGCCGACGGCGACACCGATCACGATGTACCCCAGTTGCGCGATGCTCGAGTAACCAAGCATTCGTTTGATGTTGGTTTGTTGAAGCGCTTGGAGGTTGCCGACGGTCATGGACAGGATACTGAGCCACATGAAGGCGTTTTTCCAGCCGTCGAGCAGCGCGGGTTGAATCACGAAAGTGCTCGTCAGAAGGCTTGAGAGGGCGATGACGACGCCCGCTTTGGGTCCGACGCTCAAGAGACCCGCGACCATGCTCGGAGCGCCCTGGTAGGCATCTGGCGTCCAAGAGTGAAACGGCACGAGCGCAAGTTTGAAACCAAAACCGACCAGCATCATGGCGAGACCAAGCCAGACCAGCGGGAAGCTCGAGACGGGACTGCCAGCCACGCCAGCCAAGGCGCGACCGATCTCTTCGTAATTGAGGTTAACAATGCCACTCGAGGTGGCGGCGGCATAAACCAGACTCATGCCGAACAGCAAGAAGGCGCTGGCAACCGCGCCGAGCAAAAAGTATTTGCTGGCGGCTTCGTTGCTGAAACGGTCATCGCGGTAGTACCCGACCATGATGTAGGTGCTGTAACTCGAGAGTTCGATGCCGATGTAAAGCACGATCAGGTTGTTGGTGCTGACCATCAGCACGCCGCCCAGAATCGTGAAGATGATAAAACCAAAAAATTCGCCGATGCCCGACTGGTACTTTTCGGGGTTGGACATCACGCCGCCCGTGACCAGCAAACCAATCAAGCCCATGATGAGCGTACCGAGGCTGGCGATTGGACCTGCCTTTAATACGCCGTAATAGATGTTTTGATCGTTCCAGCCCAAAACTGCCAGCAGCATCATGATGGTGAAGACGGCAAGGGTCGCACCACCAAAAACCTGTCCTGCATTTGGCAATTCGGCGTTTTTGCCCGCCGCCGCAACGAAGGTCACAATACCCGAGATGGTCAGCAGAACAACAATCGCAACAATCATCTCGAGACTCCCAATGCGACAACCTTGACAGTGTTCAAGAGCGCTTGGGCGCTCGAATCAATCCAGGGCGAGAGGGCGTTGGGATACAGACCAAGCACGATTGCCAGCACCAAAAGCGGCGCGGCGGCAGCAATCTCGAGGAAGCTGAGATCGTGGAAAGCATGGCTGGTGGCTTCGTGTTTGACCATCGCCACGCTCGAGCTTGGGGCGTGATCGTCGTGCGCGTGATTGTCCGAACCTGGGGCGCGACCCAGCAAGACGCGTTGAATCGCGTAGAGGATAAAACCTGCGGTGATGATGATGCCGAGCAAACTGATGTAGGCATACGGCGCGGTCACAGGGTTTTGCACGGCACCCGACAGCGCCGTGAATTCGCCGATGAAACCTGCCATGCCAGGCACTCCAAGACCGCCCAGGAAAGCTGCCCACATGATCGCGCCGAGCATCGGCATCGCGGCGTACATGCCCGTCATTTTGGCAATCTCTCGGGTGTGGGTGCGGTGGCTTAAGAAACCGACCATCATGAACATCAGACCCGTGATCAGACCGTGCGCGACCATTTGATAGACCGCACCGTGAATGCCCATCGGGGTCAGGCTGACAATCCCCAACAGCACGTAACCCATGTGGTTGACGCTCGAGTACGCGACCATGCGCTTGAGGTCTTTTTGAGCCATCGCGCAGTACGCGCCGTAAATCACGCCGACGGTGGCAAGGATGGACAGCGCCACCTGATATTCCTGCATCTGTTGCGGGAACAAACCGAGGTTAAAGCGCAGAATGCCGTAACCTCCCATTTTGAGCATCACACCCGCCAACATGATCGAACCGGCGGTGGGCGCCTCGGTGTGCGCGTGCGGCAACCAGGTATGGACTGGGAAGGCGGGAAGTTTAATCAGGAACGCCACGATAATGCCCCAGAACATCAAGCCAACACCAGGCAGGCTCGAGACGAGCGAAACGTGATCGCGCAGGATGCTGTAATCGAACGTGAGCGGAATGCCTGCACTGCTCGAGATTCCAAACGCGAGGGCGAGGATTCCGACCAGCATCAAGACTGAACCAGTCAGCGAGAAGATCACGAATTTCACGGCGGCATAGCGACGGTTTTCGTAACCCCAGACGCCGATGATGAAGAACATTGGGATCAAAACAACTTCCCAGAAAACGAAGAACAAAATCAAATCGAGGCTGGCAAACACGCCCGTTAAAGCCGATTGCATCACCAAGAACAGGGCGAAGAAGCTTTTGCGGTCTTCATCCCAACTGGCAAGCACACTGACCAACGTCAGCAAGGAGGTTAAGACCACAAACGGCAAGCTGATGCCGTCCAACGCGACAAAGTACGAGACACCAACCTGCGGCATCCACGGCACTTTCTCGAGGAACTGCAAACCGCCGTTCAGGTTTAAGCCCAAGTACATTGCGCCAGAAATAATCGTGCAGACCAGACTGGCTGCCACGGCAACGCGTTTGGCGAGTTGGGCTTTGTTGTCGCCTGCTGCGGCAATAATGGCGGCGATGGCAGGAATAAGAATAAGCAGCGTAATCATTTGTTGCCCCCTTGCGCGAAGGCAAACGCCAGCGCGATAACCGCGCCGCCCACGACCATCAACCAAGCGTACAAGCCGACCGCGCCCGATTGCGCACGGCGCAACGTGTCGCCGACTGCGCCCGTGACAATGCCAAAGCCGTCCACGATGCGGTCAACAACGTTTTTGTCAAACCAGGCGAGCGGATATTGAATGTCCTCGGCAAGGCGGACAAAACCGTGATAGTAAAAGTCGTCGATGAAGTACCGACGCTGCAACAAACGGGTTAACCAGATTGGCGCGATCTGTTTGGTATGATCTCGAGCGCCGCCGTAGAGCATGTACGACGCTCCCGCGCCAGCCGCGACCAGCAAGACCGAGAGAATGAACCCTGGAACAGCCGCGCCGAGTGGCACGAGTTCTGGAGCTTCGCCGAAGTAGACAAAGCGCTGGAACCAACCGTTGGCAAACGGGGACCCGACAAAACCCATCACCATTGCCATCGTCGCCAGCAGCACCAACGGAATAATCATTTCAGGACCGCTCTCGTGTGGATGATCGCTGACGTGATGTCCGTGCTCGTGCGCTTTTTGATCCTCGAGTTCGGCTTTGGTCATGTTCAGGGTTGGTTCGCCCTCGTTGTTCCAAGGTGCGGCAGCCCAGGGACTGGCGGTCTTGGGTTTGTAAAACGCAATAATCATCATGCGGGTGGAGTAAAACGCGGTCAGAACGGCGGTGATGACGCCCATCAGCCACAAAATCCAGTACAGTCCGCCGGCGCTTTGCACGGCGTGAAGAATTTCATCTTTGGACCAGAAACCCGCAAACAGCGGTGCGCCCATCAGTGAAAGGGCACCGACCCAGACCGTGCCGAGCGTCCATTTCTGGTATTTGCCCAGTTCGTCCATCTCAAAAATATCTTGCGTTCCCGAACCGTGAATCATGCTGCCCGAGCCAAGGAACAACAACGCCTTGAAAAAAGCGTGGGTCAGCAGGTGAAACAGCGCCGCCGTGTAACCAAACGCCCCGAGCGACAGGAACATGTAACCCAATTGCGAGAGCGTACTGAACGCCATAATCTTCTTCGCATCCGCTTGGGCGGGAGCCATGCTTGCAGCGAAAATTGCGGTAAACCCACCAATAAGCGCCACAAACGGCAGCACATGCCCCACCTCGAGAATCGGGTAGGCTCGAGCCACCAAGTACACACCAGCCGCGACCATCGTGGCGGCGTGAATCATGGCGCTGACTGGTGTTGGACCTTCCATCGCGTCGGCAAGCCAGACGTGCAGCGGGAATTGGGCGCTCTTGCCCATCGCGGCGATAAACAGCAGCAAACCGATGCCGCCAGCCGCCGTCACGCCCAAGACCTTCAAGAGTTCACCGCTCGCGCCAGCCTCGAGAATCGTGGGAATGTCCAGGGTTTTGAAGCTCGAGTACAGCCAGAACAAACCCGCCATGAACGCCAGATCGCCAACCCGCACGGTCATGAAAGCTTTTTTCATGGCTTGCTGGGCGGTTTTCTTTTTGTAGAAAAAACCGATCAAGAGGTAACTCATGACGCCCATGATTTCCCAGAACAAGAGCACATGGAATAAATTTTTTGCCATGACCATCGCCAGCATCGCGGCGGCAAACAGGTTGATATACGCAAAGAAAGTTGGGTAACGTTCCTCGCCAGCCATGTACCCCACACTGAACAGGTGAATCAAAAATGCGACGACCGAAACCATCAAGACCACAATGCCGGCGGTTTGGTCAAAGTAAAATCCGAACGGCAAGCCAGCCTCGCCCTTGATCGAGAGCCAAGACCATTCGCGCACGAAAGGAAAACCGCTGAGCGCACGGTTGCTCGAGGGCAAGGCATCACGGAGCAAATTCGCTTTTTCTTGTGCCTCTTGGGTCAATGCCGAGATTGGTTCGACCCCTTCGACGGCTGGCGTTTCGGCTGGTTTTGCGGCTTGTGTCGTTTTGGCTTTGTGCTCGAGGTTGTACAACTGCTCGAGTGGTTCGGCTTTCCAGTTTGGCGCAGCGCTACTGATTTCGACGAACAAACCAATCGCAATTGCCGCACTAAGCGCCATTAAAGTCGTGGCAAGCCAAGCACTGCCTTTGCTGCCAAGCGACTTGGAGAAAATCGAAATGATCAACCAGCCCAACGCTGGCAGCACGGGAATCAAAATGGCAAGATCAACCATTTTTTGCCCTCCTGGTGATGAATTTACTATGGCTCGAGATCATTGTTTCATCTCCATCAGGTCATCGGTGAGCACGCCACCCTTAGAACGGAAAACGTTAATGAAAATCGCCAAACCCACCGCAACTTCGGCGGCGGCAATCGCCACGATAAACAGCGCGAACAAATGCCCGTTGATGTTCACCGTGTCGGTGTAGGCGCTGACCGCCACAAAATTGAGCATCGCAGCATTGAGCATGATTTCCACGCTCATCAGGATGGCGATCAAATTACGGCGCGTCAAAACACCGTAAATGCCAACCAGAAACAACAAACTGCCCAGAATCAAAAACTGTTGCAAGCTGATGCCGTTGTTGGCAAACGAGCGGATGGTTGAAAGAATACCGTCCATCAGGCAACCACCTTCTCTCGAGTTTCGGGAATGACAGCATCGGCTGCTCGGGCAGGAGTCTCGAGTTCGCCTTGGGTGACGCTTTTTTCGACTTCAGAAAGTACGCCGACGTTGCCTTTGATGGTTTCACCCTCGCGTTTGGTTAAAATAATTGCGCCGACCATCGCCACCAGCAACAAGACGCTGGCAATCTCGAAGGCAAACAAGGTGCCAACCCTGCCCGTGGTTTCACTCGAACCCAGCAATTTCTCGCCCAGCATCGCCGCACTGACGGGTGTGACGTTCTGACCGTTGAGGCTCGAGCCTGAACGAGAAATGTACAAGACAAAACCAATCGCCAGCATCACCATCGCGCCAATTGCCGTGACCGCCGTGGCGGGAGATTTCAGTTTTAAAACTCGAGATTGCGTCATGAAAATAATAAACACGGTCACAATCGGAATTGCGCCCGCGTTGATCAAAAATTGCAACATGCCCAAAAACGGTGCGCCGAGCATGAAATACAACATGCCAATCGAAAAGAACGACAACGCCAACGCGAGCGCGGCATTGAGAAGCTTGCTCGAGCTGACCGCGTAAATCGCGGTCGAAATAATCGCCAGCGAGATCAGGTAGAAGAAAACAGGATTAACCATGATTTATTCCCCCTTGTCTTTCGGAATCCAACGTTTGATTTTCGGATTTTTGGGTTCTTCGGAAACGGGTGCGCTCGAGGTTTCGGCAGGCGCAGTTTCGACAGGTTTTGCCGCCTCAGCAACGGGCGCGGGTGGCGTTTCGGGTGTGGTGGGTGCAGCAAGCGGCGCCGCTACGGATTCAGGTGTTGTAGGAGTCTCGAGTTTTGCGGTTTCGGCAACAGCAGTCGCAGGTGTTTCAACCGCAGGTACGGCGGCATCTTTTGGAACGAACCGTTTGATCTTCGGATTCGCGTTGCTCGAGGTTTCAACGGCAGGAGCAACAGCGGCAGATGTAGGTTCGGGCTTGGCGGGTGCAGAGGCGGGCGCAGCAAGCGGCGCCCCTACAGATTCGACAGGTGCAGTTTTAGCCTCGACAGGTTTGGCAGGCTCGAGCGCAGCCAAACGCGCTTTTTCCATCTCTTGCATTCCACCAGGTTGATCCTCGACTGGCGCTTTGACGATCTTGCCGTGCGTTGGGTTCTCTGGAGTTTCAACGCGGTATTCCACGCCGACTTTGGGGCTGTACCACTGCGCGGCACGCAAGCCTTGCAAATCCAAAAATTCCTTGTCGGCTTTCAAACTCTGCAAATTTGGGGTGCTCATCTCAAAATCCTGAATCGTGACAATCGCCTGTGCGGGGCAAGATTCGACGCAGGCGGCACAGTACATGCAGTTGACCAAATCAATGTCAAAACGCTCGAGCACAAAACCTTTGCCCGCAGGGTTGCGTTTGCGTTCGATGGTGATGACCTGGCTCGGGCAGACCTTCTCGCACGCCAGGCACGACACGCAACGGTCAGAGCCGTCCTCGTTTTGAATCAGTGCCAGCGATTGCACGCTGACGGGCGGAAGTTTTGGCAGTTCAAACGGGTACAGATCGGTGAACACGGGTTGAAATTGCTCGTCGTAGGTCTTTTCCATGCCCTTGCCCACGCCAGAAACCGCACTCCAAATGTCTTTGAGCAAACTCATGCAAGCTCCTTTTTTGGACTCGGAAGTTTAAGACCAAACGCTCGAGAAACAACAAACAACAACAACGGTATTGCCGTGACATACGAAAGGATTTGCCCAACTGCTGGGTAGAGCCTCGAGACGGCAGCCAGCAGCAAACCGATCAGGGACAGCGGAATCAAACCCTTCCAGCACAGTTCCATCAGTTGATCGTCACGAAAGCGCGGCAGTGTGGCACGAATCCACATGTAAAAATAAACGCCAGCCGCACCCTTGAGAAGCGACCAGAACCCATATTGCAAGTTCAGTAACAGACCTCCTGGACCGAATGCCACTTGAAGCCAATCTTGGAAGCTCGAGGGATTCGCAGGAGCGCTGCCAGCGTGAATGACCAACTCGCCAATGTAGGGAATTGGAATGCTCGGCGCGTGCCAGCCGCCCAAAAAGAAGATGGCGAGAATCGCGGGCAGCAGGTACAACTCTGCAAATTCGGCGACAAAGAAAAATCCGAAACGCATTCCGCCGTATTCGGTGTTGAAACCGGCAACAAGCTCGGACTCGGCTTCTGGAAGGTCAAACGGGGTCATCTTGATTTCGGCAAGACCCGCAATCAGGTAAATCACAAACGGAATAAACAGTGGGAAGACGTTCCAGACGGTCGATTGTGCTTGGACAATATCGGTCAAGTTCATCGAGCCGTTATAAACGACCACCGAAAGCAGCGCGATTGAAAGCGGCACTTCGTAACTGACGAGTTGCGCGGCGGCACGAAGTCCACCCATCAAACCGTACTTGTTGTTCATGCTCCAACCCGCCAGCAGCACGCCGTACCCACCGAGCGTCCCTGCGGCGATGATAAACAGCGCTCCAGAATCCACGTTCGAGAAGACCCAACCTGGCGCAAACGGCATCACAGCAATCATGATGAACGCCGAAACGAACACGATCACCGGCGCGAGCGTGAAAATCGTTTCTTCAACCATGCCAGGGCTGAAATCTTCTTTGGACACCAGTTTGAGCGCGTCAAACACGGTTTGCAGCACACCCGCAGGTCCGTGATGCAGTGGTCCGTAACGGTTTTGAACTTTTGCCAGGTATTTGCGCAACATCAAAATGTTAATCAATGCCACAACTGCCACAAACAAGAACATCAAAACAGGTCCGAGCAAACCGTAAACCAAGTTGTACCAGAAAGTGTTTTTTGCCGCACCCAGAGCCTCGAGCAACGCAGGCAAACCTTGATAGGTGAGTGCCAAGACCAGCAAAGTCGTGCCGAACAAGGACACATAACCAAAAATGGCAGACAACAAATTGCCTTTTGGATTGTGGTTGTTCAGAAGCGCGTGATATTTATTGCGCAACTTGAAATGCTTGTTTTCAGGAATGGCAACCCGCTCGAGCGGCATTCGTGGGTCTTTGTTTTCATACAAACTCATCGGTCTACCTCCCCGAGCACAATGTCAATGCTGCCCAGAATGGCAATCGCATCGGAGAATTTGGAACCGACAAACATGTCCTGCAACGCTTGAAGCGTGCAGAAACTCGGACTGCGGTGCTTGGAGCGGAACGGTTTTTCGGTGCCGTCCGAAATCAAGTACACGCCCAATTGCCCTCGAGAAATCTCGGCGGCACGGTAACGTTCGACGCCAGCGACTGGTTTGAGGCGCGGCAGTTTGGGCAGCGTTGGACCAACTTTGGGGTATTGCGCAATCGCTTGACGAATGATTTTGATACTTTCGTAAAACTCGCGGAAACGCGCCCTCGAGCGGCTGTAGGCATCGCAACCGAGTTCGACACAAACCTCGAAATCGATGAACGGGTAGGCATCATAAGGTTCGTCTTTGCGCAAATCCCAAGGAATTCCCGAACCGCGCAAGTTTGGACCTGTGACACCGTGATTGAGCGCCACCTGCGGGTCGAGCACACCGACACCGACGGTACGCGCCTGAAACACGGGCGCATCAATCGTCAGCGCCTCGTACTCTGGCAATTTGGTTTCAAAGAATTTTAAAAACTCGAGAATATCCTCGAGCATCGCGGGATGATGATCGCGGCGCACGCCACCGAAGGTGAAATAATTCGGCAGCAAACGCGCCCCAGCCGTCTTTTCAATAATGTCCAAAATCATCTCGCGGTCGCGGAAGGCATACAAGAACGGCGTGATCGCGCCCAAGTCGAGCATGTACGTGCCAATCCAAACCAAGTGAGACGCGATTCTCGAGAGTTCAAACAAAATGGTGCGAATGTACTTGCTGCGCTCGGGGACTTCGATGCCGAGCATGTCCTCGACCGCCAAGCACAGCGGCAACTCATTCTGCATTCCAGAAACGTAATCCATGCGATCCGTGTACGGAATGCACATGCTGTAGGTGCGGACTTCCTCGAGCTTCTCGTGGTTGCGGTGCAAAAAACCGATGTGCGGAATCGCCCTGGTGACCCGCTCGCCGTCCACGCCGAGCACGACCTTCAAAACGCCGTGCGTGGCGGGATGCTGTGGTCCGAGGTTGATCAGCATTTCATCGGTGCGCCCCTGAACAGTCTCGAGCGCGGTGGGGTTGAGAACGGCGGTCATTCGCCCTCCTTCTTTTCTTTGGGAACCCAACGTTTGATTTTCGGGTTTTTGGGTTCTTCGGATGCGGGTGTCTCGAGTGGTGCAGCGCTCGAGGTTTCAACGGCAGCAACGGGCGCGGGTGTAGGTTCGGGTGTGATGGGTGCAGAGGTTTCGGCAACAGGTGAGGATGTTTCGGCAGCGGGTGCGGTAGGCGCAGAACCGTCTTTTGGAACCCAACGTTTGGGTTGCTTTTTGGCGGGCGCTTCACCGGCAGGTGCGGCAGCGCTGGAATCAGGGGCAGCACTCGAGGTCGCAGCAGGTGCATCTCCCACAGGCGCGGCAGGTTTGGGCGCATGGGCAACAGGCGCAGCCACCGCCGAGAACGGCACAAAACCCTCTTCCCAAACCGCAGGCGTCGGGAAGGTTTTT
>CAXTTL010000121.1:0-14608 GCA_964247135.1 uncultured Deinococcales bacterium | reverse complement strand
ACGAAAACATCTGGCGTCCCAGTGCCGATGCCCATTTCCTGAAAACCTATTATGCAATCATTCACACCGAACCACCCAGGGTTCAGGGTTTGAAAAGTTACGCCAACGATCACGGTGATTTGTTTCATGTGGGTTCGCTCGCCCCTCGAGAACAAAATCCAAACATCGCAGATTTATCGGGGGTGATGGTGGTCACACAATCTGGAATTTACACCGCCACCAAAGGCTTGTGGGATGGAAGAGCCAAAACCTGGGAGTTGTACAACGTTTTTTATAAACCCAGCAGCTCGAGCGACGGTTTTCAAGAAATTCCTGAAACCATGCACGTTTTTGCGTTTACACCACCCATTGAACCAGATTTACGCCCGAGTGACCAGGTTTCAACTTCCGAGTTAATGGCTCGAGCAATGAACAATTCAACAAGCCTCTCGAGCGGCGAGGTTTACGATGCAAATTTTAAGTTGCAACGTCGCTTTGCCGACCCCCTGGCGGCGCTCATGATGGCGCTGGTCGGCGGTGCACTCGGTTTGACGCTCTCCAACCGCGCTTGGGGTTTTGCTGCAACCATTGGCTTGATGGCAGCGTATTGGAGCTTGTGGCAAATTGGATTCAACCTTGCCGCCGCCCAAGCGATTCCAGCCGCGATTGCGGCGTGGTTGGCAAATGCAGTCTTTGCGGCTGGAGCAATCGTTGGTTTAAGACGATTGATCTAAACTCGAGTTAGAATTTTAAAATGCCTGAGCTTCAAGATTACCTACCCAAAGCCTTTCTCGAGCGGCAAGGCATCGGGCTTGAGCAGGTACTCGAGAACCTGCAACTTGCCAAAACCGAATTTACAGCCAAACTCGAGCAGGCAGACTTGTACGAACCTGTGACGCCAGGCAAATGGGCGCCCGCCAAAATCGCAGACCACCTGAATACTGCCAACGCGTTCTTCGCGGTCTGTCTCGAGCGAGCATTAAAAAACAAACCAGCGCTTGTCATGCCAAAAGGTCATGTGACCGAAGACGGACGCGCCCTCAATCCTGGGCAAGAACCTCGAGCCAATTTAAGCCGCGCCGATTTACAACGCAACCATGAAATTGCCTTTGAAGCCCTAAAACGTTACGCCAAAAAACTCGAGAAGCCCGAATTGCTGGACACAATTTGCGTCACCCAATCTTTTTTTGGCGAGCTAACCACGCTCGAGGTGCTGCGTTTGTGCGCTTGGCACACCAAACACCACGCGGCACAAATTCCAGACGCAAGCCAATAAGCTCGAGTTTCGAGAACTGTTTTTGCTCAAACGCACATTCATCGCTCAACCAAGGGCGTTAGACTGACGGCTGTGAAGAACCGATTTTTGATTTTTGGCATTGTTGCCTTGGCATTGTGCGGAGTTACCGCAGCCGTGACCCTCGCCGCGAACCCTCGAGATGAAGCTTTAAACACGCCTTCAGGCAAGGCGTTCCTCGAGACGTACCAAGCCTTGCGTGAAAAATATTTGCGCACCACCGACCCTGACAAATTGATGCAGGGTGCTTTGTCGGGCATGTTGTACGCGCTCGATGACGAGTTTACGTTTTACATCCCACCGAGTGAAACCAGCACCAACAACGAGAACTTGACTGGTGGTTTTTTTGGTATCGGTTTGGGTTTAACGCCCGCCACCAAAGATGGTTTGGGCGTACAGGTCGAAACTGTTTTCAACGGTCAACCCGCCGCCAAAGCCGGAATGCAGGCAGGTGATTTGATCATTGCGGTCAACGGCGAAGATGTCACAAAATTGCCGCTCGATCAGGCGGTTCGTAAAATTCGCGGACCAAAGGGCAGCACGGTCAAAGTCACGATTGCCCGGGGGGTCACACGTTTAAACCTCAGCATGATTCGAGAAAAAATTGTGGTCGTGAACGTCAATGCCACCGTTTTGCCTGGAAACATCGGTTATGTTTCAATTTCAGATTTCTTGAATCAGAAAGTCACCGAGCAACTCCAAACCGCCGTTGCCAGCCTCAAAGCCAAGGGCGTCAAAGGCATGATTCTGGACTTGCGCAACAACCCGGGCGGTCTGGTCAGCATGGCTGAAGGCGTGGCGGATACTTTTCTGTCCAAGGGTGATGTTTTTGTGACCCGCGACAACACCAAAAAAGTCAACATCGAATTCCAGGCGGGTGTGCAACAAAGCGATTACCTCGGACCGTTGGTGGTTTTGGTCAACGGCTCGAGCGCCAGCGCCAGCGAGATCGTCTCGAGCAGCCTGCAAGAAAACGGGCGCGCAAAAATCGTCGGCGAAAAAACCTATGGTAAAGGCGTGGCGAACGCTCCAATTGCGCTTTCAAACGGTGGGCAAGTCAATGTCAGTTTCGAGGAATGGCTGACTCCAAAACGCAACAGCATCAACAAACGTGGTGTGACACCAGATTATCCTGTCTCGGACACACGTTATCCAAAACTCTTGACCTTGCAGGGCATCAACGCCGCACCTGGAACGAACATTGAAGTCAAAGTCAACGGCAAAACCCTGAAACTCAAAGCCGACAAAACCGGACAGTTCACCTACCAAGACGAGCCAACTCGAGTCAAAACCACGGGTCAACAAGGCGAAGCGATTGTCAATATCTCAACCGATGCCCAAGTTCGCAAAGCATTGTCACTTTTGGGCGTGGTCGCCACCAAGTAAAAATTTCACTCGAGCACGGCGGTTAAACCGCAATGCTCGAGTGTTATTGTGAGGCACGATGGAATTCTTAAATCAACTCAAACAAATCCTCAATCAACCCGTTCTCAGCGAACTCGAGACAAACGACGCGGCGCTGGTTTGCACCGAATCTGAAGTCTTGTACTTAAACGCGAACGGTTTGCAACGCGCCAGCCTGGTAGAGATTGCCAAAGTCAACCGCGAAGGCGACGAACTGGTGATCTCGAGCGTCGCTGGCGAGTTAATTCGGGGTTCGGTCAACACCGAAAAAGACGCTTTGGCAAATTTTTTCACGGTGGTGCAAAGCGCCGGTCAACGCGCCCACACCAAGGCGGCTGCCGCTCGAGTGGAGCGCATTCCCGAAAAACCTACCGTCATTCCGGCGCCGCTCGAGGTTGCCCCACCAAAAACCGTTCAGGTCGAATCGTTTCACCAAGACGTTCGCCAAGCCGTACCAATCGCTAAAATGACGCCCGTCATGCCGACCGAATCGGCTCGAGCATCGACTGAAAACGCAGGATTTTGGATGCGTTTTCTGGCAGCCATCATCGACGGAATCTTGGTATCAGTCATCACCAGCATCATCTCGAGCATTTTTGGTTTGAACAACGCCGTCGTTCGCCTCAATGAAATCTCGAGGTCGGTGGCTGCTGGCGGCAGTGTTGAAACCATTCAGAACGAAGCCGTGTCGTTGGTCGCACCAATATTGTTGTCGTTAATTTTTAGCTTGTTGGTCAATTGGTTGTACTTTGCGCTGCTCGAGAGCAGCAAACAACAAGCCACACTGGGTAAAATGGCATTGGGGCTGAAAGTCACGAATTTGTCCGAACAACCGATTGGTTTTGGGCAAGCCACCTGGCGGTATTTTGCCAAGCAAATTCCTGCTTTGATCGGTTCAATCGTATTATTTATTGGCATTCTGCCGATCATTCCTGCCATTTCGGATGCAACAAGTCCGGCAGCTCGAGCGGCGGCTGGATCGTTTTTATTGTTGTTTTTGGTGTCTATTTTGATTGGCACAATTCCTTTTGTGATGGCAGGGTTTACCGCCCGTAAGCAAGCATTGCACGACATTTTGGCAAAAACCTTGGTGGTCAAACCAAAATAAAACCCGAGTTTTTTCATACCCAAACCCTCGAGAAAACTGCGTAATTCAGGTTATGCTTTTGTTCATGACTTTGATCCAAAAATTATTGATCTCGGTTTTTGTGCTGGTTTTAACCTCCTGCGCCGCGTTTGAATCTGGAGGTACTTTTAATCCAAAATTGGTTCGCGCTACGGACACCATTACGGCAAAAGCTGGAATGGATACGATCTTAAAAATTTATGCTGGTGATATTTCCAGGCTTGGACTACGTGCTGGTGAGTTGTTTACGCTCAACTCGAGGGAATTGTTGATGTCTGGTCGAACAAATGGTTTTGCTCCGCTTGGGCTTGCAGATTTAACCTATTTGGTAACACCTACAACAAAATGGAAATTGGGGATAGCAACCGATGGTGTCGAATTGATTGCCAACTCGAATAGTGTTGTCGCGTTTGATGACACGATCAGAACCGTGACTCGAGTTGAGTTTGGTGAATACAGCATCAACGCCTCGTTATTCGTGCCGAAAGACACGTTCCCAGGAAATTACACAGTACAAGCCAGGGTAAACATTCGTGGCTCGAGTCCTGTGATATTGCAATGGGTGGTAAACGTTATCCCCAAATAATTTTAGTGGTCTTGCAAAGCCTTCCAGAGCGCGTTCACGCCTGCCCCTCGAGTGATCGGTGCGCCGCAATCAATCAGTGCATCCTCGAGCAAACCAGCGAATGACAACGCGTCGTAACGGTCAAAGTGACCCATGAAACTGATGCGCACAATTTTGTCTTTGATGGCATCCTGTCCAGTCATGGCTCGAGCGTTACGAGCCAATAAAGCTTTGAACAAATCGCGTCCAGTCACGGGTTCTGGCGGGACGAGGGTCACGCAGGCGGGAGTTTGGCATTCCGAGAAACTGGTGCAGCCCAAAGCTTTTGCCGCCTCGAGCAGCGCATCGTTCAAGCGTTTTTTGTCTTTCCAGTATTGTTCCAAACCGATGCTCAAGATTTCCGCCGCCATTGGCTCGAGGCTGGCATTGAGTCCCACGATCAAGTTGATGGCTGGCGTGTAGGCGGTCTCGCCTGTTTTTTGGGCTTTGAGTTCTTTTTTTAAATCCCAGTAATACACGCTCGGTTTGGATTGCTCGAGGCTAGAAATGGCTTTGGGTGAAAGTTAGACAAAACCCAGTCCTGGCGGTCCTCCAACGGCTTTTTGCGAACCGCTGATGACTGCATCCAAACCCCACTCGAGCGGGCGCAATTCGGCGATCCCAAGACTGGTGATGGCGTCCACGATCAGCAAAATCTCGGGGTTGATGCTTTTGGCAACCCGAGCAATTTCGGCAACATCATTCAAAGTTCCGGTGCTGGTTTCAGAATGCGTGACCAGCACCGCTCGAGCGTTCGGATTGGTGTTGAGAAGCGTTTCGACCGCTTTCGGATCGACCGCCTTTCCCCATTCAAAACGCTCTTCAAACACGCTGTAACCCAAGACTCGAGCCATGTCCGCCCAACGTTCGCCAAATTTTCCACTCGAGACGCTGACCACGCCAGAACCTGCTGGAACGAGCGAAACCAGGGCTGCCTCGAACGCGCCAGTGCCAGATGCGGTCACGATCAGGGGTTCAAAACCTGACTCGAGCGGTAATCCCGCGACAACCCGCAGGGCTTCTCGAGCCTTATTGACCACGACTTTGGCTTCTGGGCTGCGGTGGTGCAATTGGGGTTGCGCCAAAGCCAAACCAACCTCATAAGAGGTTTCGACGGGTCCTGGGGCGATCAGGCGTTTGCGGAACATGGGGCAGTACCTCCAAAAGCAAAATTTGGGTAGGGTGCGCCGTGCGCACCATTTTTCAGGCATTGTGGTGCGCACGGCGCACCCTACGATTTAATATTGGTGACTCAGGAAAATTCGACGGCGAAAGCACTTTCAATAAACTCGAGCGCCCTGATTTTCTCGAGCACGTCGTTGCTCGGTTTGGCATCCAAACTGAGCGCGAACAGGGCTTTGCCGCCCGGTTCGTCGCGTCCGAGCTGCATTCCGGCAATGTTGACGCCCGCCTCGCCCATCATGCTGCCAATCTTGCCGACCACGCCAGGTTGGTCGATGTTGGTACAAATCAAAACCCAACCCTCAGGGGCAAGCTCGAGGCGGTAATTGCGAATGCGGGTCAGGCGCGGTTGCTTGCCAAAGCAGGTGCCCGCCACGCTTCGCACGCGTTTGCCGTCGGAGATGCTGGCTTTGATTTCGTTGGCGTAATCTTCAGACTCTTCGCTGGTTTTTAAGGTCAGCGCAATGCCGCGCTCTTTGGCGAGCGCCCTGGCATTGATGAGGTTTGGGGTTTCTTCCAAGATTCCGCGCAGGTAACCAACCAAAACGCTCGAGAAAATCGGTTCCAAATCGCCCGAAAAACGCCCCGAGAATTCGACCTCGAGTTCTTGCGCCGCGCCAATCTCGAGTTGCGCGAGCATGTGACCCATGCGTTCGCAGAGTTTCATGTACGGTCCGATTTTTTCCAGGGTGTCCGCATCCATTTTGGGCGCGTTGATCGCACCGCGCGAAACATCGCCATTCAGGGCAGCACAGACCCGCTCGAGAATTTCCGAGCCGACGCGGTCTTGAGCCTCGAGCGTGTTCGCGCCGAGGTGGGCGGTAATCACCACATCGTCGCGCCCGAGCAGCGGGTGGTCGAGCCTGGGCGGCTCTTCGACAAAGACATCGATGCCAGCCGCGAACAAGTGCTTGTCCTCGAGCGCGGCGGCAATGGCAAGTTCGTTGATGATGCCGCCTCGGGCGGCGTTGACGACAATCGCGCCGCTGGGCAACATGGCAAGTTCGCGGGCGCCAATCATGTCTTTGGTTTCCTCAGTTAACGGCGTGTGCACCGTTAGCGCGTTGACTTGGGGCAGCAATTCCTCGAGCGTGTTGGCGCGTTTGACGCCCAAAAGCTCGAAGCGGCGATTGGCAATGTACGGGTCGTAAGCAATCACGTTCATTTTCATGCCCATCGCACGGTTGGCGACGATGGTTCCGATTCGTCCTAGACCGATAATGCCCAAGGTTTTGTCTTTGACTTCACGTCCCAAATACTTGCGATCCCAAACACCCTGACGGGTCAGTTTGTCTGAACGCGTCACCCCTCGAGATGCCGCCATTAACAGCGTGATGGCGAGTTCGGCTGCCGATACCGTATTGGCTTCTGGGGCATTGAGCACAATAATGCCGCGCCGTGATGCCGCCTCGAGATCGATGTTGTCCACGCCGACGCCGCCGCGACCAATCACGCGCAAGTTGCTGCCAGCCTCGAGAAGCTCGAGATCGACTTTGGTTCTCGAGCGGGTGATTAAAGAATCAAATTCGTGCAGCCTGGCTAAAATTTGTTCTCTGGGCATGTTGGGAATGTATTCGATTTGAAAACCTTCACGGATCAGGTTTTCGGGTTTGAACTGCATTTCGTCGCAGATCAGGATTCGCCAATTTGAAGGATTACGTTCAGCCACGACCAAAATTAACCCAAGAAATACAAACCCAACAAGGGGTCGCTCTAGGCAAGTCAAGCATGAGAAGAGAATAAAGGCATAAGGCTTTGCAATGTGACGGAAAAAGTCATGGCGATTTTTGAACGTGCTAAATTGGTCTGAGCGCCATTTCATGATGAAACGCTTGCCAAATCGAAGTCGCCCTGTCACAAATACCAGCATGAGCCAACATCCGAAAATCAAACTCGAGGCGACAAAACCAGCCAGCATCCGCATGGCGTTTGGTCCGCAGGCAGAATTGATCCTCGAGCGACTTGATGACGACGTGGTGCAGGTGACCTTGGTGGCTCGTACCAGTTTTGGTTGGGAAATGCTGGGGCGGCAAATGCTGAGTTTGGAGCAATTGCAAGATTTACCCGTTCCAGGGGCGTTCCAAATCGAAGCTCGAGATCAAAACCTTTCAACAGGCATTGGCAAAAAACGATAAGTCAAATTTTAAAAGCTCGAGTTTAAAAACTCGAGCTTTTTGGTTACTTCATGATGCCGAGCGCTGCACCTGGCTTAAAGTTTGGAAACACATCCAGCGAATTTTTCAGTCCAAACCGTTTTTGCATCACCTCGAGCAACACCGTGCGGTAATCGGTGGTGACTGCCAGATCGGCGCGGTCGTACAGTTGGTCGGGCGCAAGTCCTGGGAATTTGCCGTAAACCTTGCCACCTGCAACGCTGCCACCCAAAACCAACATGGCGCTGCCATGACCGTGGTCTGTGCCAAAACTGGCGTTCTCGTCCAAGCGCCGTCCAAATTCGGACATCACAACCACCGTGGTACTCGAGCGCAAACCGTCCAAGTCGGTAAAAAAGGCTGCCAAACCTCGAGCCAGTTCGGAGAGCAAGTTACCAAAATAACCTTGGGCTTTTTCGCCCTGGTATTGATGCGTGTCCCAACCACCCAAGTCCACGGTCGCAGCCCGAACGCCAAGTCCTGCCTTCATGACCCGAGCCAGGGTTTGCAGGCTCTTGGAGAACTCGCTGTCGTCAGGGTATTTGGCGTCACCTGCGGGTTTGTACTCGCCCGAATTGATTTTGGTGATCGTGTCCACCGCCCGAAGCGCGGTCATTCCCGCCTGTTGCAACCATTGGTCGCCGTCCCAGAGTCGGGTCAAGGCGTTGCCCAAAAATTTGCGGTACTCGGCGTCGTCCGCCAGTTGAAAACCGTCAAAACTTGGGAATCCCACCGCTTTCAGGTTGCCGCGCACGCTGGTCGGCAATTCGTCGTTCAGCGATAAACTTTCGGAGAGTAAATCGGCAACATTACCCGATTTTGTGCCCGTCAAAAAACGTGTCACCCAACCGCTCGGGCTGGTGCGGGCGTCGGGCGTGCCAAGCTCGAGGTACTCTTGGGCGTCAAAATGCGAACGGGTGTTGCTCGGCATTCCGGTGGCGGGAATGACCGCCAAATGACCTGCCTGGTAGAGTTCAAACAGTGGCGCCAGCGAGGGATGCAAACCGAGTTGGGCATTTAAATCGAGTGCCTTGTTGTCGCCTTTGACGGGAACTTTGAGGGTTGGACGGGCGGCTTCGTAATAGCCTCGGTCTTTGCCGTCCAGTGGCGGCAGCACCGACAGGGCATCCCAGCCACCCCGCAGAAAAACGGTCACCAGCGTTTGTGAACCCGTCGCTTCGGCAAGTGCGACGCTCGAGAGTTTGGAACCCGTCATGGCGGCGATGGCTGCCGAGCAGCCCATCATAAATTCGCGGCGGTTGATGTGTTGCATGGCGCTCCTTATTTCCACATGAAGTCTGGACCCATCAAAATAAAGCCGACAATGCTCTGAACCCGCCATTTGAGGGCTTCGTCGTCGCCGATCTCAACGTTTGGATCACCATTGTCCGCCAAGAATTTGATCAGATCATCTCGAATCTCTAGCGGATGGGGTTTGCGTCCCAGCAATCGCTCGAGCCAAAAATCGGTGATTTCAATAGGTTTGCGGCGATTGGCGTTGGTTTTCAAAACTTCAGATTTGTATTTGTCGTCCCAATCCTGGGCGATGCCGTTCATAAATTGCCAAGTTCGCAGCAAACCAGAGCTGGACGCCCACGCCTCACGGAAATCTGGGTAACCGTCGGGCGGACGATGATCGAACAGGGCTTGCCCCAGGTAATAGGTCGTCCAGAGCATGTCCTCGTTTAATTTGATGTCCGTCTCGAGAATCCTCAAACCACTGACAAAACGCTCGAGCGGACGTTTGATTTTCTCAGACCAGGTGCTCGAGAATTCTTTGGATAAAACAATGCTGCGAATGACAAATTTCATTTGATCTGGCGCGTCTTTGTGCTCGAGAAAGGCTTTGGCGGCGGCATCGATCACGGTTTGCGGGGGCTTGTCCGAAATCAAGCGTCGGGTCAGTTTTCGGGCAATGTACCGCGCCGTACCAGGGTGTGCCGCCAGCGCATCGAGCACGTCCTGACCGTCTTTGGTGCCGGGCTGATCGGGCGGCAGGTAACGTCCGAGCACGGTTTTTTGAAAGCGGTCGTGCCAGGGTTGAAAAAAGGCAAACTCGCCCGTGTTGCTAAATCCTGGCTCATCGGTATTGTCGTCGATCCGCCAGCCCGTAAAACACCTTGTCGCCTCGTAAACGTCGTCATCAACGTAAGCTTCGGGCTGCCCCTGGACATACCCCGCCACGTCGCGTTGACGCCCAACGCCACGGTAATTTTCCGCGCCCAAGGTGTGCAACTCGAAGAGTTCTCGGGCATAATTTTCGTTCGGTCCCGCGCGGTTGCTCGAGGCATTGTCGAGGTATCGCAGCATGGCGGGGTGTTTGGCGACCGCCTCGAGCATGACCCGAAAATTGCCGAAGGCGTTGGCGCGAATCACATCGCGGTCGTAACCCATGAAAGTTGGGCGAATCGAGTCGTCGCGTTCGGGATGAACGTTAAAATGGTTGTGCCAGAAGTCGACCATCACCTCGAGCAACTGGCGCTTACTGAAGACCATCCGCGTGATCGTGGCAAGCCGCGCCTCGAGCGTCGGGATGCCCATTTTCTGGTATTTTTTCTCGTCTTTGTCGTCCAGATTTTTGTAATAATCCGCCCAGGCGACCTCCAGCGGCTTGTTGAGCGATTCGAGGTTGGCAAGTTTGGAATCGCAGAGTTTGTCCTCCATTTTTTCTGGATTCAATTGAACCTCGAGCCATGAGCGCAGTTTTTCGCCATTGCTGCCCGGCAATTTGCGAAACGCCTCCAGATCGCCCGGACGCCAGCCGAAGGCAAGGCGGTTGAACACCACGATCTCGAGCACAGGAATCGCGGGCTTTCCGGTTTTTCTGGTGTTCAAAAGTGGTTTTTGAGGCTTCGCGTCGCTCGAGAAACCCCGCAAATTCGCCTCGGCTTCCCGAGCGCCCGCAATGACCGCCGCCGTGACCGCCAACGCCCCGCCGGCGCGTAAAAACTTGCGCCTCGAATTTACGGGAACGGCGACGGGTTCGGGGATTGAAGTTTCTAAAACGTCTTTCTGACCTGACTCGAGATCACCCATGCGCGACTCCTTTGAAACCTGATTTTAAAAAGTCTAGTTCATAAACTCGAGCGAGCCGTGAAAGGCAGGTGATAACGCGCTCATGACAATAGTGAGATGTTAGGGTTTGGATGGCAGCACCTAAGTTTTTGCAGTGCGCCTCGCGTACCGCTTGAATTGACGACTCGGTGCGCGAGGCGCACCCTACTCGAGTTTGCTGACTTCGCGGCGTGGATTGCCTGATTTGTACGCGAGCAGCAACGCCTCGAGCGCCCGTCCACGGTGCGAGATGTTGCGTTTTTCTTCGACGCTCAGTTCCGCGAAGGTTTTGCCCAATTCTGGGACCAAAAACAACGGGTCGTAACCAAAGCCAGCTTCACCACGGGGTCCCTCGAGAATCAGACCCTCAATTTCGCCTCGGTAGCTTTCGACAAAACCGTCGGGGTGCGCCAGCGCAATCACGCTGACAAACTTGGCTTTGCGCGGTGTCGGCACGTTTTTGATGTGCTCGAGTAAATGCAGATTGCGCTCGAGATCGGTTTTCTTGTTGCCAAACCTGGCGCTGTAGACTCCAGGCGCACCGTTTAAAGCCTCGACCTCGAGTCCTGAGTCGTCTGCCAGGGCGACCATTTTGGTCGCCAGAGAAATGCTGGCGGCTTTGATCATGGCGTTTTCTTCGTAGGTCGCGCCGTCTTCGGGCGGCATGGTGACCTCAAATTGGTCCAAACCGAGCAATTCCCACGCCAAAGGACTTAAACCCTCTTTAAACTCGAGGAGTTTGCCTGCACTGCTGGTGGCGAGAATCACACGCATAAGATGCGCGAGTCTACCGTGAGATGTTGAAAACCAACAAATCTCATTTCAAACCTACGACTCGAGTCCAGCCGCTTTAAAGGCTTCACCGACCACGAGTTTTGCTTCACTGACGACCCGCTCGAGGTGGGCTGTCCCCAAAAAGCTCTCGGCGTAAACCTTGTACAACTCTTCGGTGCCGCTCGGACGCGCCGTGAACCAGGCATTTTGGGTGCAGACTTTCAACCCGCCAATCGGTTCGTTGTTGCCTGGCGCTCGGGTTAACTTGGCGGTGATCGGCTCGCCAGCCAGTTCGGTCGCCGTGACCAAATCTGGGGTCATGCTCGAGAGGACTTTTTTCTGTTCCCGACTGGCGGGTGCGTCCTCGCGGGTGTAAGCGCTTGCGCCAAATTCTTGCTCGAGGGCAAGGTAGTGCAGGTCTGGGGTTTTGCCCGTGACGGCAGTGATTTCTGCCGCCAGCAAACCCAAAATGATGCCGTCCTTGTCGGTGCTCCAAGCCGTACCGTCAAAACGCTCGAAGCTCGCGCCGGCGCTTTCCTCGCCGCCGAAACCGATGGTGCCGCTGGCTAAACCTGGCACAAAGTATTTAAAACCGACCGGAACCTCGAGCAAATTCCGCCCGAGCCTCGCCACCACACGGTCAATCAGGCTGCTCGAGACCAGGGTTTTGCCCACACCCATGCTCGAGTTCCAATTGGGGCGATTTTGGAACAAATAATTGATGCAGACCGCCAGATAATGGTTCGGGTTCATGAGACCTGTCGGTGTGACAATGCCGTGACGGTCGGCGTCGGGGTCATTGCCAATTGCCACGTCAAAATGGTCTTTGAGCTTGATCAGGCTCGCCATTGCGTCTGGACTCGAGCAATCCATGCGAATCTTGCCATCCTTGTCCACGGTCATAAAACCAAAAGCGGCATCGATACGGTCGTTCACGATCTCGAGCTTGATGTTTAAGACATCCCGAATCAATTCCCAGACTTTAAGGCTCGAGCCACCGAGCGGATCAACACCGATTCGGATGCTCGAGTTTTTGATTGCCTCGAGATTGACCACATTGTGCAAATCGTTCACGTATGCCGAATCAAAATCGAACTTGATGGCTTGAGTCCAGGCGCTGGCAAACGGTATGCGTTTAACCCCCTCGAGGTTGCGCTTGAGAAGTTCGTTGGCTCGAGCCTGAATCGCGTTGGTGGCGTTGGTGTCCGCAGGTCCACCGTGCGGCGGGTTGTACTTGAACCCACCATCCGTCGGCGGGTTGTGGCTGGGCGTGATGACGATGCCGTCGGATTTGATGCTCGAGTTTTTGTTCGCGCCCAAGATGGCATGAGAAACCAAAGGTGTCGGCGTGTATCCACGGTTTTGATCGACGCAAACCTGCACCCCGTTCCCCACCAGCACCTCTAGCGCCGTGACCCAGGCGGGTTCGGATAGCGCATGGGTGTCCATGCCCATGAACAATTTTCCGGTAATGCCTTGCGAAAATCGGTACTCGGCGACCGCCTGCGAGATCGCGGCAATGTGATCCTCGTTAAAAGACCCCTTTGCACTCGAGCCGCGATGCCCGGACGTGCCAAACGCCACGGTTTGCGCAATGTCATCCAAATCTGGTTTTAGCGCGTAATAACCAGTAACGAGCCGTGAAATATTCTCGAGCATCGAGTGCGGCGCCGGTAATCCGGCAAGAGGTGATCGTGACATACCAACAGACTATTACAAACACCACACTCAGCGCACCTGAATAAACTTCAAACCTCGGGTGTATTCGTTCAGCCACCGTTCAGCTAATCGTTTCAGAATGAACGCGAGACAACCCCTGGAACAAAAGGGATAAATGTTGCATCAAACCAGGGAAAAAGGTGTACCCTGAACCCAGGAACAGCGAACCACGTATCTCAGAAATCTAGTTCCTCGAGCCAGCCTCGAGATGGAGGTCAATCATGAACTTAGGCGCACCAGAAATTATCGGACTTCTCGTCGTGGCACTCATTTTGTTCGGCGCAAACCGCCTGCCAGAGATCGGCAAGGGCTTGGGCAAGGGCATCCGCGAATTCAAGAAAGCCAGTAAAGAACTGACTGGCGAACTCGAGAGTTCATTCAAAGACGAACCCGTGGCGACTCCAGCCAAGCAAAAAACCGAAGCTTAAGTCTAAATCATGGACAGCAACTCGGACTCAGGCTTCAAAGAAGCACCGCTTTTAGCGCACCTCGAGGAACTTCGGCTGAGGCTGATTTACGCTGTCGTATTCTGGGCGATTGGTTCTGGTGTGGCTTGGGCGTATCACAACCAATTGTTCAAACTGCTGAAAGCCCCGTTTAACTCTTTCATCGCCACCGGCGGCAAGGGCGAAATTATCGCCTTGCGCCTGACCGATCAATTGACCACCGCCCTGCAAATTTCGCTGTTCGGTGGCATCGTGTTGGCGCTACCATTCATCGTCTATCAGGTTTGGGCTTTCGTCGCTCCTGGGTTGACCAAAGCTGAGCGCCGCTGGGGTGGACCGTTCATTCTGGGCGTCGGACTGTCGTTCGGTCTGGGCGTTGCGTTCGCTTACTATGTGATTTTGCCTTATGCCGTACAGTTCTTGCTCGGCGGTGGATTTTTAGAAGGCGTGGCGACCCAGTTAACGATTGCCGATTACATCGGCGATATTTTGATGTACCTCGGCATTTTTGGTCTGGTATTTGAATTACCGATCACGATGTACTTGCTCTCGAAAATTGGTTTGGTCAATCCTAAATTCCTCTCGAGCATCCGCCGTTACGCGATTTTTGCGATCTTCGCCGCGAGCGCCATTTTGACACCGACCACAGACCTGGTGAACATGTCCATGATGGCAGTACCGCTCGTGGTGCTCTACGAAATTGGTATTTTACTCTCAGGAGTTGCAGTGCGCCAAAACGCTCGAGCACGCAAACTGGTTGAAGCCAACCGCGTTGACGATGAATTCCAAGACGACGAATAATTTGACTTCCGAACATTGCCCCCGTTAGACTTTATGCACATGCAAGTGACCTCGTACTTTTTTAAATAACAC
>CAXTTL010000120.1:0-14733 GCA_964247135.1 uncultured Deinococcales bacterium | reverse complement strand
GACTTTTTGTAAAGAAATTTAAAAAACAGACTAATAAGTAGTCTGTTTTTTAAATAATTGCTTCCATGTAATATGTGTAACATACACCACCATTTTAAACAATATATTACATGATTTTTCAAAATAGTCTAAATCAATATCTATTTGTGAGTTTAGTTCGGGAATTTCATTATCTTTAAATCCATTTTCTAGACAATTTTTTCTGTATTGCGAACTTACAAAGCCATCAGTGTGTACCAATAGATTTCTTCTTTCAGTAATTTCAATAAATTCGCTCCAAAATGGGATATTTTCAATAATTTTACAGTTGATTATTTTTTCGAGATATTCAAGTTGTTTTTTATGATTTTCTCTTAGTATATTATCAATCTGCTTTTCAATAATATATTTTTTAGCGTCTTCCATAGTTTCAAAAGTAATTAAATCAGAATACTGAATTGCAGTGTCTCTTGAATTTAATACTCCGGGATTTGAAGAAAATATGATTTTAATTAAATTACTAATAAAAACATCAAAATCACTAATTAAAGTGATAAAAAGGCTTCTTGGGATTGTTTTAAGTGCGTGATTATGAATTTCAATACTTGATGCAAGGTTATTAAAACTCATACGTTTACTTTGGTCAGTAATTTGATAAAGATTATGATCTTCTTCGTTTTTAATTCGTTTAACAAAATTTTCTTCAACCATTGAATCAAGTTCATTAATGTTACTATTGTTACTTTCAATTATAAGGTTAAAAACAAGAGGTACTGCATCTCGTGAATAAAATATAAGTTTATGCATTCGACGAATTTCTTGTTCAAATGGCGAATCCAACAATGCTTTCCAATCGTCTTTAGTCATTCAATCTCCTAATATACTATGTCAACCAATCCTCGGCTTCTTTCACCACATCCTCAAAACTCGAGCTTCCCTTTAAAACCTCATCTTTACGGGTCGCCCAAGCTGGAAACGGAAACGTGATCATGACAGGACTGGGCACTTCGGGTTGCTGCACGATCATCGTGCCTGGTTGCAAGATGCTCGCGCGAAGTCTAAATGCGCCTGGTAAGAAACGGTATTCGGGGCGCTCGGCTTCGGCAGGGTCGAGCCGTCCAACCACGCGAATGCTGGCGTTGGCGACCACGCGACGTTCGACTTCGGAGGCGGTTTGTTGCGCTCCGATCAAAATAATCCCGAGGCTGCGCCCACGTTCGGCAATGTCGAGAAGCACATCTTTGATCGGACTCTCCCCTTCCCTGGGGGCGTATTTGTTTAGCTCATCAAGCACCACGAACACATACGGTTTCTGCCCTTTGCGCTCTTTTTCTTCAAACAGTTGCTTGAGCATCACGCCGACCACAAACATTTGCGCGTGCGCGTGAAGGCTGTGAATGTCCACCACCGTCAGTTGCGAACGCATGACATCGGCGCGGTAACGGTCTGCCTGCCCAGCATCCAGATCGCCGCGAATCAAGGGGTTGAGGTGCTTGACCACGCCGCGTAAACGGCGAATAAACGCTTGACGTGTGCCGACGGGTTGCCGCCCAACCCATTTCGGATCGCCCTCGCCGTCGTTTTGGTCAATCAATTTAAACTCGAGGTAGGCAATCAACTGCCCGAACGTCTCGAGTTTGGCTTTGCCCAGCGTGTTGAATTCGATGCCCAAGTCGGTCGCATCGTCGCCTGGGGCAAAATCGTCGACCAGCAAGTACGGGTAATTGCCGCTCGAGTCACCGAGTTTGAAGAGTTTGTCCTCAATTTGCCCGATCAAAAACCCCAAGTTGAGGCTGGCGTCACGGTCTGCAAAGCAGTACGGCAGTAGGCGCTCGACGGCAAACTGCCGTATCGTCCAAAGGTACGGCGTGACGCCCGTGCTGCGTTGCGTGATGCTGTGCGTGATGGTTCGACCTTCACCTGGGGCTGGCGGCGCGAGAAACTGCACGTCCTGAAACGGCATGATCGGCAAACCGCAAGCCGTATAACGGTCTGTTTTGATCCCTCGAGCTGTACTGATTTTGCCCTCTTTTTCGGCGAATCTCGAGTTGACTTGATCGAGAAACATCAAATCTTGCCCTTTGACGTTAAAAATCAGGGCTTTGGAATTGGCTCGCTCGAGTCCGAGGGCTTCGGAGTTGAACAGGCTGTACAGCAAAAACAGCGCGTAACTGGTTTTGGTCGCCACACCCGAGACACCAGAAATGTTGACGTGCGCCCCATTCTCGCCGTTCAAAAACGCAAAGTTGAGCATGGCTGGTTGACCGTTTCGCAGCACCCCAGCCGGCAGCGTGGTTTCCATGCGGTCACGGTAAAGCGCCATCTCGAGGTCTATTCCCAGCGCGTGATACACCTCGTCGCCCGGGTGCGGTGGAATAAATTCTTCGGGGTCAACCCGCGTGACAATCACGTGCGCGGCGTAAGAGACGTTGACCGGAATCGTCCCCTCGAGCGCCAGTTTGGTGTCCGAATCAAATTGCACGCCCTCGTGAAGCTTGCGCACGCTGTCCACCACGCCGTAAAAGTTGATAAAGTCACTCGAGCCTGTCAGTGGCTTTTTGGTTTTCATGACCACAATATCGTCGAGTTGCAGCATTTGCCCGTCGTTGACGCCGACCCAAAACTCGAGCGGCGCGGCGTCGCGTGTGCCCAAAACGATTCCTACGGGTTCAATTTTTTCGGTCATGGTTTTTTCGTCTTTCTAAACGTGTTTTTGAATTTTTTTGACTCGAGATTCTGTTCTAATCACGCCGAAGGTCAAATCTCGAGTATTAATTAAAATCCCGATCAATTTCAATTTTTGCATCATTTACAAAACCGAGCGGTTCTTGCCGAATTCGTTCCTGGCGCAAATAGGCTTGAATGCGGCGGCGAATGATTGCCAGATCACCCATGCGCCGCCCAAGCTCACCCTCGAGAAAGGCGATTGGCATCAGTTGCTGCGGCGCCCGAGGGTCACGGAAACCTTTGGCGGCGTACTTGGGCAGCATGATGCAAGTCCAGTCTGCAATTTTTTGCGCCCAAGCCAGCCCGAGTTCGTTTCTGACCTCGAGCCTGACGATGCCCGCAAACGGCTGGTAATAATCGGGCGTATCGTCGAGGCGCAAGTACCAACTGTAACGCTCGAGTCCGCTTTTGATCGAAAAAATTGGGCTGCGTTGACCGCGTTGAAGTTGCCTGATGGTGCGTTGCTCGAGTGGCGGCACGTAAAAGTTGTGAATGGTTTTGACGTAACCGAGCGCCCGGTCTGGGGCGCGGCGTTGAAGTGGACCGTCGAGAATCAGAAGCGCACCCTGAAGCTCGAGGCTCGAGGAGAGTTCGTCTTCGGCGTTGCGCATTAAATATTGCAGACGGGTGGTCAGGGCGGTGTCGGTGTTGATGGTCTCGTTCATTTGCACGAAGTTGTATTTTAATTCGCCGTATTCATGACCCCTGGTTTTGATGATTAAATTCTCGCCATCGGGATGGTTTAGAACCAAAACCCTCGAGATTTCTGCCCTGATGATCTTGGCTGGCGAATTGGTCATAAAAGACTCGACCAAGCCAACCGCGAACGTGCCAAGCAAGCCTGGCGCACTTTGCGGTTCATTGTCAACCAGCGTCTCGCCGTAGACTTTGGCTTCGATTCGTCGGCGTCCATCGATAAAATAAAGCCGCTTAAAATCCACCTCTGCCGCCCGAGCCGCCACGGGTTGAACAGGATTCCAAGCCTCAAGTCCTTCGACGAACAAATTCACATCGTCGGGACGTGATGGCGTCAGCCCAGGTTGTTCTTGCAAGCTGGTGTCGTACTCGGGCATCCAAGGCTCGAGCGAGAGTTTCACTGTGCGACCCTTGAGGGTTTTTTACGTTTCATGCGTAACGAAGTCTATCAGATTCTCGAGGCATTGGGTTTTAAGTTGACCCGAGTTCTGCAATCATCTTGAGTGCTTGAATTTTGTTGATTCGTTGAACACTGGGATCAAAACCATTTACATAATTGCGGTAAACGTCCTGATCTTGAAACCAAATTCCGTCACGCCAAAATTCGGATAAATGCGTTCCTGCTCGACTCGAATTCTGTAAACAACATGTCGTTTGCCATAATCATCCCAATTCACAAAATACAATTCATTTGATGGATTCAAATCCATGAACGACCTCGTTCGATTTTGAGTCACCTCTACCCAACGTTCACCGTCCCGCACACATGCACCACAATTCCCATCTCCTCGAGCATCGCCGCTTTGGCAGCCAAGGCTTTATCCGCATCTGCTTCGGTCGGACAGTACACCACCTGAATGTGGTTGGCTTTGTGGCGTGCCATCAATTGATCCCGAGTGACCCCGTGAAGCACGGCGTGCATGATGGGCCACTCTGGGGTGGTCAGTTGCCAACGGCGCCTTGTTTCGGCTTCGGGCAATTCGACCACACTGGCACGACCGATGTCGCAGTGTAAGCCGCCATCCATGACAAAAATCCTCGACCAGACGAGTTCGCCAGGTTTAGAAACGCCCTTTAAAGTACCGCCGCCCAAACGAAAGTACATGGCGGGTTGACGGTCGCTCGAGGCTCCTGAATAACCGCCAATAAAATGCGATGGTGGCGCGGCGCCAGAAATCAGGAACACCCAAACGTACTGCCCATTAAATTCTTCGCCCCAGCGGACGTCATGCAATGTGGTCGCGGGGTCAAAACCCATCGCCGTCCAAATACGGTTCGTCACGAGCGCATCGACCGCCGCGCCCTCATCGACTTCATTAAAGTGCGGCAGTGCAAGTCCTGCGTATAACTCGAGCGCACCGTCTCGAGATTTCAAGGGTGGACGAATGACGTTGTTCAGCAATCCCTCAACCAAATCCGAGGCGGGCGTCATGTCTTTTAAACCCAGTTGATATTGAATTCCTATCGCGTCGCACGAAAAGTCGTGGGCAATTCGCACGGCGGCGATGTACATTTTCAGTTGCTCGAGGATTTGCGCATCGGTCAGTTCGGTTTCTGGATTTGTTCCCGTGTTGAATTTCATGCCTTGCGCGTTGAGCCAATCCCTCGCTGCCTGCGCCTCGAGATCGCTGACGGTTTGCATTTCGGCAACCAATGCCGATTGGCTCAGGCGTTCCTTGTAAATGCCGCAGGGGTTCAGCATTTCATCGTCGATGATGGCGTTGTACATGCCCATGCAGCCCTCGTCAAAGACCCCAATGATGGCTTTCTCGCGTTTGAGTTGTTGCGCCAACGCCGTTCCAAGGTCACGTTCGGGCTGAGGTAGCTTTACAACCTCGAGTCTGCGCACGTGTGACAAGTCGTGCTGCACCGTTCCAGTCCCTAGAAACTGCGTCAAACCAGCCATGAAAAAATCGTCGTCAAAGTCTTTGGACCACAGGCTCGAGAATGGCACGCCCATTTTGGTCAAACCGCCGCCGAGGTTGAGCAGTCCAACCAAGCCGGGCCATTGTCCGCTCCAATTCGCAATGGTCAAAATGCTGCCCTGATGATCGCGCAAACCCGCCAGCACATGATGGCTGAATTGCCAGACCGCTTCGGCGACGATCAACGGCGCGTTTTTGGGGATTCTAGCGAAGATATCCATGCCCAGGCGTTGATTCCAGATAAAACCGTGTTCGAGAACGGGGTCGTATTCGTGGGCGCGTTTGAGTTTCCAACCCAGGTTTTTTAGTGCCACCTCGAGTTTATGTTCCATCTCGCGTTGCGCCGCCCAGCAGGTTTTGTTGGCGGCGTCACGCGAATCTCCGCTGGCGATCAAGTACACTGTTCCAGGCTCGAGTGCTGGTTCTTGAGGCAGCTTTGGCATTGAATAAGACATTGGTGATCCCTCCGAATGAAATCTCGAGTTGAGCTTGATGCTCAGAAGTCTAACTGATTTTAAGGTGGCGACATCATAGCCGTACTGGGCGCGATCAAACGCGGTGACTCGAGCGCATAACAGTGAGGGTAAACCAGTCCCTCGATCTGGGCGCGGCGGCTGACGGATCTCTTGAAAAACCTCTGTGCCTCGCTTTGATGGCGCGTTTATACCGGCAGCCTATACAACCGCGCCGGATTGTCAAACAACCACAAGCGCATGATCTGCTTGGCATCCTCGAGGTCCAAACGATCTCGAGCGATTCGCTGCGCCAGCGCCCGAGCGATGTTTTCCTTGGCGACCTGGAGCTGACCCCAAACGTGCTCGGGCAGCGTGATCAGGTCGCCGCCGAAGCCGCTGATCTTGTTGACCGGCACCAGATCGAGCCATTCGCCCAGCGCGTGCAAGGTCATGCTCTCGCTGACCGCGTGGCTCCAGCAGAGGTTCAAATGAACGTTCGGGTAACTCTTGCCCAGAAAGGCACACTCGCGCACGAACGGCATTCCCATGTGGTACACATCGAAAATCACATCTGGGTGTCGCTCGACCACCGGAAAGATCAGCATCGGCGTTTGCTTGTTCAGGTCCGTCCAGACGCCCGTATGGACTGTGGCGACCAACCCGTACCGTCCGCAGGCGGCGATGGTTTGGTCGGACAGATAATGCTGCAACGGCGCGAGGTCAACCGCCTCTCCTCGGCGCAGATGCTCGAGCACTTGTGCCGCCCGGTCGCGGTTCGGGGTTTGCATCAGAAAGACCGAAAACACCTTGGCTGAACGCGCCCCAAGTCCGACCGCCGTGGACATGCCCTGCTCGAGCCTTGCCACCAAATCCTCGGGTTGGAAATTGGGATTGGCACTGAGCAACGCCCCAACACTTTCTTCCGTGTGGTATTCAATCGGTATGCCGTAAATAAAGCGCGGATCGTCAAACGGATGGTCTGGGGATTGGTTGAGGATGAACCTGATCTTTGCCTCGTCGAAGACCGTATCAAACCGCCCGGGTTGATTGTTGGCGTTCATTGTCCGTCCCAGGGTCAGAACCGTTTCGGCGTTCAAGTCCTCGAGTCCGTAAAAATGCTTGAGCGCCAAGCGAATCGGTCGGGCATACGAACCGTGCTTGACGTATTGCCAGTACGGTTCGATCTGGCTAAAGTGACTCACCGACTCGTTCTCGTCATTGGGGTAATTCCAAAGGAGTTCTTTGGGCATTCCGGCGCTGTACAAATCCCACTGAAGGTACGAGGCGAAAAAGTCGTAGAAACTCAGGTAACGTTTCAGGTGCGCTGGTTCGCCGATGAAATGCTCGTGTGCATCGATGACCTCGAGGTTGTGATTGTACTCGAGCAGGTCTTCCAAGTGGTTAGTCATGTTCGGACTCCAGAAGGTTCGCCCACCCAGTCCCTCGGGCGGGTCGCGCCAGCGGCTCGATGTCCGCGTACAAGATTCCCTCGGCATCCACGCCGTAAGCCCCGATCAGGGCAGGTTCACCGGACGGGGAAATGACCATCGAGCAGCCGATACACTGCTGACCCGACCACGGTCCCGCCCTCAACCAGCCGACGTTGCTGACCCCTGCAATCCAGATTTTGAAATCCCGTGCCACCGCACCGTAATGCTCGAGCCACAGCGACCCGTAAGGGGTATCGCTGTTGTCATGCTCGGCGGGAACCGCCCACGACGACGGCGAGAGGATCACATCCGCGCCCATCATGCCCAGGGTACGGCTGATGACCTGTGTCGGCGCAAACGCATCCGAGCAGATCATCAATCCAAAGGTGCCCAGCGGCGTTTTGACCACCCCGAGGCGATCCCCCTGCGCGTACAAATGATGGGCAAGCTCGAGTTCGTTCAGTTTGCGGTGCAACAATACGACCTGACCTTGCGGATCGATCAAGACTGCCGAGTTAAAGATGGTTTCCCCGTTGCGCTCAATCAAACCTGCGCAAATATACACGTTGTGCTGAACTGCCGCAGCCATCAGCGCCCGACAGGACAAACCCTGAGGGATTGCTTCTGCCAACTCGAGGGCGCTCGGGTGCGTCCAGCCGAGCGTAAACGCCTCTGGAAGCAGGATCACCTGCGCCCCCGAAATCGCGGCGGCGGCGATCAAACCGATGGCTCGAGCCAGGTTTTGGTCTGGTTGCCCGCCCTCGACCCGCATCTGAATGAGTGCCAGTTTGAACGTCAGTCTGCTCGGCATCGGCGCCCAACCTTTTCAGAAAGTCGGACATCGACCAACTTGGTTACGAAGTGCTCGAGGCGTTGAACCGCGTTGAGGCTTGTTGCAGTACACACCGCTGGCATCATGAACCTGCCCTCACTTGATGCCTCAACGGATGTCTGAGCGGCTCGAGTACAACACTGGATTGAGCGGACTCGCCGCCAAGTCTCCGGGGCGACAACCAGGCAACCAACTCGCCAGGTCGTTCTCGCGGTTTTTGTGGTCGGGTGTGGTCACACGGGTGTCCTCAGCCATGTAGATCACCGTCATGACCTCGCGCCTGAAAGTCTTTGACGGATTGCCTGGAGCGCAGTGAAGCACCCAACCGCTGTGAAACGTGGCATCTCCGGCGTTCATCGCACCGTAAGTGCGCGGCATCCACCCGTTCTCGCGCACAAACGACTCAAAGGTGCTCTGAGATTGCTCGCTGATCGGCAGGTCGCCGAGGTAGCCGCGCACCTGTGAGCCGGGTGCAAAGGTCAGCGTGCCAACCTCCTCGGGGATGTCCACCAGCGGCATCCACATCGTGATGGTGCGGTCGGTGTCCAATGGCCAGTAGTGCTGGTCCTGATGCCAGGGTGTGATGCCGCCACCAGGTTCTTTGAACAGCGCTTGATCGTGGTACATCCGCACCCCCGAGACGCCCATCAATTCGGCGGCGACTTTGGCAAAGCGACGGGCGAAACAAAAGCGTTTGACCGCCTCGTCGCGGGTCCAGAGGTTCATGGTTTGCAAAAAAGCCATGCCGTAGGTGTCGCGTTCCTCGAGCGGGCGGGTTTCCTGGTTGAAGCGTTCGACCGCGCCGTCGATGAAACCCCGGTAAGCCGCGACCTCGTTGTGGCTGGCAAGTCCACGAACCAGGGTTACAGCGTCGCGTTTGAAGCCCTGGACGTGTTCGGGGTTCAGTGGGTATTCGCTCGAGAGGTCGGGCAGGTTCATGGTTGGTGTCATACGTGCCTCCTATGTCTGTTAGAAACCGTTTGTGTTTCACTGTAAAGCGGAGCTGGTTTTTAAGCCTTGACTTCGGGTGTCGTCGGCTTGGGTTCATCGTCGTCCTCGAAGACTTCAAATCCCACCGCGCCCAGGAACTCCTCGCTGATCAGCGCACTGCCCGCCGCGTTGAGGGTCGAGCCAGTTCCCCAATCGCTGGGTTGCGTTGCGGGCAGAACACGGTTCAGGGCGCGTTGAAAGGCTGCGAACGGCAGTTTTAACTCGAGCGCCAGCGCCTCGACCACGGCGCGGTACGGCTCGAGTTGCGCGATCTGGTGAGGCTCGAGCGCACACGGTTCACAGACGACGGTGCGCCCTTCAAATCGCTCGAGCAGTTGACGGTAATCCCGCTCGAATTCTGCCAATCCGGCTCCGCACAGCCCGTCGTACATTCCAAGCGCAATCACCGCCCAATCCGTTTTTGGCACAGGTTGCTCGAGCGCCCGTTGCAGGTTTAGACCAGGTGTGCAGCGGTTCAGGCTTGACAGGTCATGCCTGGGATACCGCACGGCGATGCGTTCGAGGATGCAAGTCACGGCATCGGGTGGACTGGCATTGCTCAGGCGTTCATCGCCCAAAAAGGCGATGCGCTGCTCGGCTTGAAACAAGAAACTCACCTTGGCGGACTCCTCTGGGTGCTCGAGCTGGAATGGGTCATTGTACAAAAGCCAGGCACAAGGGTCTTTTCGTTCCACCCTGGAAAATTCTTGTATCCTCAGGTCTGTGACCCCCCAAGTTGACATCGACATACAAGCGCAAGGCTTGCTCGGTTGGTACGGCGAGCCTTGGGTGATCGAACGGCTTCATCGGCACAGCGACATTGAACTTAACCTCGTTTCAGTCGGCGAACTGCACTACCTGATGGGCGGCTCGAGGCTCAGCATTCGCGCCGGCGAGGTGGCGGTGTTCTGGGCGATCATGCCGCACCGGATCATCGATTGCACACCGCAGTCGATCCTTGGTGTGGTGCACGTTCCCCTGACCGAATTCTTGCGCTGGACTGTTCCAATCGGCTTGCGCAGCTCGCTCTTGCACGGAACAGCCCTGACCCGACAGGGCGAGGACGCCAGCCTGGACCGCGCACTGTTTCGACGTTGGGCTTCCGAGCTGCAACGCTCGAGCGTGCCCGCAGCCAGCCACGACCCCATCGAACGACACCGTGCCGCGATGCTCGAGGTTGAAGCTTTTTTGCACCGTTTCTGGCAACTCGAGGACCCGATCAAGATTCCTGAAACCCTTGACGCCACCCAGCGAAGCAGCGCCGAACGGCTCGCGCAGGTGATCGCCACCCGTCACGCCGAACCCATCAATGCCCAAACCATCGCGCAAGACCTTGGACTGAACCCAAACTACGCCATGACCCTGTTCAAACAGGTTTTTGGTCTGACCATGCACAAATTCTTGATCCAACACCGGCTGGCACACGCAGAGCGCCTGCTGATCACCAGCGACCTGAGCGTGCTCGACGTGGCTTTCGAGTCTGGCTTTCAGAGCCTTTCGAGGTTTTACGCAGTCTTTTCTAAGTCATCGGGGATGTCACCTATCACCTACAGGCAACGGCAAGGCGTGGCAACTCGAGAAAGCACAAGCCCTGCGAAGCAAGCTGACAATGAATTCTGAGTCGCTCAAACCGACAGGTAAAAATTGAGTAAATGCCCTTGAGCATAGATTTCACGCGTCTGCCAATTGCCAAGGATTTAAATCTCGAGTCATATCCAACCAACAGTGCGACCTTCTTGCGCATCACATCGATGGACGGCACAGATGATCGGTTTGGTTTGTGCGATCAGTAAATGTGACAAGCACCTTTACGCTCACAAGCCAGATTTGATTTCACGAAACCCGCTTGGTTGCAGGTCATTCAAACGATTTCGGCGTCCAAAATGAAATGGCGTTCGGTTCAAATCTTGACAATACCCACCTCGAATTGCTTTTCAAATTCGTTCCAAATCTTTTAGACTCGGGTCATGCCGTTTATTGTCAGCTCTCAGAACGTCAAAGCCACCGATACCGCCGCAATCAATGCAGGAATTCCGCTCGAGGTCTTGGTCGAAGCCGCAGGTCGAGCCGTCGCCGATGCCATCAAACGTGATTTCCCGTCGGGCGCTCACGTGGTGGTGGTCTGCGGCAAGGGCTTAAATGGGGCTGATGGTTTTGTTTGTGCCAGGTGGCTTTGTCTGTACGGCTTTGAGGTCAAGATTTTACACGTCCCACTCGAGAACGCCGGCGAGATTCTCAAATCTTTGGCTCGAGCCACCATCAGCTTTTGTCCGATGTTTGCCATTGAAGACCACTTGCAATCGCTCGAGAGTGCAGACATTATTGTCGATGCGCTTTTGGGCGTGGGATTTCGACCACCACTGCGAATCCTCGAGCACAGCATTGTCCAGAAGATCAATTTGTCTCGGGGCAAGGTTTGGGCGGTGGATTTGCCCTCGGGCATGGTTGCCGACTTTCCTCAAATGATGACCGAAGATGTTGTTCTTGCCGATCATACCGTGAGCATTACGGGTTTTAAGCCCGCATTGTTGTTCAATCCAACTCGAGAAATTGCAGGTCAAATTGAATTGGTCAACCCTGGAATTCCAACAGCTTTAATCGAGCATATCGGTGAAGTGGCAGCGGTTTCAAAACTCAAAGAGGCTGCCAAAACCATCACCTCTCGAGCGATTGATGCCCACAAAGGAACATCGGGGCGCGTGTTGATCCTCGGAGGCTTGGAACAATACCCAGGCGCTCCGGCGCTGGCGGCTCGAGGTGCGTTTCGGGCTGGTGCGGGTTTGGTCACGGTGGTCGCTCCCGTCAACGCGGGACTTCAAGCGCCTGTCGAAGCCACAAGGCACACAATCAAAGCTTGGACTGCCCCCGAACTCGGGTTTTTAAAGTTTGAACGCATTGATGCACTGGCGTTTGGCATGGGCGTCGGAAAAATCGAACCCGATTTGCTCGAGTTGCTCCTTTCGCTCGAGAAACCGCTGGTGCTTGATGCCGACGCCTTGCAGCCTTGGTTGATGCCAATCCTACAGAACCTACCCGAATCGCACCCTGGCGTCATCATCACGCCACACCCTGGCGAGGCGGCGCGAATGCTTGAGACGGGTGTCACTGAGATTTCCAAAAATCCACTCGAAGCCGCTCGAGAACTTGCCAATCGCACTCGAGCGGTTGTGGTCCTGAAAGGTGGTCCAAGCGTGGTGGCAGGCTCGAACCTTTGGGTCAACTCGAGTGGCAACCCTGGCATGGCAACGGGCGGCATGGGCGACGTGCTCTCCGGTGTTCTGGCAGCTTTGATTGCCCAAGCGCCAACGGACACCTCACTCGAGCTGATTGCGCAACTTGGGGTGTACCTTCATGGGCTGGCGGGTGATCTTGCCGCCGGTGACAAAGACCTTGGACTGCTGGCGTCCGAAGTTGCAGACTTGATCCCAGTTGCCTTAAAGCAATTAAGTTCAGAATCCCTTGCTCGAGATGGCTGAAACTGCTATACTCCTGCCCGTTGAAGCTTGAGGTTGCATGGCTGCTGGCTCAAAGGACAACGAGACCGAACACGATCTCGAGCACGTGTTCGACCCTTAATACCCGCCTCGAGGAGAACAACAATGGTTAAGATTCGTCTTTCGCGTTACGGCAACACCCACAACCCGCATTACCGTTTGGTCGTCGTTGACGCCCGTCAAAAACGCGATGGTGGTTACCTCGAGAACCTGGGTCATTACGACCCCCGTAAAAAAGTCGAGAACTTCCTGGTCGTGGACGTGGACCGCGCCAAATACTGGTTGGGCGTTGGGGCGCAACCATCGGACACCGCACGTCGTTTGCTCAAGCAAGCCGGCGTGTACCGCAAAGAAGCTTAAAACGCTTCAAACCCGAACCCCTCGCCAGAACCTCTGGCGAGGGGTTAAACTGTGCCATGACCAAAGCAACTTGGGAGCATCAATGACCTTAGATTTAATCGAATATCTTGCCAAAAAAGTGGTTGACCAACCCGAAAGCGTTCGCGTCGAGCAGAGTGGCGAACGCGAAGTCACCTACATGATTCATGTCGCCCCAGGCGAAGAGGGACGCATTATTGGACGCAACGGACGCGTGATTCAAGCCATCCGCACCGTCGCCCGAGCCGCCGCCGGACCTCGGGAGCGCGTCCAAGTGGATGTCGCTGGCGGCTCGAGCCGCACCGAAGCAAGCTCGAGCGACGATCAACAAGGCGAGTAAATCAGGTTTTCACACTTAAGGGCGGGCTTGGCTCGCCTTTTTCAGTTTAGAACGAGAGAAACCATGATTCCAGAAGAACTCATCAAAATCGGTTTGATCGGACAAACCCATGCCCTGAAGGGCGCATTTAAACTCCGAGCGGTTGATGACCCAAATCAAATCCTCAAACTGACGCGTGTATATGTCGCCACCCGAGGTTGGTTTGTGGTCAAAAAACTCGAGCTTCACGACACCACACCCATTTTGCAACTGGTCGGAGTCTCGAGTTTGGAGTTGGCTTCAAGACTGATTGGACTCGCGCTCTACGCCCACCCAGATGAACTGCCGCTCGATGATGACACTTTTTACTACCATGATCTGGTGGGGTGCAAGGTCATCGATCAAAATAAGCTCGAGGTTGGCACGGTGAAAGACGTGATGGACACTGGAATTCAAGATTTGCTGGTGATTGAAAGACTTGGCAAAGATTACCTTGTGCCAGTGCAAGCGCCTTACGTCAAAGTCTTAAGAAACCTCATTGAGATCGAGGTTTTTCCTGGATTGCTGGACGATTCTGAAGCGAAATAGTGCTCGAGAATCCCGTGCTGGACGGAACATAAATACCATTTAATACGTTTCACACTGTTCGGGTGATACGATTTGGTTGCTCTGAGTGAGCGGTAAGGTTTTCGTAAGAAACAGGAGGAAATTATGAATATTTTTAAGTATGGCTTGATCGCGTTGTTTGCGGCAGGTCTAACGGCGTGCCCGGGACCAACAAAAACTCCATCACTAACTTTTGCTGCGGGTGGCGACACGCTTACCGCAGGTACGACAGCATCGCCAGCCGCAGCCGCCAAATACACGGTGAATGCAGTTGAAATCACCGGCAATGTCAACTGGACGTTAAATCCATCTACCACAGGTACTTTAAGCACTCAAACAAGTGCAATTGCTGGCGGCACAGCGACTGTAGATTACACGCCGCCAAACAATTTAACATCTGCAACTACCGTTACTCTGACTGCCACCTCAGCCACCACACCAACAATTACCGCACAAAAAGTAATTACCATTAACCCAGCAGGGTCTACGGGTATTAATGTAGCTGGACATGTATTTAAATGGGACGGCAAAGTCTATAAAGGCGTTCCAATTGTTGTGACCGACGCTGGTGGAAATCGCCAAGAAACAACTTCAACATTGAATGACGGTTCATTTACCATTCCAAACCCAGTACGCACACCTTATACCATCTCAGCCGTTCCAGAGCGTGCAACCGATGTTGCACCACTTTCTTATGACAAGGTTACGACTGCAAGTCCTAATCTGGTTTTGGCAAAACGTTTCTATTCTGGCTTGGGTCTTGGAGCTGGAAACCCAGGTTTTAAGACTGAAGACTGCAACAACGGTACTGGTCGTGCTGATGGAGAATTGTACGTTACAACCAACCAACCAGTTGCCGTAAATAACCGCGCCACGATTTTCTTTGTCGGTGAAGGCGTAGA
>CAXTTL010000119.1:4876-15116 GCA_964247135.1 uncultured Deinococcales bacterium | reverse complement strand
CGTTGGTCAGTTCCGACGCGGGCACCCAGGCTTACGAGGGATGGGGCGGGTACGGCTCGAGCAAAGCCGCCCTCGATCAACTGACCAACGTGCTGGCGCTCGAGCACCCAAACTTGCGCGTTTACAGCGTTGACCCTGGCGACATGAACACCCAAATGCACCAGGATGCTTTCCCTGGCGAGGACATTTCGGACCGTCCACCGCCAGAAGAAAGTGTTCCAGGATTACTCACCCTGCTCGAGCAAAATTTACCCAGTGGGCGCTATCAAGCCAGAGGTGATCTGAATGCTTCAATTGCCAAATAGTTTTCATCTCGAAACACTCGAGTTTAGCTTGCCGCCCGAACTCGAGGCGTTTGAACCGCCGGAGGCTCGAGGCTTGCGGCGTGATGAGGTGCGTTTGCTGATCTCGAGCAAGCACGATGACCGTTTGGTTCACACTCAGTTTTGCAAGCTCCCAGATTTTCTCGAGGCTGGGGATGTGCTGGTCATCAACACCTCTGGCACGCTGCCTGCGGCTCTGAGTGCCACCAGGCAAGACGGCACGCCGTTGATGCTCCACCTGTCCACGCACCTGCCCGCCGACCTTTGGGTGATCGAACTCCGCACCCCGAGCACTCGAGCGACCACTCCCTTTCGTGACGCTCGAGCGGGGGAGACATTGACCTTGCCAGGTGGCGCTAGCGCACAAATTCTTGCACCCTACCTGATGGACAGAACCAATGCGCCGACCCCCGCAAGCTCGAGGTTGTGGGTCGCCAGCCTCGAGTTGCCAGAAACTTTGATGGCGTACTTGCACCGTCACGGCAAACCGATTCGTTACGGTTATGTAAATCACGACTGGTCGCTCGAGCACTACCAGACCGTTTACGCCACCGAAGATGGCAGCGCCGAAATGCCCAGCGCGGGACGGGCGTTCACGCCAGAATTGTTGACGCGCCTGATCGCCAAGGGTGTGCAAATCGCGCCACTGATTTTGCACACCGGCGTCGCCTCGCTCGAGGATCACGAACCGCCATTTGAAGAATTCTACCGCGTGCCACTCGAGACGGCACGCACGGTTAATCAGGCTCGAGCCGACGGACGACGGGTGATTGCCGTCGGCACAACCGTCGTTCGCGCCCTCGAGACGGTCACGGATAGCCAGGCGATCACACACCCTGGCGAGGGTTGGACGCGGCTCATCATCACGCCCCAACGCGGCGTTCGCGCCGTGAATGGCATGTTAACCGGTTGGCACGAACCCAAAGCCACGCACCTCGCCATGCTCGAGGCAATCGCGGGCAAGCGTCACCTCGAGCTTGCCTACCTTACCGCGCTCGAGAACGGCTATTTGTGGCACGAGTTTGGCGATCTGCATTTGATACTGCCGTAAAAGGACGCCCATGAATATTCTCGAGTTAGAACTTTTGACAAGCAATCTCGAGGCTCAGCATCGGTTTTATGTTGATTTGCTAGGGCTAACAGTGCTCGAATTCACTCAGGATTTTTTGATGGTACAAGTTGGCTCGAGTCGTCTGAAATTTACCTTGCAAACTGGTTTTTCAGGGCGCTATCACTTCGCGTTCGACATTCCAGAAAATCAACTCGAGGTGGCAAAAAAATGGCTTCAAGCTCGAGTGGGATTGATTGCAGATACGAATGGCGATTTGGTCTTTGGTGGCGGAGATTGGAATTCGGATGCCGTGTATTTTTTTGATTCGCATGGAAACATTCTTGAACTCATCGCCAGACACGATCTCGAGAATACCAGCCAAACTGAATTCTCGAGCGCCAATTTTTTGAACATTTCCGAAATTGGTTTGGCTTGTGACAACGTGCCAGGGCTTGTCAAATGGTTCAAAGAGAATCTGAATCTCGAGAGGTACAAATCCTCGAGCGACACATTCGCACCAGTTGGTGACGCTCACGGTTTGCTGATTTTGGTTCAAAATGCTCGAGAATGGTTTCCCAGCACGGGTGTTTTCGCCGTGTCTCAAGCTGTGAATCTGGTGATTGAAGGCAGTCAAAATCAAACGCTCGAGATACCAAATTATCCGTATCAAATTCAAAGGAAAACGCCATGAAAAACATTACTCGAGGGCTATTGGAGACTCAAATCGCATGTTGTAAACGCAATTGAGCGTCGATCAAACAAAGGGGCAAAAAATGCAAAAAGTTTTAGTTGATCTCTTTAGCGTTCCCGAAGAATCTCGAGTTGAATTCCTGGAAAACACCCGCAAAGTACAAGGTTTTCTTAAATTCTTACCAGGTTTTGTGGAAGGTTATCTGTACGAAAAAACAGATGGAAATGGGCAATATGACATCATCACAACAGCCGTTTGGGAAAATGAAACCGCCATTGAAAACGCACGAAATGAGGTCAAAGCCGAATTTCAAAGGCTTGGTTTTAACCCACAAGAAATGATGACCAGACTTAAAATCAAAACCGAACGAGCTGTGTACGAACGATTTGTGTATTGACCAACATCAAGCCTATACGGTCCGCAGTATTTTGCTCGAGAAACTTTCGCTCGAGTTTGAAATTTAGTGCATTTCAGGAGCACCATGAATGACATCTTGATTATCGGTACAAGCCTTGACCCCGACAGCCGCTCGCAAGTTTTGGCAAGGGTGGCGCTCGAGGTTTGCAACACTCAAAACATCAACGCCGAAGTGCTCGACCTGCGCGATTACGACCTGCCGATGGCGGGTGCAGCCAACTCGTTTGACTCGAGCATCGTGACCGAACTCACGGCTCGAGTTTCCAAGTACCGCAAAATCATTTTTACGGTGGCGATTTACAATTACGATGTTTCCGCCGCTGCGAAAAACTTTATTGAACTTGTTGGCGACACCTGGCTCGAGGGTGCGGTGGTCGGGTTTATTTGCACGGCTGGCGGTAAGAATTCGTACATGAGCGTGATGGGATTCGCCAATTCACTCATGCTGGATTTTCGGGCTTGGGTTGCGCCGAGGTTTGTGTATGTGGTGAAATTTGTGTATGTGGTGAAAAACGAAGACTTGCACGGTGCGGAAGTCACTTCCAGAATCGAAGGCTTGGTCAAAACTGTCTCGAGCGGTACAAATTAAAGCGTGCGAATCTGTCCCCCGTCCACATCCACAATTGCACCCTGCATGTAACTCGAGCGGCTGGAAAGCAAAAACGCGACCACGTTCGCTATTTCTTCAGGTTGTCCAAACCTCGAGATGCCCAGAGATGCCGCCATCTCGAGCGCGGCGATTTCTGGAGTCAAGCCTTTGTTTTTGGCAACACTTTGCACTCGGGTTTGCAAGCGTTCGGTGGCGATTGAACCAGGGTTAATGGCGTTCACGCGCACGCCGTCAGCAATGCCGCGCTCCGCCAGGGCTTTGGTCAGGTTTAACGTGGCTGCATTCACCGAACCGCCAATTGTAAATTCCGCGCTCGCCGTGCGCCCGCCGACGCCAGCAATGTTGACGATTGCCCCTTGAGATTCTTGCAAGAAACTCCAGGCGGCGCGGCACAAACGCATTGCGCCAAAGAATTTCAGCGCGAAACCATCTTCCCAATCCGAATCCGTCAACTCGAGGAAGTCGCCGCGTTTGGTTGCGCCAGCATTGTTGACCACGGTATCCAAACGTCCAAAATGCTCGAGCGTCGCCGCAACCATTTGCGCGGGTGCGGCTGGGTCGCGCAAGTCTTTGGCAAGCACCAAAGCATCATTTGGTAAATCTTTCGCCAGTTGCTCGAGCAAGTTTTGGCTTCGAGCCACCAGAACGAGCTTCATACCTTGAGTGGAAAGGCTCTGAGCGATGGCGCGTCCAATTCCCTTGCTTGCACCTGTGACAATGCCAACTTTTCCGGCAAACTCGAGCGTGTCCATAGAAGCTCCTTGAATGCTGAATGCGGTGCTCGAGAATCAAAGCACCGCATTTCGCTAAAACTGTTTTCCGATTTAAGCGGTGACGGATTCTTTGAGCAACTGACGCAATACGGTTTGCAAGATGCCACCGTTGCGGTAGTAATCCACCTCGACTGGGGTATCAATGCGCAACCAGGCAATAAATTCTCGAGTCGCACCGTTCTCGTCGGTCACGCGCACGGTCACGTCTTGGCGGGGTTTGATGTGGTCGTCAATCAGGAAATCAAAGCTTTCGCGTCCGGTCAAGCCCAGGCTTTCGGCGGTCTGACCATTTTTGAACATCAGCGGCAGCACGCCCATGCCAACCAGGTTGCTGCGGTGAATGCGTTCAAACGATTCGACAATCACGGCTTTGACGCCCAGCAGCATCGTGCCTTTTGCCGCCCAGTCCCTCGAGCTTCCCATGCCGTAATCTTTGCCGCCCAGCACCACCAGCGGCGTGCCTGCGGCTTTGTAACGCAAGGACGCCTCGTAGACGCTGACGACCTCGTTTGTTGGGAAGTGTGTGGTCACACCGCCCTCCGTGCCTGGAGCGAGTTTGTTCTTGATGCGAATATTCGCAAACGTGCCTCGCGTCATCACACGGTCATTGCCGCGCCTCGAGCCGTAGCTGTTGAAATCCTCGAGCTTGACGCCGCTGTTAATTAGGAATTGTCCGGCGGGCGATTTTGCGCTGAACGCGCCAGCAGGGGAGATGTGATCGGTGGTGACCGAATCGCCCAGTGATAGCAAGACTCGAGCGCCGTGAACCGCCTGAATTGTGCCTGGTTCGCGCTCGAGTCCGTCAAAGTACGGCGGGTTTTGAATGTAGGTGCTGTCCGTTTGCCAGTCGAACAACGCGCCGCCGGCGACTGGAATCGCGTTCCATTGGGCGTTACTTTGCTCAATGCCGTCATAGATTTTTCTGAAGGTATCTGGGCTGGTGGCGTTGTCGAGGTGCTGCGCGATTTCTTCGGTGCTCGCCCAAATGTCGCGCAAGTACACGTCGTTGCCGTCTTTGTCTTGCCCAATTGGGTCGGTCTCGAGATTAATATCCACCGTTCCAGCCAAAGCGTAAGCCACCACCAGCGGCGGTGATGCCAGGTAGTTGGCGCGAACGTGCGGGTTGACGCGACCTTCAAAATTCCTGTTGCCCGAGAGCACGCTGGCGGCGACCAAATCGCCCTCGTTGATCGCCGCAATCACGGGTTCGTCGAGCGGTCCAGAGTTGCCAATGCAGGTGGTGCAACCGTAGCCGACGGTCTGGAAGCCAAGTTGATCCAAGTACGGTGTCAGTCCCGCGTCATTGAAATATTCGGTCACGACCCTCGAGCCTGGGGCAAGTGAAGTCTTGACCCAAGGCTTGCTCGAGAGTCCACGTTCAACCGCTTTTTTCGCCAAGATGCCTGCGCCAAGCATCACGCTGGGGTTGCTGGTGTTGGTGCAACTGGTGATCGAGGCAATCACAACGTTGCCGTGGGTGATCTCGCCGCTCCAACCCTTGAAATCTTTGATCGTGCCTTGTGCCTCGAGTTGCGCGGGTGTTAAGGCATAACCGCGTTTGTCTTTTGGCTCGACCAGCGCTTGCTTGAAGACTTTTTGCATGTCCTCCAGGAGCACGCGGTCTTGCGGACGGGCTGGACCCGCCAGGCTCGGCTTGACCGTGCTCAAATCAAGTTCAATGATGCTCGAGAACACGGGGTCTGGCGTGGCATCGGTGCGGTACAAGCCTTGGGCTTTCATGTACTCGGCGACCAGTTCAACTTCATCCTCGAGCCTGCCTGTGCGCCGCATGTAACGCATGGCTTCGTCGTCCATCGGGAAGAAACCCATCGTCGCGCCGTACTCTGGAGCCATGTTGGCAATGGTGGCGCGGTCTGGCAGGGTCATGCTCGAGAGTCCAGAACCGTAAAATTCGACGAATTTGCCAACCACGCTGGCTTTGCGCAGCATTTGCGTGACCACCAGCGCAAGGTCGGTGGCGGTAGAACCTTCGGGCAGTTTGCCAGTGATTTTAAAGCCCACGACCTCTGGGGTCAGCATGTACAGGGGTTGCCCGAGCATCACGGCTTCGGCTTCGATACCACCGACGCCCCAACCGACAATGCCAAGCCCGTTAATCATGGTGGTGTGCGAATCCGTGCCGACGAGCGTATCTGGGTAAACCACTGTAGCGCCGTCCTCGAGTTTGCTCATCACGCCTTTTGCCAAATACTCGAGGTTGACCTGGTGAACGATGCCGCTGGCAGGTGGCACAACGCCGAAATTATCGAGTGCCTGCTGCCCCCAACGCAAAAATTCGTAGCGTTCGCGGTTGCGGTCAAATTCGATCTCGGAGTTTTTAAGGAGTGCGTCGCTCGAGCCGTAAAAATCGACTTGAACGCTGTGATCAATCACCAAATCCACGGGAATTAATGGGTTAATTTTTTGTGGGTCGCCGCCAAGTTTGGTCATGGCGGTGCGCATACTTGCCAAGTCCACCACGGCAGGAACGCCCGTAAAGTCTTGCAAGATCACGCGTGCCAGTTTAAACGGAATTTCAACCTCGAGCGGTTTGGCAGCGTTGTAATTCGCCAGGTTTTTCACGTCATCTTCGGTCACGTCGTAACCGTTGCAGTTTCGCAACACGCTCTCGAGCATGACTTTGATGCTGAACGGCAGTTTGGCAATGTCAAAACCGTGTTCCTCGAGTTTGCCCAGACGGTAATAATTGACGGTTTTGCCGTTCACGTGCAGGGTGTCTCTAGCGCCGAAAGTGTTCTTCTTGAGTTCCATGTCAGACCGTCCTTGGGTTTTAGAATCTCGAGTCCGTTTAGACCCGCAGCTTTGGCATTTTAGCCCAAGCTCGAGGCTTGGGTATGGTTGTTTGTTGTCACTCGAGGGGATACAAAATTTAAGTCTTTATTGAGCGCGAAGCAGGCGCTCGTATCCTTTGTGCTCACCAATCCAAAATCACAGCAATTCAGACCCCTCATCCTCAAGTTTCAAAACGCTTTAAACTCCAGCCATGAACATCCTGATCACAGGCGCATCTCGAGGTTTGGGCGATGCCTTCTCACGCGGCTTGGGAGAGCCTTCAGACACCCTCTGGCTGGTCTCGAGGAATTCACCCCCAAGTTTGCAACTCGAGGACGGTGTGAGGCGTCACTGGATTCAAGCCGACCTCTCGAGCGCTGGGGTTCATGCCCAGATTGCCGCCAAGCTCGAGACGGGTTTGGATGTTGTGATTCACAACGCTGGCATCTGGGAAAGCGGGGCTTTCTCGAGTCAGTACGATTTTGAACAGATTCCTGAAGCCGAAACCCGCGCCGTGCTCGAGGTGAACCTGATCGCACCAATTTTGTTAACCCAAGCTTTGCTGCCCAAACTCAAAACCTCGAGCAACCCGAAAATCATTTTGATCGGCAGCATCAACGGTCTGGAAAATACGGCCATGCCCGAAGTGGCATACTCCGCCAGTAAATTTGGTTTGCGCGGCGTTGCCCACGCCCTGCGTGAGCACTTGCGCGATCAACAAATCGGCGTGACGGTCATCAATCCTGGCAGCATTGCCTGGGACGGCAATCTCGAGCGAGAAGACCTGATTCCACCAACCGATATTGTGCGCCTCGTTCGGGCGGTGCTCGAGACTTCAAGGCGCACGGTCGTCAAAGAAATTGACTTGCCAGCCATGTTCGACCGGCAAGTTTAAAGCTCAATTCAAGAATTCGCTGGCAGTCCAATACTCGGTCAGTTTGTTGGCGTATTTGACCTTCACCAGATCATCGACAAAACTGGTGCCTGTCTGCGTGACCGCGTCGCCTTTTTTGAGGTTGACGCAATTACCACTTTTGAGGTTCGGTGCCAATTTGCTGGCTCGAGCTTTGGCGTCCTTCATGGCGTACAACATCTTAAAAATACTTTTGGTTTGACAAGCGTAGCCAACCGCAATCACTTTCTTTTCGGTTTGCGCCAACGCCACACACGACAACAATAAAAGAACCGCAATTCCAAATCTTTTCATGTTTTCACCCCTTGAGCCTCAATCTTAACCGAACAGGTAAAGATAAAATGAAATTTCGGGTGTTGTGTACCTGTTGTACCCAAGTCAAGAGGCGTAACATTCTGTTATGGATTTACTTGATAGGGCTTTATCAGGCTCGAGGCTGAACCTCGAAGAAATCGTTGCGTTGTACCATTTGCCACTGCCTGACCTGGCAAGTGCCGCACATCAAATGCGCCTGAGCAAAACGCGCCCCGATGTCGTCACGTACCTGATTGACCGCAACATCAATTACACCAACATTTGCAACGTCGGTTGCAACTTCTGCGCCTTTTACCGCACACCGCGCCAACATGACGCCTACACCCTCAGCTTCGAGCAAATCTCGCAAAAAGTGAGGGAACTCGAGGAAATTGGCGGGACACGCATTTTATTGCAAGGCGGTGTGAATCCAGCCCTGCCGTTTTCCTGGTATCTCGAGATGCTTGAATTCCTAAAAAAGCACCATCCCAGCATTAAAATTGATGCTTTCAGCCCAGAAGAAATTCTTGGACTCGAGCACATCACAGGTCTTGACGCGCTCGAGATTATCAGCCGCATGAAAGACGCTGGCTTGGACGGCTTGCCTGGTGCCGGCGGCGAGATTCTCGAGGATGAGGTACGGCTCGAGGCTGCGCCCGCCCGAATTCCGAGCGCGGACTGGTTCAGAATTCTTGATGTCGCCCAAGGTTTGGGCTTGTACACCATTTCCACAATGGTCATTGGTTTTGGTGAAACCCTGACCCAACGCGCAAGGCACATGATCAAAATTCGGGATCAACAAGACCGCGCCAATGCGGTACACGGCGGCAATGGTTTTTCTGGTTTTGCCATGTGGACGCTGCAAACCGAACACACCCGCCTTCACGGCAAAGCCCCAGGCGCAACCGCCCACGAATATTTGCGCAATTTGGCAGTCTCGAGGCTGGCGCTGGACAACATTTCCAACATTCAAGTGTCGTGGCCCACGTTGGGTTTTAAAGTTGGGCAGGTCGGTTTGTTTTACGGCGCGAACGATTTTGGCAGCACCATGATGGAAGAAAATGTGGTCAGTCAAGCCGGCGGTCACGACCGCGTGCGCGTGACCGAGCGCGAGATCATCCGTCACATCAACGATGCAGGGTTCACCCCAGCCCAACGCGACTCGAGGTTCAACATCATCAAATACCCAGATGTCAAAGCCAAACTCGAGCAAGCCGAACCGATGGTGGCAAAGAATCTCGAGCAAGCTGTGAATGTTTGAAATGTCACCCGCACAACTCGCACCAGTGGTTTGATCGCATAGAATAACGCATTCATGAATCTTGCCACGCCCACGATTGACCGTCCCACCGCCCTGATCGACCGTTTTGGTCGCATCATTCGTGATCTGCGGATTTCGGTCACGCCGCGTTGCAATTACCACTGCACCTACTGCGACCCGCTCGGTCACACGCACCCCGAACCCGTCGGAACGCTCAGCGTGCGCGACGTGGACAATTTTGTTCGCGCCTCCGCGTTGCTGGGTCTGGACGCCGCACGCTTTACGGGCGGCGAACCCTTGCTGCGCAAAGAACTGCCCGAAATGATGGCGAACGCCGCCGCCACCCCAGGCATCAAAGACATTGCGATCACCACCAACGGCACCCTGTTTCGTCGCCGTCACAAGGAATTGCTCGAGGCTGGACTAAACCGCGTCAACATTTCACTGGACGCCATCGACCAAACCGTGTTCGCCAAAGCCACCGGTGGAGGAGACGTGAAAGTGGTGCTTGACGCCATCGACCTCGCGCTCGAGTTAAACCTGCACCCCGTCAAAATCAACGCCGTCAGCATTCGCGGCATCAACGACCTCGAGATCATCAACATGGCAAGGTTAAGCCTCGAGAAGCCCTTGCACGTGCGGTTTATTGAGTACATGCACCTGAATAACTCGCAACTGGACGTCTACAAAAACGCTTTCCTGCCAGGAAGTGAGACCAAAGCCATGATCGAACGCGAATTTGGCACGCTCGAGGTTGTCCCCACCGACCCAAGCAGTCCCGCTCGAGTTTTTAAAATTGCGGGGTCTTCCGGCAGCATTGGCTTCATCAACCCGATCTCAGAACCGTTCTGCGGCGCGTGCTCGAGAATGCGCCTGACCGCAGACCGCAAAGTGCGGGCTTGCCTGCTGACCGACCGCGAACTGGACGCTGGCGCGGCGTTCGATTCCCAAAACCCGATTGAAGGCATTATTGACGTGCTGCTCGAGGCGGCGCACCGAAAAGAACGCATGGGAGATATTTTGCCCAAGATTCGGGAACGCACGATGGTTGCGATAGGTGGGTGAAGCTCATATGTTTGATTTTTGTAAACGAACTAACCTAACGTCGCAGTCA
>CAXTTL010000119.1:0-4776 GCA_964247135.1 uncultured Deinococcales bacterium | reverse complement strand
TCACTTCTTCGCTCCTAACGTCGCAGTCATCACTTCTTCGCTCCTAACGTCGCAGTCATCACTTCTTCGCTCCTAACGTCGCAGGGCACCCTCGAGCCATTTTTTCGCCTTCCCATAAAACCCACCCTCGAGATCGTGCATTGCCACCAGCGCGGCACTGCGTCCACTGGCGGCAAACACCCCGCCGCCTGGGTGGGTGCTTGCCCCGCAGAGGTACAAGCCTGGAATGGGCGTGCGATAGCCTGAAAGTTCGGGCAGTGGGCGCAGCATGAACATCTGATCGAAACCCATCTCGAGGTGCATGACGTTGCCTTTGCGCAAGCCAATGCGCTGCTCGAGGTCGAGCGGGCTTTGCGTGAAACGTTGCTCGATTTTGCCGCGCATGTTCGGCGCATAACGGTACATGACTTCCTCGAGTTTCGCGCCCTCCTCGAGTTCACTGTCCTTGTCCCAAATTCTGCCGTCGGAGCGCTCGTATGGGTAATACTGCCCCCACAAGTAGACCAGATGCTTGCCTTCGGGTGCGAGGCTTGGGTCTAGCCCGGAGAACGTCATGCCCAGGGCGCAGGGGTTGCGGCTCGGAATGCCGTTGTCGTAATCACGGAAGGCTTGCTCGAGGTAGTCAAAACTCGGGCATAAAAGCTGCATTCCGTTGGTTGCGGCGGGGTCAGCGCCAGGGTATTCGGGCAGGGCAGTGGTGGCAAGGCGGTGAATCAGACCAAAACCGTTTCCAACCCGCAAATGCTGGACTTTCCACTCGAGTTTGCTGGGCAGGTAATCCTTGCCCACCAAGTCAAGCAGTGTGGTTTGAACGTGCGCCCCAGAAATCACCACGCGCCCGCTAAACACCCGTCCATCCTCGAGAATTACTTTTCTGGCAGCGCCATGCTCGAGTTCGATTCTGGCAACTGGGGCGTTCAAGAAAACCTCGCCGCCGTTGGCTTCAATCGATTTTTTCATGGCGACCGTCAACGCGCCCGAACCGCCGACGGCTCGTTTTGCGCCGTACTTGTGCAAGACCGCGTGCCACATCAAGAAACCGCCCGAACCGATTTCGGCTGGGGCAGGACCCGATTGCGCCGCCAACCACGCCAGCGCACTGCGAACCGCTGGATGCTCGAAATTGGCTTTGATGTAATGCCCATAACTTTGAATCACGCCGCGCAGCATGTCAATGTCGGGTTTGACGCTCGAGACAAAACTTCGGGCAAGGTTGGCGGGATTGGGCGGCAGTTGAAAGGCTTTGAAGAGTTTGTCCGCAAAACCATCCCAACTTCTGACAAATTCACGGTAAGCAATCGCATCTTTGGGGCTGATGGTAGCAATGCTTTCACAGGTTTTCTCGAGGTCGCGGTACAAACCAAAACCGCCGCCACCCTCGAGCGGCTGATACGCAATTGGGTCCATGTCCACGTACTGCAAACCGTGTTTCTCGAGTTCCAAATCTTTGACCACCGGCGTCAGGTGAATCATGATGTGAACGCCGCTGCCGACATCGACTTTGTACCCAGGGAAAATATCGTCTTGGGTGCAGACCGCGCCGCCAATAAATTCACGGCGTTCAAAGACCGCCACTTTGAAACCCGCTTTGGCAAGATAACCCGCACTGGTCAGTGCGTTGTGTCCACCACCAACAATTAAGGCGTCATATTCCACTTTTGCAGCATACCCGAGGTGAAGCGTGAAGTTTGAATCTCGAGCTATGCTTTTTAACATGATTGAAACTCGAGCAGAGCAACTGGCAGATTTGGTGAATGGTGACGAGGTTGTGCGGCTCGCGCAAGCACTGGTCAGAATCGATTCCGTCGCAAAACCAGGGCGACCTTATGAAGCCGATGTGGTCAAGTTTTTGGTGCAATACCTCGAGCACGCGGGGTTTCAAACCAAGGTTGTTGAGGTCGCGCCAAACCGTCAGAACATCATGGTTGAGTGGGATTCAGGCGTTCCAGGCAAACTCTTGTTGCTCGAGGGGCATACCGATGTGGTATTTGAAGGTGATCGCAGCACTTGGACTCGAGACCCATTCTCGGGTGACATTGCGGATGGTTGCCTGTGGGGACGCGGTTCGGCGGACATGAAAGGCGGTTTGGCGGCGGCAATCGTCGCGCTGACCACTGTAAAGAACAACGCTCGAGATTTGATGGGTTCAGTTCGATTGTTAATCCCTTGCGATGAAGAAGGCATGATGACCGGCATCAAACGCATGGTGTCCGACGGCTGGGCGACTCGAGATGACGGACTTCCTGCCGATGGTGCAATTATTTGCGAACCCGAAGAGAACGAACTCTGCCTCTGGCAACGCGGCGGCATTCGGGTCGCCATTCGCTTTCACGGCAAGCAAGCGCACGGCGCAATGCCTTACGCGGGCATCAACCCCATTCCGTGGCTTGCCCGCACCGTGCTCGAGCTGAGAACCCTTGAGCAAACCCTCAAACTCGAGACTGGATTCCATGAAATGCTGGGCTTTCCAAGCATCACGCCCACCGTGCTCGAGGCTGGGAGCTTGCCACAATTGAATGTCATGCCAGGAGAAGCGCTGTTGGCACTCGACATTCGTACCGTGCCTGGAGTCGATCACGAGCAACTTCATGCCAGAATCAACGCGATTCTTGAGAGACTTCAAACTGAAGAACCCGATTTTAAAGCCAGTTATGAAATCATTGATGACCGCCCCTGGACTGCCACCGACCCAAGCTCGAGCATCGTTAAAGCGCTCGAAGCCGCACACCCGTTCAGTCTGGCTCGAGCGCCAAAATACGGTGGTGTGCCTGGGACAACCGACGGCACGTTCTTGCACAAAGCTGGCGTACCTATCGTCACCGTTGGACCTGGCGACCGTGAAATTCCGCATCAGGTTAACGAATTTGTGCGGCTCGAGGAATTGGTGCAAAGTGCCAGGTTGTACGCGGCGACGATAGCGATTTTTCTCTCGAGTTGAAGATTGATTCAGAATTGCTTTGATAAGTTCGCATTCGTTGGGAATTTTGGATTTCGTAGGGGCGAACCTTCTTGACCATAAAATGCATCTATCGGGCATGGTCGCTTGTGTTCGCCCGCAGTAATTTAGAATTGAGAAAGTATTTTTTAGTTTGTTGGTGGAGGATGTGCTTTCAGATGAACCTCTTTGAACAATTGGTCCTCGCCGCCGCCAACCGTCAGAGCCTCGAGCTTCGGGAATTGACGCTCGAGTTTCTGGCGCAAAATGTAAGGCTCGAGGACATTGCGCAACCGAATTTTTCTGACCCGATTCAACTTGCTATTGCCGCAGGATTGCTCGAGTTGTTCGCCAACCGCCGAGGACAAAAAGCCCCAGCTTGGGTTCAGAATTTCTCGAGTCCAATCCCGTTTTTCTTGGTTGAAGCAGCCTTAAGAATGCCGCGCCTTCGAGATTTGTGCGAAACGAATGCGCCGCCTGAATTGCTGAAAAGAGGCTTGTTTGCGCCGCCGAACTTTCTCGAGTTTGCTTGAATTGATGTTTTAAATCAAGTGGTGTTTCTCAAATAACCAAACCGATGTGCTTTAAAGAACACAACGCCAGATTTTTGAAACGTATTCTCGCCCCATGATTCATCCCGAAACCCGCATTGGTCATGTTCACCTCAAAGTCGCCGATCTCGAGCGAGCGCTCGGTTTTTACTGCGATATTCTTGGGTTTGAAGTCACGCAGCGTTACGGTTCGCAGGCGGTGTTCGTCTCGGCTGGTGGTTATCATCACCATATTGGTTTGAACACTTGGGAATCTCGAGCTGGCACGCCGCCACCGCCTGGGCATACGGGTCTGTATCACACAGCCATTCTGTATCCCAATCGGCTCGAGTTGGCTCGGGCGCTCTCGAGGTTGGTGAAAGCCAATTACCCTTTGACTGGCGCGAGTGACCACGGGGTTTCGGAAGCGATTTACCTCGATGATCCCGATGGTAACGGCGTCGAGTTGTACCGTGATCGCCCAAGGGAAGAATGGATTTTTGACAAGGATGGCAGTTTGCAAATGACCACAGGGGCGCTTGATCTTCGGGCATTGCTGCGCGAACTCGAGAAAGAGGTTGTATGAGCATCACCGGTTTGCACCACATCACGATTGTCACCGCCGACGCCAAACGAAACCTCGAGTTTTACACGGGTGTTCTGGGTTTAAAACTGGTCAAGAAAACCGTGAATTTCGATGATCCTGGCTCGTATCATTTGTATTACGGCGACGAAACGGGGCGTCCTGGAACGCTGATCACCTTTTTTGAGTGGAAACACGCGCCTCAAGGTCGGCGCGGCATTGGCGGGACGCACCATTACGCTCTCTCGGTGGCGGATTACACGGGGCTTCTAAAATGGAAACGCCGCCTGACCGATCTTGGTGTGCGGGTCAATGGTCCACTCAACCGCTTGTACTTTCAAAGCATTTACTTTACTGATCCTGACGGCACCATCATCGAAATTGCCACGCGTGGTCCTGGCTGGACGGTGGACGAAGCCCCAGACGAACTTGGGCAACTCGAGCGCATTCCGCCCGAGACGATGGAGATTGCCAACCGTGACCGCGCCACCATCGACGCGACAACCCACCCCGAACCCGTGCCCGAGATCACACCAGACATGAAACTCGAGTTTGGTTTGCATCACATCAGCGCCGTCTCGAGCAATATTGCCAAGACCGATGATTTGTTGCAAGGCGTGTTGGGTTTGCGCTTGGTGAAACGCACCGCAAACTTTGATGACCCGAGCAGCAAACACTGGTATTGGGGTGTGGGTGACGGCGCTCCTGGCACGGTCATCACGTATTTC
>CAXTTL010000118.1:0-15132 GCA_964247135.1 uncultured Deinococcales bacterium | reverse complement strand
TTCCGAGCCAAACAAAAACCCCGTGAAAGCGGGGTTTTGTTTTTCACGGCTTTATTCGGATCATCTCGAGAAAGAAGGTATTTATGGGAAACAAGCTTGAAGGAAAAGTCGCAGTTATCACAGGTGCAAGTGCAGGCATTGGTAAAGCTTGCGCCGAGGCGTTCGCCGCCGAGGGCGCAAAACTGGTGTTGGTCGCACGACGCAAAACGCGTTTAGACGAAATGGTCAAAGCCATCCAAGCCGCAGGCGGTCAAGCCGTTGCGGTCGAAGGTGACGCTCGAGAGGAACAAACCGCCATCGCGGCGCAAAAAGCCGCCATTGAAAGTTTTGGACACGTTGATATTTTGATCAACAACGCAGGCGTCGGCAATTACAAAAACCTGGTGGACACCAGCCTCGAGGATTACGACGAAATGATGGATTCCAACGTCAAATCCACCTTCTTGTTCGCCCGTCATCTTGTACCCAGCATGATCGAGCAAAAATCAGGCACGGTCATCATGATCTCGAGCATGGCAGGCATTTACGGTTTCGCAGGCGAAGCCGTGTACTGCGCCACCAAATTTGCGCAGGTTGGATTTGCCCAAGCGCTCGACAAAGAATTACGTCCGCACGGCATTAAAGTCGGTGTGATCTGTCCTGGTGGCGTCAAAACCGAATTCGCCATCGGCAAAGGACGCACCGAAGACGGCGTGGCAGCTTCCAACATGCTCGAGCCTGAAGATGTGGCAGCCGCAACTTTGCTGGCGTGTACGCAATCGAGCAACTCGAGGATTATTGAGATTCAGATGCGGACGATGGCTGAATCGTTGACTTGATCTTGTGCAACTGAGAACCCCGCTCATCACGGGGTTTTATTATTTCTCAAAATCTTTTTATCTAATTCTTTAGGGGTTTATTCCCACCCTTGTGCAATATAAAATTCACGGTAACGAATCTTAAAAACATTTTGAGTAAAGCTAAACACGAATCTACAAGTATTTGTAATCCATAGTAAAACTAAACTCTTTTCAATATTTTCTGGATGTAAATTTTCGTCAATTGATAATTCAATTCTATCACCTAGATGGACAATTCTATGTCTTCTACTGATCATATCACTTAGTAACGGAAAATATTGCCTGAATTCATCGCAATTAAGACCAATTTTAGTTATAAGATCAGCAATATCTCTAGTGCTATTAAAATTAGATTCTTGAAAATATGTATAAACAGATTCCTTGATTATTTCATCGGTATTTTTCCCTCGAAATTCCGCTAAATCTCCTAGTGAAATCTTTCCAGGGCGTTTCTGAAACCCTGCCAGTGGGATAGTATCGATCACTTCCTTTGATAAAGTTGGGTAAATTACAACTGCATTTGTCCTTAGTGTATCCTCTAAAATAGCGTGTAATAAAACTACAGCACTTCTTAAAATATCATCTCTGTTAACATTTTCTACCATCGATAGAACATCATAAGCTGTTAACAAATTATTTACTCTATGAAAATCTGAACCAAAACGCTTAACTATTTCTTCACCAAATTTTCCAGATTCGCGTAAAATTGCCTTCATGTCTTCAGGGGTTTTTCCAAATTCTTGCTTAAAGTTCGCTATTTCTTCTGAGGTTTCTCCAATGTTGCGTAAAATTTCTTCCATCTCTTCAAGATTCTTTCCAGGCATTATTTCTCCATTTCAACAAGCAAAATTTCCCCTCGAGCTTGATCTTTTTCAGTTTGAATCTCAGTCATTGCATCTTGAAAAGCCATTCTTTCATCCTCAGTGTTGTATATCTTCCGATCCAACATTTCAGCAGTCATCGGAGGTTTAGCACTTTTCAAGGCTGCCTCGAGTTTAGCATTCGGTTTCACAAGAACATCTTGATGCTTGATCCCGAGTTTATAAAACGAACTAGATTTACAAACCAAAAACCCCGTTCATCACGGGGTTTTCTGGTTTCTCGAGCTTCAAACTCAATGCGGTTCGATCAAGCCATAATGCCCATCTCGACGCTTGTACACCACGTTCACATTCTGGGTTTTGGGATTGCTGAACACGTAAAAATCGTGTCCCAAAGCTTCCATTTGCGCAGCGGCATCTTCGACATCCATCGGGCGAAGTTCAAAGCGTTTGTTGCGCACAATTTGCGGCAAGAACTCTTCGCTGTCATCAAAATCGGTTGCCGTCTCAGGCGGGGGCGCGTCTGGGCGGTGGGTTCGGGTCACGAACTTGTCCTTAAATTTTTTCAGTTGACGCTCGAGCACTTCTGTGGCGGCATCGATGGCGTAGTACATGTCGTGGCTGGCTTCTTCGGCGCGAATAATGCCGTGCGGAACGTTGAGCTGCATTTCGACGCGGTTTTTTCGGTTGGCTTCGCTCGAGGCTTTGACGTGCAACACGACTTTGGCGTCCACAATGTGTTGACTGAAACGCTCTAGCCGTTCGAGTCTGGTTTGAACGTGGTCGCGCATTCCGTCGGTGACTTCAACGTTTTGCCCTACAAGCTTGTAAACGTTCATGATGCCCCTTTCAATCCGGCTTCGCCATAAGAAAAGGATTTGGTTGAGGTAGTAAAGCCGGTGAAATCAATCTACACCCGCTTTGTGAATTGCGCCTCGAGAAATTTCACAGTGCAATTTCATGTTTGGGTATACGATTATTTTTGGGTGTCAGAGCGTCGGTGGTTTGGCGGTCAAAATGGCGACGGCGACCAAAACGAGTGCCGTCAGAACGCCCGCCGCTGGCACAACACTCGAGTTTCTTGGTGTGGCTTCAAGGGCGTTCGGGCGCTCTCCGAGGGTTGAGAGCCATGCGCCGAGGTTCGATCCCGCCCAACTCGAGGCAAGCATCATGATGAGGCTCATGACGATCATCATGGGCAAGGTGGAGGCGTTGATTCTGGGGTAAATCAGCAGGCTCGAGATGGCAGGCAAGATGATGATTAATGATGCGGCGGCGACGATCATGGCGCCGCTGGCGCTCCAGGCGGGTTGACGTTTTCGTTGCAGGCGCGAGAATTGCCAAAGATCAAGCAGCACGAACACGGGCAGCACCATCAGTTGAGAGTTTGCCGCCAGACCTTCTTGCGCCCCGCCAAAAATGGCGACGGTCACCAAGCGATGCAGCACAATTAAAATGCCAACGATGCTCGAGACGCCGACACGTTTGAGGGCGTTTTGCGCGACGCTGCCCAGGAATCCGCCGCAGGTGATGAGCACCACGGGGTACAACCATTCTGGGCGTTGCCAGAAGGCGCGAAGGTTACTCGAGCCAAAATCGGGCAGGCTGGAAATACCCTCCCATTCGGCGGCGAGCACGATCATCATGAGTGTGCCCGCAAAACTGAACAGCGCAATTGCCAGCCATTCTTGGAGTCTTAAAGCTTGCAATCCGCGCCAGGCGGCTTGCGGGACGCCCGAGAGGGTCAGTGGAACGGCGCACATCATGACAAAAGACACGCCGCCGAAAAGCATCAGGTGTGGCAAGCTCCATGCGGTCAGGTCAACGCCGTAAATCTTGTGCCACAGCAAATCCGATGGCGCGGCGGCGGTTTGAAACAGGGCGATCAATGCCAGCAAGCCAATCAAAGGTTCGGCGCGGAAGCGTTCGCGGATGCCGCCCTGACCTTGCAATGCCAGAAACAAGATTCCGGCGCTGGCAAAAAACGCCAGAATCGCCAGTGAGCCGTAAAGCAAAAAATGCGGCGACCACAAAAAATCGTTGCCAAAACCGCCGTAACGGTGATGCCAGGTTTCATCCCAGACCAGCGCCACCGAGAACATCAGTCCGCTCGAGACGGCGAGCACACCCGCCAGAGAACGGGTCATCAGGCTCGAGCGGGTTGGGGCGACCCGAGCATTTGTCGGAAGCTTTGAAACGAACAGGTACCAGATTGCAGCGCCGAGGGCGGCAAGCATGGCGGTCAAGACGCCCACGCCGAGCACGAACATCGGTCCTGGCTTGGCGGTGCCGCCCCAGTTGACCAGCGCCACGACCACGGTCAACGCGCCCACGGTGGTCAAAATGGGTTTGAAGTTGAGGCTTGAACTTCTGGGCTGAACTTGCTGCATCGAACACCTCCAGGGTGAAGTGTACTCGAGGTTGGTCAAGATTTAAACTGTTTTCTCAAATCTTTTTTTCGCTGCCGCGAACCACCACGGCTGGACCCTCGAGTTTGACGAACGTGCCATCACCAACCTGCAAGGAATTTGTGTGATCGGTTTGCACGACCAGTTGCACGTTCCCAGCCTCAAGCGTGTAGGTTAAATCGTGTCCTTTGAACTCTCGGGCGGTGACTTTTGCCGCCAGTCCCTCAGACCCCAGCTTCAGGCTCTCAGGGCGCACTGAGAGCATCACAGGACCGCTTGCGGAGTGCGTAAGCGGCACAAGTCCCAAAATACCCATGGCAAAGCTTCCTGAGGCTCGAGCGGGAATCAAATTGGTGCGCCCCAGAAAATTGGCGACGAACGCCGTTCGAGGTTGCCCGTAAACACTTTCGGGGGTGCCGTCTTGTTCAATCGAGCCGTCGCGCATGACAATAATGCGGTCGGCAAAACTCATGGCTTCCTCTTGATCGTGCGTGACCAAGAGCGCCGTGGCGCCAAAAGCCTCGAGAATCCGCCGCACCTCGAGACGCGTGCTGGCACGCAAATTCGCGTCCAGGCTCGAGAATGGTTCGTCGAGCAAAATCAGTTTTGGATGCGGCGCGAGCGCCCGCGCCAGCGCCACCCGTTGCTGCTGCCCGCCAGAAAGTTGCGAGGGCAAACGGTCTTGAAACACCAGCAATCCGACCATGCCCAAGACCTCTCGAGCGCGTTCGAGCCGTTCTGGTTTTTTGAGGTTTAAGAGTCCGAACGTGACATTCTCGAGCACGGTCAGATGCGGGAACAGCGCGTAATCTTGAAAGACAAAACCGATGCCGCGACGTTCGGGCGGCACGTCCACACCAGCGCCGTACAAGACCGAATCCTCGAGCGAAATGCTGCCTGCATCTGGGCGCTCAAAACCGGCAATCAGCCGCAAGGTCGTGGTTTTGCCGCAACCGCTGGGTCCAAGCAGTGCCACAATTTGTCCCGACTTGAGGTTGAAACCCATGTCGTTGACGGTGGGTGTACCCGAGCGGTGAAAACTTTTGGAAAGGTTTTTGATGCTGAGTAAACTCATGGAGACTTTCTAACAACGTTGCTGGCTTGTTCTTGCCTCAAAACCAGACCGACCATCAAACTCGAGGCGATCACGATGGCGAGGGCATACGGCGCGGCTTGGGCAAACATGGATTCGGAGGTAAAACCAAAAATTTGTCTCGAGAGGGTATCAAAACCGATGGGGGACAGCAAAAAGGTGATCGGCAATTCTTTGAGGCACGATAAAAACACCAACGCCAAACTGGTCAGCAATCCGCGACGAATCAGCACCAAGGTCACCCTGGCGAAGGCTTGAAGTGAAGTGAATCCCAAGCCTCGGGCGGCTTCCTCGAGCTTCGGGTTGGCTTGCAACAAGCTGGCGCGAATCGGTCCGATGGCTTCGGCAAGAAAGTGAATGGTCAAGGCGATCACCAGCAAGCTCAGGGTTTGATACAAATCTGGAATCACCCGCAAACTGAAAAAGACGAACGCCAACGCCAAGGCGAGCGGCGGCGTGGCATAACCCAAGTAAGCGCTTCGCTCGAGCAGGCGTGTAAACGTACCACCGTAACGGGTTCCCAAAATTGCCAGCGGCACGGCAAAAAAGGTGGCAACCAGGGCAGTTGGCGCGGCGGCGAAAGCCGAATTTTGCACGGCGAAAAACAAGGCTTGCCAATCCGGCGCGGCACTGCCGAGCAACCAGTAAACGATGGTGCCAAGCGGAATCACCAAGGTTGCAATGGCGATGGCGAGTACAAAACCAAAGGCGGGCAGCGTCCATTTTCCCAACTGCGCCATGCTTTGATGTCGCGCCACGCCAGAACCGACCCTCGAGAGGCGAATGTTGCGCAAAAACCGTGACTCGAGCGCGAGCGTGCCGACGGTGATGGCGAGCAGCATCAAGCCGAGCCAAGCGGCATAAACGCGGTCGTAGGCGGCATTGTATTGAACATAAATGGCGCTCGAGAAAGTCTCGTATTGGGTTAAGGACACCACGCCAAAATCGCCCAAAACGTGCAAGGCGATCAACAACGCGCCAGACAACCAAGCGGGACGCAATTGCGGCAGGATCACGCGCCAAAAGACTTGCCAGGCAGACAATCCCAAACTGCGCCCTGATTCCTCGAGGCTCGGGTCAAGTCCGCGCAGGGCATTCCAGAGGTTTAAATACAAATACGGAAAACTGAACAACGCCAGCACGCCGAGCGCCCCAAAATAACCTTCGGGTCTGGGAATATTGATGCCAAACATTTTCTCGAGCACCCCGTTTTGACCCGTCGCGGCGAGCATGGCATACGCGCCGACATACCCTGGAACGGCGAGCGGCAAGACACCGATCAGGGTCAAGACACCTTTGGCGGCAATGTTGGTTCTGGCGGTCAACCAAGCCAGCGGCAGGGCAATCAGGCTGCAAGCCAGCACCACGCCCAAGCCAAGCGCCACGGTCTTCCCCAACAACTCGAGGTTGCGCAACCTGAAAACAATCTCGAGCAAGTCTTTTGGATTCGCCTCGAGCGCCCGCAATACCAGGTACGCCAACGGAATCAAGACCGCCAAACACGCCAGAAGCGCCGGAATCAAAAACGTTTTTGGCGCGGGACGACCCACCCGAGGTTTGAAACTCGAGATTTTAGCTCTGGTTTGAGAGGATGTGCGTTGCATACAGGTTGAAAGGTCGAATTCCGACTCGACCAATCAATTTACCAGGATTTGACGCGGGGCGTTTGACTGCAACCCCACACTTGCAATCCGAGACTCGAGGAATCAATACCCTTTCTCGCGGCTGACCAGATTCTCGAGCGTTTCCCCCGCCACGAATTTTTCGGCATTGCGCTCAAGTAACGCGTTGGCTTTGCCAATCAGATTGGGTCCACCGCCCGCAATGTGCGGCGTCAGAATGCAATTCTCGAGCGACCAGAGTTTGGAATCACTCGGCAGCGGCTCGAGGTCGGTCACATCCAAAGCTGCACCGCCAATTTCGTGTTTCTCGAGTGCGGCAATCAGGGCGTTTTCGTCTATCGCGCTGCCGCGTCCGACGTTGACCACCCAGGCTCGAGGGGAAAGCAGCGCGAGGCGTTCTGCGTTCATGATGTGCTGGGTGGCTGGTGTGTCGGGCAGCACCATGATGACGGCGTCGGCGCTGGGTAGCACCAAGTCCAGGTCTTCGATGGCGTGGGTGACAAAACCTTCGCGGTCGCCAGAAGTGTTGGCAACCCCCTCAACACTCGCGCCGAACGGTTGCAAGCGGTGCGCAATCTCGAGTCCGATTGCCCCCATCCCCAGAATCAAAACATTCGCCCCCTCGAGCGTCATCAGTTGCGTGCTGGGGGCGTTGACGGCTTGGTTGTAAAAGGCTTTGTCCCAACTTTTGGCGCTTTGGTGGTCGCGGTGCAGGTGCATTCGGCGCACGGCTGAAAGCAGCAGCGTCACGGCGAGTTCGGCGGTGGGCGCATCGTGCAAGCCCTTACCGTTGGAAACCAGAATGCTTTCTCGAGGATTCAAATCGAGCACGTGATTGATCCCAGCCGTGAAGGTTTGAACCCATTTGAGGCTGGGCATCTCGAGCAGCGGCGCAAGCCCTTTGCTGGTGATGCCCCAGACGACCAAACCTTCGGCATCAAGTCCTTCCAGACTCTCATGACGGTTAAAACGCACCACCTCGAGCGGCAATTCGGGAAGTTCCCAGGTGACGGAATCAGGGATCAGGATTCTAGGCATGGGTCAATTCTAACGCCCAAGCGCGAATCGTGACGTGGACTTCAAGATTTTCATACGCACGCGTTACACTGGCTCGGGTCGTGCCCCGAGTTTTACAGTCTTTCGTTTTCTTCCTCGGGTTTGAGGCTCGAGTTTGGGTGAGGTAAACCATGAAAAAACCGTTGTTGTTCTTGCTGACCGCCGTCGTGCTCTCCCCCATCGCGTTCTCGCAAACTGGAACCACCAAGATCAAAGTGGGTCTGGGTTATTTACCAGACGTGCAATTTGCTCCGTTTTATTTGGCACAAACCAGTGGCGCGTACAAAAAAGCCGGTTTTGAGGTCGAATTCCAGCACGGGTTCACCAACGAACTGTATCCGCTGCTGGCGGCTGGCAAGCTCGATTATGTCGTTGCCGACGCCGAGGATGTGGTCTTGTTGCGCTCCGAAAACGCCAAAGCCGCGCCGTTCAAATACGTCATGGCATTGTATCAAAACGTGCCAAATGCCCTGTTCAGCAAGGCAGAAAAAAACATCAAAACCATCAAAGACCTGAAAGGCAAGACCATCGGCATTCCAGGCAAGTACGGCAACTCCTGGACGAGCCTGCAAGCCACGCTCAAAACCGCCAAACTGAAGGAATCCGATGTCAAGATTCTCGAGATTGGCTTTACTCAACTCGAGGCGGTCGTGGCAGATCGTGTGGACGTGGCGATGGGCTTCATCAACAACGAACCCGTCAAAGCCGCCGCGCAAAACATTAAACTAAACGTGATTCCTGCCGCCAAGTACAACCGCGCCCCAGGCGTTGGCGTGATCACCACCGACGCCAACCTCGAGAAACCAGAACTTGTGAAGGCATTTTTGGCGGCAAATCAGGACGCGATGGTCACCACCATCAAAACCCCCAAGGTCGCCTTTGAAGCCAGCAAGAAATTTGTGCAAAACTTGGGTGACGAGGGCATGAAGGTGCTCGAGGCGAGCATTCCGTTGTACCAGAGCGCGTTTACCGAAGCCGAAGGGATTGGTTTTAGCAATCCGAATGGTTGGCAAAGCGCGATTGATCTTCTGAAATCGGTGGGACGCCTGCCGAAGCCTGCCAAGCGCAGCACGTTTTACACCAATATTTACTTGAAAAACGTTCAAGCAAAATAATTTTAAAAATCTCGAGAAGCCGTGAGCATCAACGCTCACGGCTTTTTTGTTTTAAAACACGACCGTCTTATTCTGATGCACCAACACCCGATCCTCGAGATGCGCTTTGACCGCTCGAGCCAAAACATTGCGTTCGATGTCGCGCCCAATTCTGGTCAGGGCTTTCACGTCATCGCGGTGCGAAACCCGGGCGACATCTTGTTCGATGATGGGTCCAGCGTCGAGTTCGGCGGTCACGTAATGCGCGGTTGCGCCCACCAGTTTGACACCTCGAGCCAGGGCGCTTTTGTACGGGTTCGCGCCGATGAACGCGGGCAAAAAGCTGTGGTGAATGTTGATGACGGGCATCTGGGTTTGATCGAGAAAATCGCCCGACAGAATTTGCATGTAGCGTGCCAAAACCACAAAATCGGCGTTGCCTTTTAACAGCTCGAGAATTTTTTGCTCACTGCTGGCTTTGTCAGCCTTTTCGACTGGCACGTAATGAAATGGAATGCCGAAGGTGTGCACGTCAGGCTCGAGGTCTTGGTGGTTGGAAATGACAAATGGAATTTCGGCGTCAAATTCGCCGCGCCGCACCCGCCAGAGCAAATCCATGATGCAGTGATCGTATTTGCTGCACAGGATTGCCATGCGTTTGGGTTCAGAGGCGTACCAGACCTTCCAGTCCATGCCAAACGGGGTGGCAACGACTTCCTGGAAGGTTTTCTCGAATTGGGATTTGGTCAAATCCAAACCTTCCAAATGAAATTCTTGGCGCATGAAAAACGTGCCGCCTTCGGGGTCGGTGCTGTGCTGATCGCTGGACATGATGTTGGCGTTGTGGCTGTACAAGAATTGCGAGACGGCGGCGACGATACCGCGCCGATCTGGGCAGGAAATCAGCAGCCGTGCGGTGTTGGGGCGGGCGTAGGCTTTGGTGGTTGGTGTGGCGTCTGGTTGCATCGGGGGATAGTTTAACAAGCGACTCGAGTGTGTCAAGTAAAAATGACATTCTGACAATTACACTTGACAAAAAGCCAAGCTTCCTTTACATTGATGTCAAGCAACATTGACACCTCGAGATTCGAGGATGTCGAAAGGGAACACCATGAACAGTTTCCAAAACACGCCATTCAAACTCGAGCAACTTCACTACGAGGCATCACTTCACAACATCCTCGAGCCAATTCGTCGGGAGCACCTCAAAAACCTTCAGCTCGCCATCAGGACTTTGATCCTCGAGCTTCGCGCTTTAACAATTGGTAGCCTCGAGATTACTGGAAAAGTTCAGGTGCAAAAACATGTTTGAGATTACACAACACACGGCAAAATCCATCTCTGAAACCGAAATTAGAGAATTCACCGAACTGAGTAATACATTGCGCACAGAAACACACCCAAATGATCCACCAGCTCAACCCGAAGTGCGAATTCAAGAATTTAAGAACATGCCCGATTTTGTCGAGGTTCATATTTGGCTGGCTCGAGCGAACAACGGCGCCATCGGTTTTGCAAATTTGCAAATTGTTCACCTGCCCGATAACCAACACATGGCACAATGTAACATTCAGGTTGTGCCCGAACACCGCAACAAAGGTTTGGGATCAACCATTCTCAAACAGGTGTGCGAAACCGCAAAAAATGCAAACCGTAGCCTTTTGCTTGCCTTTAGCCATGACAAAATCCCAGCCGGCGAAAGCTTTCTCGAGCATTATGGTTTTGGTCGTGGCATGGAAACCAAGGTCAGCCAACTCGAGGTTGCCAACCTCGAGACTGATAAACTGGAAACTTGGATCAAAGCTGCTCAAACCCGAGCCTCAGATTACGAGTTGGGCAGTTGGGATGGCGCAATTCCAGAGGTTGATATTTTGGCGTTCAGCAAATTGATGGACGTCATGAACACACAACCAAAAGGTGACCTCGAGATGGAAGACCAGCACATCAGCCCAGAGGTCATTCGTGACATGGAAAAAGTCAAATTCGGGGCTGGTGGCAAACGAATCGTCAGTTACGTTAAGCACCGCACCACCGGCGAATTCGCGGGCTACACCGAACTCGAGTGGCATCCAACCCGTGCCAGTATTGTCACTCAGGAAGCAACGGGTGTAAACCTCGAGCATCGCAATCAAGGATTGGGGCGATGGTTGAAGGCGGCAAACCTTCAGGCGATGTTGCGACTGAATCCTGAAACCAAATTTGTTCGCACAGGCAATGCCGACACCAACGCCGCCATGCTCAAAATCAACATTGAACTTGGATTTGAGCCGTATCACGCCGCAACGGTCTGGCAAGGCAATACGGATACCATCCTCGAGAAACTCGCATAGCCCAAGGCATTTCTGAAAGAATAAACGCATGACGAATACTGAAAACCCACAACCCGCAATATTGACCGGAACCGACCTCGCCAAAGCCCGCGCCCGAGAGCAAGAGAACGTGATCTCGAGCATTTTGGGACTGGTCTTGGCTGTCGTGTTCTTTTTCGTCTGGGTGTACGGCGGACTCTCGAGCAGCCTGCGCGACGCCCTCGGCGGCGACAAGGACTTCATCTCGAGAATTCTATTTATTGTCGTGTTTTTTGTGATCTCGAGCCTCGTGGAATTTCCAATCTCGTATTATTTTGGGTTTTTAAGCGGCAAAAAATTCGGTTTGCTAAAACAAAATTTTGCGGGTTGGCTGCTTGACAACATCAAAGAAACCGCCACCTCGAGTGCCATTTTTGCCGTGTTGCTGTTTGGTTTGTACGCCGCCTTTCGAGCCTTTCCTGACGCCTGGTTTCCGGTGGCGATGGCTGGCGTGACCGTGTTCTTTGCGGTGCTTTTATTTATCAGTCCAATGCTCGCCAAAATGCGGTTTAAAAGTGCGCCGCTCGAGAACCCAGAACTCGAGGCTCGGGTCAAAAAGATTTTTGCTGCGTCTGGCGTAAAGCTCACCAAAACCAGCCGTTGGCTGTTCGGCGAGAAAACCAAACAAGGCAATGCCGCCCTGATTCCAGACGGTTTCGGTTCAGAAGTCCTGATTTCGGACACTTTGATGGCAAGTATGCAGCCTGAAGGCATCGAGGTTGTGTTGGCACACGAAATCGGGCATAAAGTCCACAAGGATTTGTACAAGGGGCTGGCGCTGGCGTGGTTGCAATTTGCCTTGATTATCGCGCTGGCAAATTGGGCATTCTCGAGCATCGGTTTGCAGGGTGGCTTGCGCGGCTCGAGCGACATTGCCACGCTGCCCGTGTTCTTTTTTGTGGCAACCATCGTCGGGCAATTGTTTAGTTTGCTCACCAACGCCAACACCCGAGCCGCCGAGTACGCCGCCGACAAATTCGCGCTCGAGATCACCAAAAACCCAATCGCATTTGAAGCCGCGTTTCGCAGCCTCGCCAAAGAAAACCTGTCTGACCCAAACCCGCCAGCTTGGGTCGAATTCTGGTTGCATGACCATCCAAGCATCGAAAAACGCATCGCCGCCGCTCGCGCTTGGGCTGCCAGCAAAGGAATCGCTGTCACCTGATGGAAAATCGCATCCGAGAACTCCGCGCCGTCAAACGCTGGTCGCAAGCCGATCTGGCAGACGAGCTTGGGGTCAGCCGTCAAACCGTCAACGCGCTCGAGACTGGGAAATACGACCCGAGTTTGCCTTTGGCGTTCAAACTCGCCAGGCTTTTTCAACAAAAAATTGAAGAGATTTTTCTCGAGGAGAAAACCACATGAGTTTTATTTTTGGTTTGCTGCTTTTTTGCGCGAATTTTTACCTGGTGATCTTTTTCTTGCTGCGTGCCATCACCCTGCCATCAATCTTGTTGGTGGTTTCACCAACCGCCCTGGCGAGGCGTTTTGTGCGGCGCACTTCTGACGGCAAAAGCAGTCTTGACATCGATGTTGACGTTCGCAACCTCAGGGACCGCTTGATGACGCCGCAAATCCTGATGCTCACCACAGGGGTCGCGCTGGCTGGTTTTGCAATGACCCAAAACATTGCTTACCTCTGGATTGGCGCCGCCATGCTGGTTACCCTGTTTGCCGAGCAAGAGAAAATGGACGAACGCACCTTTGAAATTTACGCCAGGGCACTGGCGGCGGTCTCGGACGCGGTGATCGTCGGGGTCTTGTTCTTCGTCACCATTTTTCGCTTGCAGGTTGACGCCTTTGGCTTGCTGACGTTTATGTTTTTCACTCGAGAATTGCTGTTGTTCTTCGCGCGGCGCTGGCTCGAGTCCGAACCCGAATTTGAGCAATACAGCGGTGGAAAATCTGGCAAGGGTATGCGTATCGGCGTCTTTTCGGACGAAGAAGATAAAGAAACAAAAATTGACGCGCAACCAGAAAAACTCGAGCCTTTGGAAGAACTGGATTTGACCGACCGCTCAGCCGAGTAAATCGTTTGGCGTGTTGGCGTTCAAAAAAAGACTGGGTTTGAAATGCCCCTCGAGTTCAGACCATTTCACAATCCGAACCTCGAGTTCCGAAAACCATCCTGTCATTTTGAGATTTTCGACCTCGAGCGCCGATTGAACGTGCGCTAAACAATTTTTGCTGTAGATTGCCGCCAGCGGCTCGAGAAAACCATCTGAATTCTCTGGAATCACAATCTCGAATTCTGAAAAGTTCGCCAAAAATTCCCAATACTTTCTGGTTAAATTCGGCGTGTCACAAGCGCTGATCGCCACTCGAGGGCATGTTGAAAGTTCGAGCGCTCGAGACAGACCGCACAAACTGCCTTGATGTAACTCGAGGTCAGGGTAAACGGGCAAATCTAGAAAACCGTACCGCTCGAGGTTTCCTCCAACGATAAAACGATCTTGACATCCCTCGAGCGCCGCCGCAACGTGCTCGAGCAGCGTCTTTCCGTGCCAAACTTCCAGGGCTTTGTCACGCCCAAATCGGCTCGAACGTCCCCCTGTCAGAATTGCGCCCGAAATCTGGTTCATTTTGCCAAAAACACGAACAACATGGCTAACGCAGCAGGAATGGCTTGAACAAACAAAATTCTGGGACTGACGGTCACTGCCCCAAAAACGCCTGCAACGATCACACAAGCCAAGAAAAATATTTTGACGTCAAACCCCGCAGTGCCAGGCAACAAACCCCAAATCAAACCAGCCGCCAAAAAGCCGTTGTACAAACCTTGATTGGCTGCCATCGCTTTGGACTGGGCGGCAAAATCGGGGGTCAAATTAAATGCCCTTGCCGCCACCTTTGATTGCCACAAAAACATCTCGAGGATCAAAAAGAAAAGATGCTCCAGCGCGACCAAACCGACCAAAACACTGGCAATCAAATTCATAAAAACTCCTGTCATGTCAATGGGGAGTGACGGCATCTGACTGACCTCGAGCGCCAGTCTACAGGCTATCGAATTCAATTGTTCAAGATTCAAAGCTCGGACTGTCGTTGTGATTCAATCACGGGTTAAGCTCATGTTTGTATGGAAACCATTTTGTTTGTTCGCGGCAACGGTTCGCTCGAGAACCTGATGTTGTTCATCACCAATCTCGGTTCTGAAAATACCTATATTGCTGTGCTGGCGTTGTATTCATGGTTGGTTTCGCCAAAAATAGGTCGGCAGTTGGGGTTTTGGTTTGGCATCAATGTGGCACTCAATACGGGTTTAAAACTGTTGTTTCACACCCAGCGTCCGTATGAACTCGCGCCAGGGCTGGCGAGTGCCAAGGCGATGGCGACCGCTGGCGGTGGCGGGATGCCCAGCGGTCACGCTCAAAACGCGGCGTTCGTTTGGGGTTTTCTGGCAGAAAAGCATCCCAGAACTTGGTTTGTTGCTCTTTGCGTTTTGATGGCGCTGGTTATCGGATTCTCGAGGGTTTACTTGGCGGTTCATTTCGCCCAGGACGTGCTGATTGGGCTTGGGATCGGTTTGCTGGTCAGCGTGATCGCGTCTCGGCTCGAGGTTCCCGTTTTGAACCTGACGGCGAAAGTCATTGCGGTGATTCTGGGTTTGGTTGTTGCGTTTTTTGCTGGTCTGGACGTTGCCCGCTCGCTCGGGGTGGCGGTGGCGTTTCTCATCTCGAGCGCTGATTTTGAGGTGCCCAAAACCTGGCTGACTCGGGTTTTGGTGACGCTGGTCGGTTTGGTATTGGTGTTTGGCGTGTATTTCGCCTCTGGCTTGATTCCTGATAGTGTCCGCCATTTGGCATGGGTTTCGTACTTGCGGTATTTCGTTTTGGCATTGTTTGCTGTTG
>CAXTTL010000117.1:0-15188 GCA_964247135.1 uncultured Deinococcales bacterium | reverse complement strand
TGGTCACTCGAGCACTTGGCTTGATGGTTGGCATTGGCGCAATTCTGGGACTTGGCAAAATCAACTGGTTGCAGGCAACAACAAATGGCTTAAAGCCGATAAAACCGGCTCGAGGCTTACTTTTTGGTGCAGTGGCAGGAGTAATTTTGTACAGTGGTATTGTGTTAATTGCTGCACTGGCGGGCTGGTATTCGGTGCGAACCATTTCTTTTGATGCGGGTGCTTTGGCTGGTGCTTTTGCTTTGCTCGTTTTCGCAGGAGCATTTGAGGAAGTCTTGTTTCGCGGTATCTTGTTTCTAACGCTCGAGAAATCGATTGGAACAGGCTGGGCGTTGGCGCTCAGCGGAATGCTCTTTGGTGTTTTGCATTTGGGCAACACCAACGCAACCTTGATTGGTGCCGTCGCCGTCGGTTTGGCTGGCGTGGCGCTTGGGTCATTGTTTGTTTGGACCAGGGATTTGTGGTTGTTGACTGGCGTTCATGTTTTTTGGAACTTTATGCAGGGACCAATTTTTGGTGTGGCGGTGTCAGGCAATACGTTTAAGAGCTTGATCCAACCACGTATTCAGGGGGCTGAATTCTTCACGGGTGGCGCGTTTGGCTTCGAGGCTGGAATCATCACGATTGCGCTATGTTTGGTCAGCAGTTTTTGGTTGATCCAAAAAACTCGAGAAACGCCGCTTTGGCACTAAACGTGTCTTAAAACAAAGGTGCGCTTCGGTACACCAGTTGCAGCGTCAACCCCCAAGGGTCACGCACGAACACCACCGAATCGCCATTCGGAAAATGGACGGCTTCGCCTTCTTGCTTCCCACCTGCCGCCTCGAGCCTGGCAATGTCGGCGGCAATATCGCTCGAGGTGAATGCAATGTGTTGCGTCCAAACGCTGATGTCCCAGTAATTTGGAATCTGTCCGTTTGGGTTGTGGTAAAACTCGAGCGTCAAGCGGTTTTCGCTGTCTGAAATGAAGTGAATGAACGGCGCGGTTAGGTTCTCGCGCAGGATTTTCATGCCAACATGTTCGACGTACCATTTGACTTGGGCTACGGGTTCTGGAACGTTGTAGGCGGTGTGTTCAAATCGCATGATGGCTTCTCCTTAAAGTGTTTTCCCGAGCTTTTTTGAATGCCCCTTGAGTATAAACGGTTCAAGTTGTATACTACCGCTGTTGTTGTTCCCTCGACTTTGAGCCGGGGCGGGTTTTTGAACCCGCCCCGTTCTTATGGAAAAAGCCTCGATGGGAAGGTTTCTAGGCTCGGGTTTGAAAACCTCGAGCAGTCAATTGGAGGTGAAATGAACGCATTGGAAGACATTGCCCGCGATGTGCTCGAGCCGCTCGGCTATGAGGTTTTGGAAGTGATCGTCTCGAGTGGACGGGTCAGCACGTCGTTGATTGTGCGGATTGATCGGATTGATGAAACGCCAGTCACGGTGGATGACCTGACGCGGGCTTCTAACGTGCTGGGCTTGGAACTCGACCATCTGGACCCAATTCAGGGCGAGTACAAGCTCGATCTCGAGTCGCCAGGTCCGAAGCGACCGCTCATTACGGTACGGCATTTTGAACGGCACACAGGTTTGAAAATCAAGGTCAAACGCATGGATGCTTCAATCATTGGCAAAATCGTGGCGGTCACGCCAGACAGTGTGACGCTCGAGTTGGATGGTGGCGTGATCGAAACCGTGCCGATAGCAGGAATTCGCGCATTTTTGGCGGAGTGGCCAGATTCGCATCGTTAAAGTTGAGGAGTTTGTATGAACAAAGACCAGCAGAGAGAATTTGTCAGTGCGCTCGAGGAAATCGCGGTGGCTCGAGGGATGGACAAAATGCAGCTCATCACGGCATTTGAAGAGGCGCTGCAACAGGCGTACACGCGCAACGTCGAACCTGACAAGCGCGTCGAGGTTCACCTTGACGCCGAAAAGGGCGAACTCGAGGTTTTGATCATTCGTGAGGTGGTCGAAAAGGTCGAGGATGCCGACAAGCAAATCTCACTTGCCGATGCGCTCGAGCTTGACCCGAGTGTGGAGTTGGGCATGGAGATGGAATTTCCGGTGCCGCCCGAGTCGTTCAGCCGTATCGCCATTCAGACCACCAAGCAAGTGGTCACGCAAAAAATGCGCGAGGCGGAGCGCAACATTGTTTACAACGAGTACAAGGACCGTCAGGGCGAGGTCATTACGGCGCAGGTCGCCCGTCAGGACAACAAGGGCAACACCTTTGTCGAACTCGGGCGCGGCGAGGCGATCATGCCGCCGAAAGAACAAATTCCTGGCGAGCGGCTGGCTTCAGGCTCGAGAACCAAGGTGTATTTGAAAACCGTGGAGATGGGCAACCGAGGTCCGAGCATTTTGGCATCTCGAGCCGCGCCAGAACTGCTGTTGCACCTGTTGAAGCAAGAAGTGCCTGAAGTGAATGACGGCACGGTGGAAATCAAAGCCATCGCGCGTGAGGCGGGGCAGCGCAGCAAAATCGCGGTTTTCTCGAGAAACTCGAATGTTGACCCGATTGGTGCCTGCATCGGTCATCGTGGCAACCGCATTCAAGCCGTCACCAGCGAAATTGGGCGCGAGCGCGTGGACGTGATTCAGTGGGACGCCAACCCCAGGGAATTCATCAAGAACTCGCTCTCGCCAGCCAAAGTTGGCAGCATTGAGGTTGACGTGGACGGCAAGGAAGCCACCGTCACGGTGACCAGCGATCAGTTGTCGCTGGCAATCGGCAAGGGCGGTCAAAACGTGCGTCTGGCGGCGAAACTGACTGGCTTTAAAATTGACCTGCAAGAGAGCGCCAGCGTTTCAGACCTCGACGCCGCCATGCGCGACGCCGCCGAGGACGGGGGCGCAACGGCGCGTCCGAGTGCCGCCGCCGACAAGTTCGCGGCGCTGTTCAGCGCCACGCCGGACGGCGAAGTGATCGACGCTCGAGCCGAGGGTCAAAAGGAATAATCATGGGTCGCAACGTTCGAGCGCCACACAAACAACACGACGCGACTGGAAAACGAATTCCGGTGCGGACTTGCGTGGCGTGCCGAGCGAGACGACCTCAAGCCGAATTGCTTCGGATTGCCAAAGGACCAAACGGTTTGGAACCCGATACATTTCGCAAACTCGAGGGACGCGGTTGGTACGTCTGCAAAGACAAACTCGAGTGCATGGGCATCAAAGGTTTGGGAAAGTTTGCTCGAGGCGAGGCTTCAAAATTGGTTGAAGCACTTCAGGTATGGCAAAAAAATCATTCTCAAGAAAGCAAACCCGCTTATGAGATAAATTCAGTCACTCAAGTTATTCAGGGTTAAAAGCCCTCGGAGGTTCGGATGTCGAAAGTACGAATTCATGCGCTTGCCAAAGAACTTGGCATTGAAAGTAAACGAATGCTCGAGTTGTTGCACGGAATGGGCGTCGATGCCAAGACCGCCTCGAGCACCATTGATGATGACACGGCAGAAATTGTGAAGGGTCTGGTCGAAGATGAGTTAAAAAGCGGTGCCAGCGTTGTTGGATCGCCAGTCGATTCAGATCGTGAGAAACCAGCTCCAAGCTCGAGTGTCACGGATTCAAGCGAGCCAGAACTGGTCAAGACTGAGACGGTCAAGACTGAGCCTGTCAAACCCGCCAAAGAAATCCCGCACCGTCCGCCTGTAGTCACGATCATGGGTCACGTCGATCACGGTAAAACCAGTTTGCTCGATTACATTCGCAATTCCAACATTGCTGGCAAAGAGGCGGGCGGCATTACGCAGCACGTCGGCGCGTTCGAGGCGAACACGCCTCGAGGCAAGATCGTGTTCATTGATACACCAGGGCACGAAGCGTTTACCAGCATTCGCGCTCGAGGTGCCCAGGTGGCTGACATCGCCGTGATTGTGGTCGCCGCCGACGACAGCATCATGCCGCAAACCCGAGAAGCCATTGCGCACGCCAAAGCCGCCAAAGTGCCAATTGTAGTTGCCATCAATAAAATTGACATTGCGGGCGTCAACCCCGACAAGGTCATGCAAGACCTCACCAACGCCACATTGATTCCAGAGGCTTACGGCGGCGACACGATTGTGGTGCAGATCAGCGCCCGCACCGGACAGGGCGTGGACGATCTGCTCGAGAATCTCAGTTTGGTCGCCGAACTAGAGGATTTACGCGCCGATCCCGACGGCGAACTGGCTGGTGTGATTATTGAAGCCAAAGTGGACAAGCAGGCGGGAGTCCTCGCCACCGTGTTGGTGCAGGGCGGAACGCTCGAGGTCAGCGATTTCTTGGTGGTCGGCGAATTGTACGGCAAGGTTCGCGCCATGACCGACAGCTTCGGCAACCGCATCACCAGCGCCAAACCTGGTGTGGCGGTGCAAGTGCTGGGTTTCTCGCAAACCCCTATCGCGGGTGAACTCGTGAAGCGAGCCAAAAACGAACACGATGCCAGGGAAATCATTGCGGGTCGCAAAGAAACCCGTGTCGATGCCGCCGACGACGCCGAGCGCGAGGCAGCCGTCGGGCAAGGCAAGGGCGCTGCGGCTGGCATGAGCATCGAGGATTTGCTGGGCAAGGTCGGCGAGGTCAAAGTCGAAAAACGCCAGGTCAATTTGATCTTGCGTGCCGATACCCAAGGTTCGCTCGAGGCGCTCGAGGGCATTTTGTTGCGCGAGAACAACGACGATGTCGAGGTGCATATTTTGTTCGCGGGCATCGGCGCTCCAACCGAGGGCGACGTGCTTTTGGCTTCGACGGCGGTTGACACCAAAATCATGGGCTTTTCGGTCACGCCATCGGCTGGTGTGCAAAAAATTGCCGACAACAAAAAAGTTGAAATCAAGACCTACCGCATCATTTACGAAATGATCGACGAAGTCAAAAAAATGATTCGCGGCACCATCGAACCCGTGTTTGAAGACAAATTTGTCGGTCGCGCCGAAGTCAGGCAGATCATCAAAGTGCCCAAAGCGGGCGGCAACATTGCCGGTTCGTATGTGCTCGAGGGCAAGATCATGCGTTCGGGCAAAGCCAGCGTCATGCGCAAGGGCAAAGAGGTTGCCAAAGGTCAGATTTCTGGTCTGAAGCGCTTCAAGGACGATGTACGGGAAGTTTTAACTGGTTTCGAGTGTGGTATCAATGTTTCCAATTTTGACGAATTTGAAATTGGCGATTTGATTGTGGTCACCGAAACGGTTGAAGTCAAAGCTTAGAGCCGTACAGCTTAAAAAACCTAAGTTCCAAACTCGAGGCTCGGGTTTGGAACTTTTGATGTTGACTCGAGCATCAAAAACCAAAGTACAAAAATTGCGTTTCCAAAAGATTTTTTTGAGGGTTTTTACATCTAACCCAAACCCATTGCTATACTCATCTCGAGCAGCAGCTCGAGGGGGCTATTATGAAAAAACTGTTGATGTTCGTCGCACTCATCGCCTTGATCGCATCAACTTCGAGTTGTGCCTTGATTTTTAAAGGTGACTCGCAGGGTGTCTTTATCAATTCCAATCCGCAAGGTGCACAAATTCTGGTTGACGGAAACGTGTTGGGAACGACACCCGCAAAAATCTCATTGCGAACCAATCGCAGCTACAACATCACCATTCGCCTCGCGGGGCGAAAAGATCAAAACATTGTCTTGAACAACCATGTCGGCACGCTTTGGATTGTCTTGGACATTTTGGGCGGCTTGTTTCCCGTCGTGATCGATGCCGCCACCGGCGCGTGGTACGAATTTGATACGACACAAGTAAATGTTGACCTTACACCGTCACTGATGAACAACGATCCGTTGCCAAACTGGGCAACAAAGTTGATCCCAAGTCATTTACAGCATTAATCTCGAGCATCAAAACCCAAAAAGACCACCTAAAATCGGTGGTCTTTTTTTACGCTCGAGTTTCAACTAAAAAACCGCTCGAATTTTATTCCCATTCAATCGTGGCTGGAGGCTTGCTGGTGATGTCATACACCACACGGTTGACTTCTGGGACAAGGTTGACAATTCGGTTTGCCACGACCTCGAGAAAATCTTGGGGCAACCTCGCCCAATCGGCGGTCATGAAATCGGCGCTGGTCACGGCTCGGAGCGCCACCAAGTACGAGTACGTGCGGTAGTCGCCCATGACGCCGACGCTTTGAACGGGCGTCAACACCGCCAGGGCTTGGGCAACCTCGTGGTACAAGTTAAATTCGCGCAAACTCGAGATAAAAATATTGTCCACGCGCTGCAAGATGTCAACTTTTTCTGGAGTGACTTCGCCCAGCACGCGAATGCTTAAGCCAGGACCTGGAAACGGGTGACGCGTGCGAATTTCTTCGGGCAGCCCGAGGAGTTTGGCAATCTCGCGGACTTCATCTTTAAACAGCGTTCGGAAAGGCTCGAGCAGGCTGAACTCGAGGTCGTCGGGCAGCCCGCCGACATTGTGATGGCTCTTGATGTTGGCTGCGCCGGTGCCACCCGCACTTTCGATCACGTCGGGGTATAAGGTTCCTTGTGCCAGCCACTTAAAGCCGCTCGAGGCGAGCCGTCTGGCTTCGCGCTCGAAGGCGCGGATGAATTCTCGTCCGACAATTTTGCGTTTGGCTTCGGGTTCGCTGACCCCCTCGAGCGCGGCGAAAAATTCTTTTTTGGTGTCGAGCGTGATCAGGTTTTCGTCGCCCAGTGGACGCAGCGCCTTTTCGACCTCTTGGCGTTCGTTAAGGCGCAGCAAACCGTGATCGACAAAAACCGCACTGAGTTGCGAGCCAATGGCTTTGGATAAGAGCAATGCCAGGGTGCTCGAGTCCACACCACCTGAAACCGCCAGCAGCACTTTGTCCGTGCCAACCTTGGCTTTGACATCCGCAATCAGATTCTCGAGGATATGGGCGGGCGTCCAGTCGCGGGTGATATTGCAGATGCCCAGGAAATTCTCGAGCAATTTCGCGCCTTTGGGCGTGTGCACGACCTCCGGGTGAAATTGAATGCCGTAACGTTTGAGGCTCGGATTTTCGATTCCGGTGACTGGCGTGTCGCTGGTGCTGGCAGAGACGAAATAACCTTCGGGCAAACTGGTCGGCGTGTCCGAATGGCTCATCCAGGCGACAAATTCGCCGCTCACACCCGCGAACAAATCGCCGGAATACGACTCGAGCACGGCTTTGCCGTATTCTCGAGTGCCAATCCGTTCGACTTTGCCGCCACCGGCAAACACCAAATACTGCATTCCGTAACAGATGCCCAAAATTGGCAACTCGAGTGCCATGACGCCCGCTGCTGGAACGGGCGCGTCGGCGTCGTAAACGCTGGCGGGACCCCCCGAAAGGACGATGCCCTGAGGGTTGTGCGACTGAATTTCTTCCAGGCTGGCATTGCCTGGCAAGATCACGCTGAAAGCATTTAACTCACGGAAACGACGCGCAATCAAACGCGTAAATTGAGAACCAAAATCGAGGATGACCAAACTCATGACGGCTAGTGTACCCCGATTCGCAGGCGAACTCGAGCCGAACGGGTCATTTTCGTCAGCGTCACAAGTTTAAAGAAACCTTCACGCAAGCCCGAATTGAATTGAGCTGCGACGTGTGACACAGCTTCGGCTGCTTGGGGATTTCCTCATGATTCTCGAGATACTCATTTTTGAGATGAATTCTTCATCTCTTTGGCATCAGTTTGTGGTCTTTGTACCCTAGGGTGCAACACATAAGTAAACGTTCAACGGGAACGTTTGATGCCCAAAAGGAGCAATACATGAAACGCAACATCTTAAAATCCTTGGTCGCCCTCATTGCAATTGGTTTAAGCTCGAGTGCCTTCGCAGACGGATTTTCGGCGGCGGTCGATGCGCCCGTGTTTCAAGGCAATCAATTTAATTTCTCGATTGGTGCGAGCCTCAATTACAGCATCGAAGTCATGCCAAGACTTTTTGTTGGCGCAAGCCTCAGCCCACGCTTTGTGATTGACCCCAACACGGGCGTCGGCACGTTTTCTTTGGCTTCTCGGGTCGGCGCGAAATACGTGGTCAGCATTGTCAAAACCTCGAGCTTGTTCGTTGATGTGCCAATTGGGGTTGGCGTTGACGTGGCGATTGTTCCTGCCGTCGCTGTCGCGGCTGATGTGAATGCTGGCATCAATATCAATTATGTGATTATGCCGAACTTGAAATTCCTGGCAGCCGCATCGGGCGAATTTGGTTATAACTTTTCGGCTGGCGCGGTGTTTTACGGCGCGAACGGCACCGTCGGTCTGTTTTTTGAGCCGGTCAAAAGCATTGAATTGTTTGCTCGGGGCGAGGCTGGTTTTAACAACAGCACCGCCAATGCGAGCTACAGCTTGATCGGCGGTTTGTACTACACCATCGTGCCGCAATTTAAGTTGGGGCTTTACGCGGGTTACAACAACTTGTTCTCGAACGCCTTTACAAACGGCGGCTTTGTGGTCGGCTTGCGCGGCTTGATCGCCCTCAAACCAGGTTCTTTGGGCATCGAGGGCGCTTTTAAACCATAAGCTCGAGTGTATAAACTCGCAATGCCGTCAAGCCTATTGATTCCAGCGCCAGACCTGCTAAACTGCTCACTTGGGTTATGAGATAGGACTTTCGCAAGCCCCCAAATTTGGGGGCTTGTATTTTTATGCAGTTTTTCGGGTATATTTGCACGGGTTATACAATTGACGCACATCATCAGGAGTGAAGATGCCAAAACGTGAAGACCTCAAAAAAATCATGATCGTTGGTTCGGGACCGATTCAAATCGGGCAAGCCGCCGAGTTCGATTATTCGGGAACCCAAGCCGTCAAAGCCCTGAAAAATGCGGGATATCAAGTCGTTCTGGTAAACAGCAACCCTGCCACCATCATGACCGACCCAGACCTCGCCGACGGCACCTACCTGGAGCCATTAACCTTGGAGTATTTAAGCAAAGTCATCGAACTCGAGCGACCCGATGCGCTGCTGCCGACTTTGGGCGGGCAGACCGCATTAAACCGATCCTTGGAGCTTGCCGAGGCTGGCATACTCGAGAGGTACGGCGTGGAATTGATTGGCGCCAACGTGCAGGCGATTCAAAAAGGTGAAGACCGTCAGTTGTTCGCGCAAGCCATGCACAAAATTGGCATCAAAACCGCGCAGGGCAAAACCATCGGCAGCCTCGAGGAAGCGCTCGAGTTTGTAACCCAAATTGGTTATCCCGCAATCATCCGCCCCAGTTTTACGCTCGGTGGCACGGGTGGCGGTATCGCTTACGACGAACTCGAGTTGCGCAAAATCATCACCCAAGGGCTTCATGACAGCCCCGTTCATACCGTGCTGCTCGAGCGCAGCTTGCTCGGCTGGAAAGAGTTTGAACTCGAGGTCATGCGCGACCACAACGACACGGTGGTGATCATCACCGGCATCGAAAACTTTGACCCGATGGGCGTTCACACGGGCGACAGCATCACGGTCGCGCCGGCGCAAACCTTATCGGACAAAGACTATCAGAAACTGCGCGACGCCAGCCTCGCCATCATCCGCGAAATCGGCGTGGACACGGGCGGCAGCAATATTCAGTTTGCGGTCAACCCAAAAAACGGCGAGATCATCGTGATCGAAATGAACCCTCGGGTCTCGAGAAGCAGTGCGCTGGCATCCAAAGCCACGGGTTTTCCGATAGCCAAAATTGCGGCGCTGCTGGCGGTGGGTTATCACCTCGACGAACTGCCGAATGACATCACCAAAAGCACGCCAGCCAGTTTTGAACCGAGCATCGATTACGTGGTCACCAAAATTCCGCGTTTCGCCTTTGAGAAATTTCCAGGCACGCCCGAAACCCTCGGCACGCAAATGCGCAGCGTCGGTGAGGTCATGGCAATTGGGCGAACCTTCAAGGAATCCTTTATGAAAGCCTTCCGCAGCCTCGAATCCGACATTCGCGGCGGTTTTGAGGACATGAACTTGGCGCAGCTCGAGCAATTGTTGATCCCGACCCCAAAACGTTTCATGGCGGTGCTCGAGCTGTTGCGGCGCGGCATGGGTGTGGATGATCTGTTCGAGAAAACCAAGATTGATCGCTGGTTCTTGTATCAGTTGCTCGAGGTGCTAGAAGCCGAAAAAGAAATCTTAACCTTGGGAAACATTGAAACTTGGAAATACGAAATCTGGCGCGAGATCAAACGCCTGGGTTTGAGCGACGCCCGAATCGGTGAGATTGTTGGGCATACCGAACTCGAGGTTCGGAGCTTGCGCAAAACCGCCAAAGCCTTGCCCGTTTACAAAACCGTGGACACCTGTGCCGCCGAATTTGAAGCCTACACGCCCTACCATTACTCGAGTTACGAATGGGAGGATGAAGTGCGCCCCACCGATAAACCCAAAATTGTGATTTTGGGTTCCGGTCCAAACCGCATCGGGCAGGGCGTGGAGTTCGATTACGCCACGGTTCACGCGGTCTGGGCGCTGCGCGAGGCGGGCTATGAGACCATCATGGTCAACTCCAACCCTGAGACGGTTTCGACCGATTACGACACCGCCGACCGACTGTACTTCGAGCCGCTGACCTTTGAAGACGTCATGAACATCATCGAGCACGAAAAACCCGTCGGCGTGATCGTGCAACTCGGCGGGCAGACACCGCTGAAACTCGCCAAACCGCTCGAGGCGGCGGGCGCTCCGATTATTGGCACATCACCGAGCGCGATTCACAAAGCCGAGGACAGGCTCGAGTTCAATCAACTCTGCACCCAACTGGGCATTCCTCAGCCCAAAGGCGCAGTGGCAAACAATGCCAGCGAAGCCATGACCCTCGCCTCGAGCCTGGGATATCCGCTGATGGCACGCCCGAGTTACGTGCTCGGCGGTCGCGCCATGCGGGTGGTGCGCAGCGAATCCGAACTCGAAACCTACCTGGCGGACGTTTACAGCGCCGTTGAAGGCAGCCCGAGTATTCTGCTCGATCAATTCCTCGAGGGGGCGCTCGAGTTGGACGTGGACTGCCTTTGCGACGGTACAAATGTCGTGATCGCTGGCGTGATGGAGCACATCGAAGCCGCAGGCATTCACTCGGGCGACAGCGCCTGCGTGCTGCCGCCCGTTCACCTTTCAGCCAAATTGCTCGAGGAAGTTCACACCCACACCAAAAAACTGGCGCTCGAGATTGGCGTGAAAGGCTTGATGAACTGCCAGTATGCCATTTATCAGGGACAGGTCTTCGTGCTTGAAGCGAACCCTCGAGCCAGCCGCACCGTGCCATTTGTTTCCAAAGCCATCGGGCATCCGCTGGCAAAATACGCGGCATTGATTGCCACGGGCAAGACGCTCGAGGATTTGAATTTCACGACTGCACCGGTTCCCAATTTTTACAGCGCCAAGGAGGTTCATTTGCCATTCCTGAAGTTTGCGGGCGTGATTCCGGTACTTGGACCCGAAATGAAATCCACGGGTGAGAGCATGGGCATCGACCGCGATCCTTACATTGCCTACTACCGCGCCCAGTTGGGTGCAAATGTCAAACTGCCCCTGACTGGCAGCGCGGTTCTCATCGGTGCAAACCTCGAGCCGGTCGCCCAAAGTCTCAAATCGAGCGGTTGGACTGTGACAACCCTGGAAACCGCGAACCTCGAGTTTCCCCTGCCAGACTTGGTGATTGACCTGACCGAATCCAAGTATCTGCGCCAAGCGCTCGAGAATGGCACGGCGCACTACACCACGCTCGAGGCGGCGACCTGGATTGCCGAGGCGCTGAAACACGCCAAAGATGCTGATTTGGGCGTTTCGAGTTTACAAGATTGGCAACACTCGAGCCATTGATCTTTCACCTGGAACTTTTCACGGCTCGAAGTCGTAGAATGGTCGAGTTTGGCAATGCCAGATGAGTTCAAGTATTTAACAAGGAGATCATCATGTCCGACGAAGTCAAAAATGCCGCAGACGCCGCAGCCAAAACCGCCACAATCGCAGCGGACACTGCCGCCAGTAAAGTAGCCGACGTGGCTGGAAATGCCTCACATGCCGCAGCGGGAGCCGTCGATTCTGCCGCCAAAACAGCAGGCAATATGGCAGATTCTGCCGCAAAAGCAGCAGCGGGCGCAGCCGACAAAGCCAAAGATGTTGCCGGTGACTTGGCAGGCAAGGCGGGTGAAGTTGCTGGACAAGCCAAAGAGGTGGCTGGGGACTTGATGGGCAAAGCCAGCAACGCCGCTGGTCAAGCCGCACACGCCGCCGAAGACCTGGCAGGCAAAGCCGCCGAAGTTGCTGGAGACACCTTTGAAAAAGCCAAAGACGTTGCCGAAGATGTTGTTCACGCCGTCGAAGGTGCAGCCAAGGGTGTGTTTGAAGGCGCGAAGAACTTGTTGGGCGGTTTGCTCGGTGGCGGCGACAAAGCCAAAGAAGTAGCGACAGACGCAGCCAAAGACGACGAGAAAAAAGCTTAAATCTCGAGCATCAAAAAAATCTCGAGCATCAGTATTTTGATGCTCGAGATTTTGTTATTCGCTTGTTTAAAACTTCACTTCTGGTACGGCACGATCACCCTCGCTGGCTTCAAACATGCTCTTTTTGGTTTTGTTCATTGGACCCGCCAAAAACACGCCAGGAATGGTGGTGATCGAGTTGTTGTACATTAAAACAGTGTCATTGTAAAACTGCCTGGAATAGGCGACTTTGCCCTCAAGGTCTGAGAGTTCGGATTGAAGGTTTAAAAAGCTGGTGTCGGCTTTGAGTTGCGGGTAATTTTCGGCGACCGCAAAAACCGTGCGCAGTGCGCCGGAAAGGGCGCTCGAGGCGGCGGCTTTTTCTTCGACGGTGTTGGCGGTTTGCAGCATCGACCTGGCTTTGGTGACGGTTTCAAACACGCCGCTTTCGTGTGCGGCATAACCTTTGACGGTGTTGACCAGGTTTGGCACCAGGTCGCCGCGCTTTTTTAATTGCACATCAATTTGCGACAAAGCATTCGCCACGCGATTCTCGAGGCTGGTGATGTTGTTGAAAATGCCGACGAGTACAATTCCGAGTCCGACCACGATCACCAATAAGACAATCCATCCCATGTGTTCCTCCTGTGAAACCACTGTTTTTCAATACGCGTTTTGATTGATTATCGTTCCCAAATTAAGAAGCGCCGTCTCCTCCGCCGCCGCCGCTCGAGCCGCCGCTTGAACCGCCACCAAATCCGCCGCCCGACCCGCTCGAGATGTCACTGAGTGCACTTTGCAGGTTGCCGAGGTTGCTGGCGATGTCGGAGAGGCTGTTGATGCTTTCCAGAGCGCTGACGGCATTGCCAAAGTTGTCAATGCCTCCGCCGCCCATCCAGTACGGCACTGGAACCCAACCTGGGTTGCTCTCGGCAATCCGTTTGACGTTGCCAATGTATTGGGTGGCGACCCCGAGTGCGGTGGCGTAAACAAAATGATAATCCCAGAGTTTGAAATGTTCGGGTGGGGCGGTTTTGATTTGCGAAAAGTCGGAGAGGAATTTTTTATACGCCAACCATTTGCGGGCATTTAAGAGTTTGTCGGCATTCCATTTCGAGAGCACCGAACCGGCGACCGCCGTCAAAATCCCGCAGCCGACACCAACCACGACCAAGCTTGCCGAGATTCCTGGCGACAGGTTCAAAAAGAAAGCCGCTCCCAAACAAACCACAGCACCCAAGATGCCCACGGCAATCGTCCAACCTTTTTGCGATTCACTGGCTTGATCGAGCAGATGACCGTATTGCTGCTCATACGAATCTCGAGGCAGGGCGCTGAGGGTGCTCGCCAAACTGGTGCTCTGTTGAAAGTAAGCTTTGAGTTCGCTCGGGCTGAGAATCCCGTCGCCGCCGTGCGCCGCTTCGATGATTTGCCACATCTCGGTTTCAAACGGGCTGAGCTTGCCAGTCGGGCGTTTCTCGAGTTTGAAATGTGTTTCATCCCTCGCGCCAATGCCAAACACGCCGTTGCGATGAACGTTGAGCAGGCTGAGATAACCTTTTCGCGTAAAATCAATCAGGGTTGCACTGATCGCCGCACCGAGCGCACCCGCGCCCGGGTTGCCTTGGGTTAAAAGGTACGGCACATAACTTGGTGCGATTTCTTGGGCGGGTTCGCGGTAGTACGGTCCAATGTCTTGAACCACCGGTTCGCGTCCAAATTTTTGAAAACGCGTCCAGACAAAACCACCGAGCAACAAAACTGGCACGACTGGCAAACCCTGTTGCCACGGCGGCGGCGGTGGTGGCGGCGGCGCAAACCCGCCAGAATCCACCGAACCACGGTTGATCGCCGCGCTCGAGGCATCCCTGAAACCCTGGGTTTCATTTTTGACTTCCGTGATCCAACTCGAGAACGTCTTGCCTTTGATGTTGCGAACATTGAATTGATCCGGTGCCAAGAAGACCCGAGTGCGAACAAACTCTCCCTCGCCGACAGGTTTCATGTTGATCGTGGCGATGCCCCGAGCCGTGTCGATGTCGAGTTTACCGATGCGGCTTTGGGTGTTAAAAACGAAAACCCGAAACAGACTTGGGTTTGGCTTGGGCGCATGAATCCGCACGATGTACTGGTCTACGTCTTTGTGGTCTGAATACAAGACCTGGCGGTCAAACTGCGCCGCATCGTCAGAAACTTTTAACTCGTTTGTCAAGGTGTAGGTGATCTTAAACGTGCGTTGTTCGTCGGTGGCGTCGTACTGCCATTTGATCTTGTTGCCCTCAACGCTCGAGCCGTAAAAGGCTTTGCCGTCAATCGCCTCAACCTTGTCAAAGGTAACAGTGCCGTTTGCGGCTGGATCAATCGTGATAAAGGCGTTGTGATACGTTCCCTGAAAATCGTAGGTTCGGGTTTCTGCCACGCGGGTCACACCGGAGGCTTGAAGGTAGACGTCTTGTTCGATTTTGGCGAACTTAAAATCTTTGGCGGCTGCCATGCCCGAGAGCATCAACACAACCAGAATCAATCGCAGTATGGGCTTCACAACATTAATTCTATACGCAGTTTGGGAATTCCGTGTCAAATGCCCGTCGCAGACTTCAAATCACGCTTGCGCGGTTTCTTAACAATTTTTTGCTTTTTCGAGCGGCGTTGTTGATCGCGCTCGAGTTCTGACCAAGTACTTAAATTTTGAGCAAATTTTAAGTGCCACACAGGTTCTCGAGGAATTCTGAGTTTCAACCAGTGCGAATAGGCAAAACTCGAGACGGTGTTGTTTTCAAGGCGTAAATTTTTAAAAATGACTTGCGTTGCAGGCAAGATGACTTTCGTTGCTCCAAGCCGCTCGAGGCTCAAGCCTATC
>CAXTTL010000116.1:0-15399 GCA_964247135.1 uncultured Deinococcales bacterium | reverse complement strand
TCACGGGGTTGTTGTTTGGCTCGGAAGGTGGGGATCGAACCTACGACCATTCGATTAACAGTCGAACGCTCTACCGCTGAGCTACTTCCGAATACGGTACGCACGAATCTGCTCGAGAAATGTAACACGAAAATATTGAAAGTGCAACACCTCAAACCAGGGTGTCTCGAGCATTGTGCTTGGCTCGAGGCACAGTTTTATTTTGGTTGAAAGCTGTATCTGTTTGCCCATTAAACTCGAGGTTGAACACATCACCAATCGCGTTGACGGTAACTGACGGCTTCGGCAATGTGCGTCTCGAGGATTTGTTCAACACCAGCCAAGTCTGCGATGGTTCTTGCCACGCGAAGCACACGGTCAAAACCCCGTCCTGAAAGGTTGAGTTGTTTGGCGGCGGCTCGCATGAAGTTTTCAGGTCCAAGCTCGAGTTTGGCGTGTTGCCTTAAAGCCTTGCCGATCAAATGCGCGTTGGCGGTGCCTTGACGGGCTTGCATGGTGGCTCGAGCCTTTAAAACACGGGTTCGTACTTCTTGGGTGCTTTCACCTTCGGGCGCTCGGGTCAGTTCGTCGGGCGAAAGCTTTTGCACGTTCACCACCAGGTCGATGCGGTCAAGCAGGGGTCCTGAAAGTTTTGCCAGGTAGCGCCGTTGCGCGGGGTTCGAGGCGTCCATCCATTCGCCGCTGGGGCTTGGATTCATGGCGGCGATCAGTTGAAAACCTGCGGGAAAGGTCACGCTGGCTCGAGCGCGAGAAATGGTTACTTCGCGGTCTTCGAGTGGCTGGCGCAAAGCCTCGAGCGCGTCCCTCGAGAATTCTGGAAATTCATCCAGAAATAAAATTCCGTGATGCGCCAAACTGACCTCGCCAGGTTTGGGAATTGATCCCCCGCCAATCAGTCCAGCATCCGAGATTGTGGCGTGAGGGGCACGAAATGGCGCGACTCGAACCAGTCCTTTGGGTTGTCTTCCGGCGCTCGAGTGAATGCGGGTCACGTCCAATGCCTCACGGTCAGACAGCAACGGTAAAAGTCCCACGGCACGCCGCGCGAGCATGGTTTTGCCCGACCCAGGCGGTCCAATCAAAAGCAAATTATGATGCCCCGCAATGCTGATCTCGAGCGCCCGTTTGCCCTGCATCTGCCCTTTGATGTCCGCCAAATCGAGCAGCGTATCGGGGTCAGGCTCGAGCACCACAGGTTTGCTTGGCTCGAGTTTCTCTTGTCCGTTCAAATGGCGCACGGCTTGTTTGAGGTTGCTCGGGCAGAAAACTTCGATGCCTTCGATCACGGCGGCTTCGGTGGCATTGTCAATCGGCAGCATCACGGCTTTGTAACCGTTTTGCGCGGCGGCGAGGGCAATGTTGATCGCGCCATTGATCGGACGAATCGTGCCGTCCAGCGCCAGTTCTCCGGCGCAGAGCATTTTGTCTAAAACCTCGAGCGGCACTTCACCCTGGGTTGCCAGAATCCCGAGCGCCATCGGCAAATCAAAACTCGAGCCTTCCTTGCGCACGTCGGCGGGTGCGAGGTTGGCGGTGATCCTCGAGCCTGAAGGAAACGGCAAACCAGAATTTTTGATGGCGGCGCGAATGCGTTCCCTGGCTTCCTGAACGGCGGTGTCTGCCAATCCGACGACCATGAACATGGGCATTCCTGCCGACACGTCCACCTCGACCTCGACGATGGTGGCGTTGACTCCGATGATGGTGGCGGCAAATCCTTTGGCGAGCATCAGCAGAGTATAACGGGCGAGCGAATCCCGAGGGTCGGAGTTTGACCTTCTCGATCAAGGCTTACTCTCGAGATCACTCGCACCCTGAAATTTGTGATCGGCTATTTGTCTTGTAACAACACCGCAATTTCTTGCATTTGCGACTGGTTTAACGCACCCTGCTCGAGCACAGCCGCATTTTCTTGAACCTGTTTGACGGTTCTAAAACCTGGAATTGGAATGGTTTGATCGCTCCGAGCCAGCAACCACGCCAAAGCCCCCTGCGCCAGGGTGCGTCCACCGGCACACAGAATTTCGCGGATACCCTCGAGTTTGGCGAGCCAGTCGGCGTTGGGTTGACCATTTTTGAAGTACGCCATCCATTCGGGCGAAACATGACGCACATCGCTGTCCTCAAAGCTCGCGCCCTGCGAAAATTTACCCGTCAAAATGCCCATGCCGAGCGGACCTCGGTTGATGCTCGAGAGCTGATGGCGTTCCATCAATTCGAGCATGGCGCCGTTGTCTTCAAAAATATTTTCTTGATGCTGAATCGCCACACAGTTTGTGCCGCTGGCAAACACTTCGGCTCGGGCGGTGTCGTCGGTACTCCAACCGTAAGATCGGATCAAACCTTCTTGAACCAGTCGCTCGAGGGTGTCGCGGACTTCATGCGCATCGGTGATGGGGTAATTGCCAACATGCAACTGAAACAGATCAATGTAATCGGTTTGCAAACGCCTCAGGCTGGCGGTACACGATGATCGAATATCCTTAGGGCTGCAATAGACACCGCTAACGACTTTTTTGGCTTCATCGACGCCGTAACCAAATTTTGTGGCGATGACAACCTTGGCGCGGTTTGCCTCAAGTGCTTTTCCCAGAATGACTTCGCTGTGTCCAGCGCCGTAGTTTGCGGCGGTATCGAAAAAGGTGACTCCCAATTCAACTGCCGCATGAATCGCGGCGATGGACTCGAGGTCGTTGACCGGTCCCCAACCGGCGGCTTGGGTATCAAAATTCCACTCGCCGCCGATAGCCCAGCAGCCCATCCCGATGGCGCTGATGCCGATGTTGCTCCGACCAAGATTCCTTTTCATGAACCGGAGCCTAATACCTTTAGCGCACTCGAGGTCAAGCGCTAGACCTAAAGCACACTCGAGGTTTTAAACTGGGTACATGACCCACTCGATCAGCGACGCCGCCAGCCAAGCCGGAATCAGTATTCACACCCTGCATTACTACGAACGCGAGGGCTTGTTGCAGGTTGAACGCAGCCAAAATGGGCATCGGCGCTACTCGGAGGGCGACCTGGAATGGATTGGCATTTTAACCTGCCTGCGAGAAACGGGGATGCCAATCCGAACCATGCGCGAATTTGCCAGGTTGGTGCAACAAGACTCGAGCAACATTCCCAAGCGCATCGAAATTCTCAAAGCCCACCGTCTCGAGGTGATCGAGCACTTAAAGTCTTTACAACACAACCTCGAGCACGTTGAGTACAAGATTGATTATTACGAAAAAGTGTTGGCGCACCATATCGATTGAGCCAGAATTCAGACCTTTTGATTCTCCCGAACTCGAGCCGCCGATGTCGGAGGCGAACCAGGTGATGGAAGATCGTGAACGTGCTCGAGAGAAGGTGACGGCTCGAGACGAGGATTGAATTTGGTTGATGGGTTTTAACCTAAAATGAACTGTTGAATTCTTGCAGGAACAGATTTAAACTGTCGATTGAACCAACCCTAGGGTGCGGCTGCCTACCCACTCAGCAATGGAGAACTGACCATGACCGAACTGATCCTGTTTCACCACGCCCAAGGGTTGACCGACGGTGTTCTTGCCTTTGCCGACGAAATTCGCCGCGCCGGACATCGCGTGACCGTCCCCGACCTTTTTGAGGGAGCCACGTTTACATCCATTGAAGCAGGTGTCGCTCATGCCAAATCCATCGGTTTCGGCGAGATCACGGCTCGAGGCGAAGCGGCAGCGGCTAACCTGCCATCAAACATCGTCTACGCGGGCTTTTCGCTCGGGGCGGTTCCGGCACAAAAACTCGCCCAGACGCGATCTGGGGCGCTTGGAGCCATCCTGTATCATGGGGTTGTGCCAGTTTCCGAATTTTCACCCTCATGGTCATCCAATGTCGCGTTGCAAATGCACTTCACGCAAAATGACCCGTGGAGCGAAGAGGATATCGAAGTCACGCAGGATTTGGCAGATACCGTTCCGGGCGGCGAGCTGTACCTCTACCCTGGGACCGGTCACTTGATTGCCGACTCCAGCCTCAGTGAATACGATGCCGCTGCGACAGCCTTGATTCTGGAAAGAACCGTAGGCTTCCTCGAGCGTTGGTGATTCGTCGGGTAAAATCAATCCAGCAGGAAGGTGGGTAGGCTTTGTCCACAGCCCTGAACGCTGCTTGAGGTTTTTTGCTTGACCACTTTGAGACGCGAACTCGAGCCTGACCCGTATCTTCAACCCAAATACCGTGTCTCGAGCGGTGTTTCGACCACATTTCCAGCCTCGAGTTTGACGCTGTAGGCTCGAGCGTTCGGTCTGGAACCGACGACATGCTCGAGCTTTTCGTCCACAAAGTGAAGCGCCGCGCCGTCATCGGCGGCAAAACCATTTTGAATTTTTCGCTCGAGTAAAAATTGATGTAATTTTGGGCGACGGTTTGCCTCACCGTCGTAATGTGGGGTCATCGAACCCTTCAACCAGCCCAGGCACTCGAGCACCCCAAGTTCGCGCCCGATGCTGTCGGTACTGCCCTGTTCAAACCAGCAAATTGCACCCGCCGAAAGTCCAGCCAGCACCGCGCCACGCTCGTAGGCGTTTCGCAGCAGAGGCTCGAGATTCCATTCGCGCCACAATGCCAGGGCGTTTTTGGTGTTGCCGCCCCCAAAATACAGCACGTGCTGTTTTTCTAAAAAAAGCTCGAGGGCTTCTGTCCAAGTGTGAGGGTTGAACAGCGTCAAATGGCTCGGTTCGCATTCGAGTTTGTTGAAGGCGCTGTAAAAACGCTCAACATAACCCGCGCTGTCGCCGCTGGCGGTCGGTACAAAACAAACTTTTGGTCTCTCGAGGCTGCTGGCGTTTAAAATGTACTGATCGAGAAACGGATTTTCAGGTTCCATCGAAAATCCACCGCCACCCAACGCAATGATTTGGCGGTTCATGGGGTTGGGTAAGTCGTCACGGCGCCGTTGGCATCTTTTAAAGTGATTTTGAAACCATTGTCCAGCCGATCCACCCGGCACGATTGCACCGCGTCGCTCGAGGGAACGGCGTGGGTTCCAGCGGTGTAACCGCTCGAGCAGTCAGTCGGCGGGGTTTGTTGGGTTTCGGAATTGTACTTTTGCGCCGTCTCGAGCACCGCTTTGGCGTACATTTCGACGGCTGAACTGGGTTTGGTGCTGGCACTCGAGCTTGAATCTGGAGTGGTTGGCGCTGGACTTGAATCTGGTGTCGTTGCGTTTGAGCCGTCGCTCGAGGGGGTACTGCTGGGTGCAGTAGTGGTTGAAGGAGTGGTTGAAGGAGTGCTTGAACCAGCGCTCGAGTTGCCTGAATCCATGCTCGAATCTGGCGCGGCTGGCGTTGTGGCGCTCGGGTTGGGGGTTGTGGTGCCCGTGCCACCTGTCGCATTCTCGAGCACGGCTTTGATGCCGTCTAGCTGAACTTTTAAGGCGTCACGTTCTTTGGTGACCGTCTCGAGTTGGGTCTTGAGATCGCTATTTTCTTTCTTCAAGTTCTCAGTGTCTACGCTGCTGCACGCGACAAACATCAAAGCAACGAAAAAGGCAAGAATCGTTTTCATGCCATCAGTATACGCGAGACTCGAGCTTGCAATTCCCAGTCAGGTCACGCTTTTGTGAAGGCTTATCGAATAATCTGCCAACCGCGTTTGAGTGCCAGTCGCTCGAGTTTGGGTTCGGTCGGAATCACCACTGGGTTTCGTGCCATCTCGAGCATCGGAAGGTCTGGCATGGTGTCACCAAAGGCTGCCTCGAGCGGTTCTGATAAAATGGCGGCTTTCAAGCTCGCGGCTTTGACCTTGCCGACGTTGACCTCGCCAGAAATCTTGCCCGTCAGTTTGCCCGTAATCATCTCGAGTTTGGTGCCGATTACCTCAAAACCGCCCAAGTTTGGGCTGCACCGTTTGGCAAAAACCTCAAGCACCGGCTGATACGTTCCCGATGCCAGAATTACCCTAGCGCCCTCAGATTTGCAGGTCTCGAGTACCGCCAGCACGTTTTTGCGGCGGTTGTCCCAGAGTTCGTGCTCGACCACCCACTCTGCCGCCGCCAGAAATTCGCCGTAATACGTGCCACCAAACAAGCCCAGCAAATCGGTGATCCAACGGTTTTGAAATTCTCGCCGATTCAATCCAGCCCTTGCCAGCAAAGCAGCAGGGAACCTGGCGTTGAAAAAATTTCGGTAGGCTCGAGATTTTCCGTTGCGCTCGAGGTATCTGGCAATGCCCTTCCAGGTTTCGCCCGTGGTCAGCGTGCCTTCCAGGTCGCTGGCAACAATAATGCGTGGTGCGGGAACTTTCATGCGTTGACCTTGCCAGAAAAACGGTTTTGCAAACTTTGAAACGAGAACGGCTTGCCGTGACCCACGAACAATCGCTCGGGTTTTGAGTTCAGCAATTTCTTGATACTCGAGCGCACCATTTTCAGATCATCATAAAAAAAATGCCAGTTTGGACTGTTTTCCAAGACAAAATCGCCGCGCAACACATCGCCGATGATCGCATCGCCAGACTCGAGCAAGACCGAAACCGAACCGTTGGTGTGCCCTGGCGTCTCGAGCAATCTGGCGTTCACACCGTAAGCCTCGAGCGTTTCGCTGCCGCGTAAAATCACGTTTGGTGTCAAAGGATTGAATCGTTTGGAACTAAAGTAAGGCTCGAGTAAAGCTGTACCAAAGCCGTAAGGTTTGAGTTTGGCACGACCCGCTTTGGCAAGCTCGAGGTCGGCATGGTGTAGCGCTATTGGTGCTTTACTGACGGCGCGAATGGCTTCGGCGCTGCCCAGATGATCCCAATGTCCGTGGGTGAGCAGAATCAAACTCAAGTCTTTGAGTTGAAGTTGATGCCGCTCTAGGGTTTCCAGAATGCGTTTTTCGTTGCCAGGACTGCCAGAATCCACCAAGACCAACCGTTCGTCGACCAAAAAATACGAGTTGGCGGTATTCGTTGGAATGGGAATGATCTTCGTGTTCATTTTGACCCTGGAACAATCGCCAGCGTGCACCTCGAGACGCAGACCATCTTGCCGTTCGCGTCTTTGATCTCGACTTGCCAAACCTGGGTGGTGCGTCCCTTGTGAATCGGTGTCGCGGTGGCGGTCACGATGCCGTCGCGCACGCCGCGCAAATGGTTGGCATTGATTTCAAGTCCAACCGCCAACATGCCTTGATCGGCGACACTCAGAAATGCGCCGACGCTGGCAACGGTTTCAGCCAGGGCAACACTTGCGCCGCCGTGCAGCAAACCAAAAGGTTGATGGACTTTGGGTTGTACGGGCATGGTCGCCACGACTTTTTCAGAACTCGCCTCGAGCACCTCGATCTCGAGTGTTTTGATCAGGGTTTCGTTTTCCGTCATCATTTGCATCATGTTTTGACCTCCGACGATCTGGCTCGCAGCACGTAGCCGTGAAATTGTTGACGCTCCACAAAGCCCAATTGTTCGTAAACCTGTGCCGCTTTGGCGTTTTCTTTCATGACATGCAAGAACGGTATTTCCCCCCGAGCCACAATGTTCTGGCAAACTTTGGCGATCAAAGCCCGAGCGAAACCCTGACCGCGAAAATCTGGGTGGGTACAGACCGCGCTGACCTCCCTGAAGCCTGGCAGGTGCATCCGCTCGCCGGTCATGGCGACCAATTTTTGCTTGACGCGAATGCCCCAAAATTGTCCGAGTTCAATGCTGCGTTTCCCAAACGGACCTGGTTTGGTCAATTGCACCAACTCGAGCATGGCGGGCACATCTGTGGCGCTCAATTCGTCGATCTCGAGGTCTTTTGTCGGCTCGAGCTGTTGACAAATCATTTGCCTCACCGAGAGCCTGGTCAGGCATTCAAGCCCTGCGGGAATCTCGAGTTGAAGCGGCGTAAACCAAGCGGTCGTTGCCTGGTTCGAGATCAGAAGTTGCCTGAGCGCTTCAAAACTTTCGGCAGACGGTGTTTGAATCGCGCCAAAAGGACCAAAATCGGGGTCGATCAGCTTGGCGTGCGAATTGTGAAAGGCAAATTGTTGTTGATTGGTCGAGAGTGCAAACCAAATCGGGTTGTCCAGCAACTCGAGGTTCATGCTTTGCCCAAAGGAAAGACAAAACAGGTGGTCGAGCCGTGTGCGTAGAGTTTGCCGTCGTCGCGCCCGTACAGTTTCGCCTCGGCGGTTGCCAGGCTTTTACCCACATGTATAATCTTGCCCTCGGCGCGAACAAAACCCGTTTTATCGGTCATGGCACGAACATAATTGACTTTCAATTCGACGGTGGTATAGCCCTGCCCAGCCTCGAGCATGGTTTGAATGCTGCAACCCAAAACGGTGTCCAATAAGGCTGCCGCATAACCGCCGTGAACGCTGCCAATCGGGTTAAAGACAAACTGCTTGGGTTCACCCTCAAAGACCACGCGCCCAGACTCGAGTTCGACCGGATAAAAATCCAGCGTGCTGGCGATGGGCGATCCTGCGATTTCGCCTGAAAAGACTTTTTTTAGGTACTCGAGTCCAGAATGCGTTGCCATGTCACGCAGGTTCATGCGCCTTGCGTCATAAGTGTAAGTTCGTGTCGTTGTGTCTTCGCTCATGGTTTCCTTTTTCAGACCATTCGGTTTTATTCGTCCGCAATTGGCGCCGCACCAGCTTCAAGAATCCCAGCCTCAAGTTGAATTTGCAATGCTTGCACCAATTTTTGCGTGTCCTCGAGCGTTAAAATCTCGACGATTTGCCCCCAACGAATGCGAATGGTTTGGCTGATTTGATTTTGATGCTGATTTGATTTTGATAGGGTTGCCCATTCTCGAGCATTGCATTGATCTTAACCAAAGCCACAACCGTTGTGTCCCAGGGCATTCCTTTGACCAGAATGTTACTGACTTCAAACTGCGCATTTGGGAAAATGTTGAAAACCCGAGTAAAAAACTCCTCCATCGCTTTTTTGCTCCTGCGAACGCCGCCGAGCGCATGAATCCCAAAGAACTCGTACCTAAAATTGGGCGAAAATTGGGCGATCAAACCCGAGTGATTGCGCTGATTCAATTGCCGCCACGACGACCTGACATTGCCCGCCACGATGTTTGCGTACATATTAGACGACCTCCCTGACGAGCAGTGTCCTTAAATGATCCTCGAGAAAACTTGCCGCCATGCGCATGTGCGTCGCGTCACGACAAACTTTTGACATCATGACCGCACCCTCGAGCGTCGCCAGCATGACCGTCGCCAGTTTGGAGGCATCCGTCCCAGCCTGCAATTCGCCCCTTGCAATGCCCATTTCGATGATGCCTTGAATGCGGGTTCTCCAACCAGTCAAGACCAGTTTTGTTCGCTGGCGCAGGTTCTCATTCGAGTCGTCGCTTTCGATTGCCGCGTTCAAGACCGGACAACCCCCAGGCAAAACAGGATCGTGAATAAACTCGAGGAACACCTCCATCACGGCGCTCAGTCGATCTATGGTGGTATTGCGTTTCTCGAGCGCCGCCTCGTAACGGTGCTCGATCAGCGCCACCGCATAATCGAATGCCTCCAGCGAAAGTTGTTCTTTGCTGGCAAAATGGTTGTAAATCCCGCCCTTCTCGAGTTTGGTCGCCAGCATCAAGTCCGACATGCTGGTGGCGGCGTAACCGTGTTGGTTAAACACGGCTGCCGATTGTGCCAGAATATGGTCGCGGGTGCGTTCGCCTTTTTTCATTTTCAAACCGTTCGGTCTGAATACTAATTGATACTCAAGTGATAAGTCAAACTTGGATTCTCATGTTGCATTGTCAAAAATAAGGTGTGCGCATTATTTTCGTCTTGTTCTTTATTCTCTCGTGTGTTGCCTTCGCTCAAACTGCATTCTCGAATCCGATAGCCTTGATCCCGCTCGATTCGCGCCCCGCAAACTCGAGTCTTCCCGTCGGTATCGCCGCAATGGGCAAGCTCGAGATGCGCACACCGCCACTCGAGATGCTCGGTACGTCATCCAAGCCAGCCGATGCGCAAGCCATTCGCACCTGGATTGACGAGCTTCAACCTTCGGCGGTGATCGTGTCCTTGGACGCTCTGGCTTACGGCGGTTTGGTGCAATCTCGCAGCAGTCAAATCGGCGCCGATGTCGCCTGGGACAACCTCTGGTCGGCGTGGTTTTGGCATCTGTCGAGTCCAGTGTACGGCTTTGTGGTCATTCCTCGAGCGCCAGATGCCGTGGATCGTGAGCGCAACCTCGAGGTGATTCGACGCTCGCTCGATTGGGCGGCGGACGGTACCTTGCAGCGTTTGTTTGTCACCTGGGACGACGCGCTGCCAGGTTCGCCCGCCCCACTCGAGGGCGCAACAATTCGCAACGAGGTCGAGGCTCGAGGGTTGAAGAATGTTTTTGTCCATCCTGGCGCAGATGAGGTTGCCAGTGCTTTAACCGCCAGTTTGATGCTCGAGCGTCAGAAATTGCGCCCCAAACTTCGGGTCAAGTTTAGCGATCCAGCCTCTGCCGAAAATCAGTTTGCTGCCTACGAAGGTCAAACTTTGGTGCAAAGCGTTCACGATCAAGCCCAAGCCATCGGATTTGAGTTGAGTGATGCAGCAAATCTTGAGTTGTACGTTTTTAACGGTGGCGACCCGCGTCGTGCGGCACTCGAGATCAATGCCGATCAACGTCGCGGTCTGGTGGCGCTCGCCGATGTGGGCGCGGTCAATCAAGCCAACCCCAAATTGATTCAAGACCTGCTGGCGTCCGGCGGTTTTGCCGATCTGGCAGGATTTGCCGCCTGGGGAACGCCAGGCAACAACATCGGCAGCGCGTTGGCTCAGGCAACGATGTTTGCGGTTTACGGCGCGTCCGATGCCTCCAAAGTCATGCTCGCTCGAGGTTATGTCAACGATTATTTGTACTCGAGTTTGCTGCGCCCAAAATTGCGTCAGGGGCAACTTGAGGAAAATTTTGCGAATGACTTTTTGCGCCAAAAGTTGCTGGCTGGTTTGCAAACGCAATTGCAATCGTTTCGGCTCGGGGCAACTCGGTTTAACCTGGTTGACGCCTACTTTCCGTGGCTGCGGTCTTTCGAGATTGGTTTTGACCTCGAGTCCCGAGCGATATCCACAGCCTGCCAACCCGTCTGTTTTACACCTTAAAGCGCTTCGGCTCGAGCTTGCGCCCGATTCTTGGCAATGATTCCAACAAAAAACGCCAGCAATGCCAAAACCATCGGAACGCCGATCATCAAACCGACAAGCTGTCCCATCCTGCCGACTTCAGGGTTGGGCGGAACCATTGGAATCACGCCAGAGCTTGAAGACTTGCCAACGTTCAAAAAGTAACTGCCCTCGAGTTTCTGGTTGCCAACCTCGAGTTTGACCTGAACGTTCCACTGCCCTTCATTCAGCGCCATTTCGCCCTTGAAGCTCGAGGGACTGACGCGAGCGAGGTTGGCAGGAATGGTGCGTCCGTTTTCGCCCTCGTCACCGATGGCTCGGGTTTCAAGTTTATCGACCGCAAACTTTCCTGTTCCTTTGGCATCAAGCACCTGCAAGACGATGTTGCCACCGTCGGGGTCATAATCAAAATTGACGATGGCTTGACGCGTTATTTTGGCGGGAATATTGGTTTCTTGCGCGACAGAAAGCGGCGCAAGCAAAAACAAAAGGGTCAGTAAGACTCGAGCGATCACAGCAGCACTTTACGACGCTTTTAGAGGGCGTGTGTCCTAAAATCTGCTCAGTGCAATTTGACCCGCGTGCCAGACGCTGTGACGTGCCGAGAGCCGAATCAAAGCTGCAACACTTAACTCCCGCCCAGAATACTCGAGCTTTACCATCCGTTGCTCGAGGCTCAATAAACCCGTCACCCTGCATTCAAAGTGCATCAACTCGAGCAAGGTCGCCGGTGGTGGCTCGAGGTTTAAAGTGCCGCAAATCAAATTCCAATACTTCAATTTTGTCTCGAGAATATGCGCCCTCAAGCGTTCGGCACGTTCACCGGAATGCTCGAGAATACTTGAAACCGATTCCCAAGGGTCAAAATTGGCTTCAAAAACCAATGCCTCGAGATCAGACATCCACGGGTTCACTGAGTGCACCATACGTTCCAGGTCCGACGTGGCTGGCAATGACCGTTCCCGTTTGCGTGACGCTGAACTCTTCGACGCCCATTTCTTTTCCTGCGGCACGGAGCGGTTCGACATCGTCTTGTTTGTCGGTGTAAATGTAGGCTGTTCTGACGCGACCATGTTTGGCTTGGAGGGCGCGTAAATTGCTGACCACATCCTCGAGCGCCGCTTTGGAGCCACGAACCCGACCGGCAGCCTCAACTTTACCGCCCACCAAATGCAGAATAGGTTTGATGTTCAACAACCCACCAATCAAAGCCTGAGCGCCGCCAATCCGACCGTTTTTCTTCAAAAAATCGAGCGAACCGACACTAAAGCGCAAATTCGTGACTTTTCGTACCCGCTCGAGCACGGTCACTACCTCTTCGATACTCGAGCCAGCCTTCAAGAGCCTGACCGCCCGTTCGCACATCATGCTTTGGCTGCCGCTCGAGACTTCAGAATCAAAGGTCACCACCCGCCCTGCAAAATCCTTGGCGGCAAGCGATGCGCTGGCGACCGTTCCAGAAAGTTTGCTCGAGATGTGAATGCTCAGCACTTTTTCGTGTGTTTGAAGGAGTTTCTCGTAAGCAGACATAAAATCTGCGGGCGTGGGCTGGCTGGTGCTGGGCATTGCCGCACCCGCTTTGATGCCCGCAAAAACCTCGTCGGTTTTGATCTCGAGGTTGTCCTTTAAAACACGGTTTTGAAAGTTGACGTACAAGGGCACAACGGTGACACCGAGCGCCTCTTGCATGGCGGGTGTCATATCAGCAGTTGAATCGGTGAGCACAGCAATAGACATGAATGACCTCCTGGGATGCTCGAGATTATCACGAACCCAGGGGCTTTGGAACGATGCTGTGCAGTTGAATTGGTTTAACTTTAAGGCTCGAGTATGGTGCGTTCGAGTTTCAGGGAATAACCCACAAATCGGTTCACCACCCCAAAACCACACGATTCGTAAAATTCGCGGTTGTTCGTTCCCGAATACACCATTGCCGTGTACGCTCCTAGCGCCTGTAATCGTCTGAAACCCTCGAGGATCACCGCGCGACCCAACCCCTGCCTGCGGAAAGCCGCTCGAGTTCCCACAGGCTCAAAATAGCCCACACCGCCTGATAGCCAAATCAGGCAAAAGGAGGCAAATTCGTTTTCTGGCGTTGAAACCACCAAGTCAAGCTCTGGGTTGTACCCTGGCATCGAACGAACCCGAGCGTAACGCACCAACGTAAATTTAGACGGATCAAAAGCATCACGGTGAACATTGATCCGCTCCTCAAATTCTGAGTCGAGCACATGCCTTGCCTGAAATCCTGAGGCAAGCTCGAGATCGGGAATGGATTCGCTCAGGTCCTTGGCAAACATGAAGCCTTTGTCACCCTCTGTCTCAAAACCAAATGACTCGAAAAAATGAATCAGTTTGGTGTTTTCGGTGGCGTTATCCGAAGAGATTACGCCTGTGCAAACCGTTTTCGCCCAATCCACAATCTCGAGCGCCACCGTATCGTAAACGGCTTCCTCGAGATTGGGATGCAATTGAATCTCGAGGTCAGATTTAAACATGACCCAACCCAAAGCGATCAGCTTCTCGTTTTGAAACCACAAGCGAAAAGAATGGAGTTCAGGTTCGTTCTGCCCGTAACGCCACCAGACATCGCCAGCGTGCAAAAAAATCCCCTGGTCATGCCCAACAATTTCTCGAGCCTCATCCAAAAACGCGGTGATGATCGGCAGGTCTTCAATCCCGACAAAATCTCGACTTGTAAAATTCATGCCCCGAGCTTAATGCGTTTCGCGTTACTTGGGCATCTGCGTAACGGCTTAGGAAACGACTGTGCCTTTGCCTGCCAATGCTTCCGTAACTGGTTTCTCGAGCCTCGCATCACCAAAAATCACACGACCACAACCACCTTGCACCGCTTCGGCTGCGCCAAGAACTTTTTTCTTCATGCGGTCTTGGGCAAACTCGAGGTACGACTCGACATCGAGCGCCGGAATTTGCGTAATTAAACTCGATTCGTCTGGGAAATTGCGCAGCAGCCCTGGCACGTTTGAAAGCAGCAACAACGCTTCGGCTTTCATTGCCACCGCCACCGCCGCCGAAGCCCGGTCGCCGTCCACATTGACCGCCACGCCCTCAAAGCTCGAGCCAGGAGGGGTGAGCACAGGCAAATAATTGTTTTCGAGCAACAAGTTTAAAAGATGCGTGTTGACTTTTTCGACTGTTCCCGTGTGATCGCCACGCAATATTTTGGTCTTGCCATCTTCAACCGCACGCACCGAATCCTTGTGCTTGCCCTCGAAAATCCTGCCATCCAAACCCGACAAACCCACGGCATTGACACCACGTTTTTGCAGGCGTTCGACCAGCCCTTTGTTCATTTTGCCGCAGTAGACCATCTCAAAAATCTCGAGCGTCTGACGGTCGGTAAAACGGCTCGTGTACCCCGAAGGCGAGGTGACAAACTTTGGCGGATGCCCCAAAAGTTCCGCAATGCGGTTGGTTTCGCTCGAGCCACCATGTACCAAAATGAGTTTCTGCCCCGAAAGCCACAAGTCTGCAATGTCGTTGCAAACCGCGTCGTAATTGATTCCGTCCGAACCGCCAACTTTAACAATAATCACGTTTTGGATTCTAACAATTTATGCTCGAGAATCAAATCTCTTTTTGGAATTCTGACTTCTTGAACGGCGTTTTGAGTTGCTTTGAGAATTTCTGAGCCGCTAAAACCCTTATTCCGACTTTTTACTTTCTCAACCTGTGCTTCAAAAGACATGGTTTCTTCAGCGCGAGTTAACAATTCCTCGAGTGCTTGTTCTCGAGAAACACGTCGTGAACGCCGATAAGAGTCTAAAATTTTCATTGCTTGATCTGAAGCTGGAATCATCATGGTCATGATTCAATTTACTCTACTTATGTCTGAGCATCAATCTCGAGTTTTACTTTTTGCGCATTGCCTCGAGCATGTCCCATTGTTCGGTTGTCACGGCATCCAGCACGTTAAACTCGCCGCCGCCCCAGGCGGTTTCGCCGCCGTCAATCGTGATTACATCGCCTGTGATGTAACCCGCAAAATCGCTTAAGAGGTACGAGGCAAGGTTGGAAAGCTCGAGGTGCTCGCCGGTCCGTCGCAGGGGAATGCGATCTGTGAAGAGTTTTTCAATTTCTGGTGTCGGCATCAATCGTGACATTGCGCCTTCGGTTGGGAACGGTCCTGGCGCGATGGCGTTCAGGCGAATGCCGTACTTGCCCCATTCTGCGGCTAAAGATTTGGTCATGGCGACCACGCCCGCTTTGGAAACGGCGCTTGGCACAACGTATCCCGACCCAGACTGGGCGTAGGTCGTGGCAATGTTTAACACCACGCCTTTGTGTTTGCTGGCAATCC
>CAXTTL010000115.1:0-15447 GCA_964247135.1 uncultured Deinococcales bacterium | reverse complement strand
GAACAGTTTGGCTGCCAATGCCGAACCTTTTTGATTACAGTGCGAGTCCCAACGGTAGTACAATCCAGAACTCCATTCTGAAGCGCTGCGCATTTTGCTCGAGAGGTCAATGGCTTGAACCCCCAAGTCGTGCAGGTTTTTGTAGAGGGTATAGTATTCAGAGCGTTGCGGCTCTTCCAGATGCCCGCCTGGAAAAAAAGCATAGGGGTACAAACGCGTTTTGTTGGGCACGATGGCAACCACCAAGGGAATCTTTTTAACCCTCAGCCAATGGCTGACTTTGGCAAGCATTTCGCTGGTCGTTTGCGTTCCCGCTCGAGCGTCGGGACCCTCGCTCAGTTCGCTCTCGACCGCCAACCAACCGCCCTCACCGAGCAGATAGGTGTTGGTCGGACTGTCCACCTGCGCCAAGACTCGGTAGCCGTAGCGTTCGCGTGGACCTGCAACGGCTGCCACGGTCAAGCAACTGAGGAACACCAGGCAGCGCCAAAACCAACTGCGATTCGAGATTCGTTTTTTTTCTTTGCGCATCAAGGCAATCTTTCTAAGGACACCAGGTCTTTGAGCAGCTCGAGTTTATTGGCACGGTATTCTATTGGCACGGTACGGCTTGGTTTTTGCGGGTCTTGATAAAGCTAGTGGCAGAAACTTAGATTCCATCGAGCATTCCTGTAATATCTTCGACTTGAATTCCACGTTCATACGCGGCGTTTAAAAATTGTGGGAGCACTTGGATGCTGTCCAGAACATTGTCGTGCAACAAAACAATACCGCCGTATTGTAGGTGTTTTATTAGGTTTCGTTCAAGAATCTTTTCACCCGAATTGCGAAAATCGGCGGGATCATCGGTCCAAAAGGCGGTGACCAGACCGGCATCAAAAGCACTTTGCAATGTTTGGGTCGAATAACGTCCGCCAGGAGGACGAAAATATTTGATCGACTGACCGCTGATGTCTTTTAAAATTTTGTTGGTCGTCTCGAGTTCTTCTTGGATCGCATGAGCGTCCAATCCAACCAAACGCACGTGATGATAGGTGTGATTGGCAATTTCATGCCCAGATTTCACCATATCGCGGATAAAATATGGGTATGCCACCGCATTTCGACCGATGCAAAAAAAAGTGGCTTTGACGTGGGTACGACGCAAAATATCGAGCAGCAACGGCGTATACAATGGGTGCGGTGCATCGTCAAAAGTCAGGGCGATACTGGCTTGGGTTGGATTGCCGTGAAACAACAAACCATCATTGATGCCACCTTCGACCTGCAATTGTTGCGTCTGTTGTCTTTTTAAGCCGCTCACATCACCGTTAAAATCCAATTTCATCAGTTTGTCATTGGTGGGTTGACGCAATTTTGGTCGTTTTCTGTTGTCATTGAGCCAGATGCGTTCAAAGCTTTTAAGGTTTTTCACCTCAAGTCTCAAAAAAGTCGAAAGTTGCGTTCTGAGGATGCTACCCGTCATCTTTGGCAACGGTCCACCAGCACCGCCGTAAGATTCTTTGAGGAAAATACTAAAATCGACTTCATCGAGCGCGGGACGTTGTTTGAACGCCCTTTGAACGGCAGCAAAAGCGAAAGCCAATTCTCGTTCACGGTTGTCGTCTTTTTGAGGGATCAAAATTAAGGCGTGAGCCACCTCGATAAAACCGTTGCTGGCGTACTCGATTTTTTTGATTTCGGGAATCGAAGAATTGGTTGGAATTCGGTTCAACGCCTGCGGGTTGTTCTGCCCTGGCGCTCGAGGTTGAAGCCCATTCGGGATTTCTGGTTGAATCGGCAGTGCAGGTTTTGACGCAGGTTGAGCCGCGTTTATGGTTTCAACCGCTTTGGGGACGGCTTTTATGCCACTTTGCCCCAACGCCAGTGGAACAATCAAAACAAAAATCAGAAACTTCAATTTCAAGTCTCACCCCAATGCAATTTTATACCCGACCATCTCGAGTTTGGTGTAAGACACATGATGATTTGTTTCACATCGCATTTTGCGTTTCAATAAAGTTCTCGAGTTGGACCTCTTGAATTTCGTACAAACCTCGAGTCCCCTCAACCAAGCCGAGGTCGCGCAACTCGCCCAGGGCGTTTGTGACGGTGACCCGAGTGCTGCCGACGAATGCCGCCAGCTCTTCGTGCGTCAAATCGAGTTTCAGTTGAATTTTACCGTTGATGTTTTCGCCAAATCGTTTACCGAACGCCAAAATTGCCCCGCCAACCCTTGCGGTAACTGGCGCGGTGGTGGCTTCGAGTTGCGTCTCGAGTTCTTGAACGCGGTGCGCCAGCACTTTTGCCAGCGCCAGCGCAATCTGTGGTTGCTTCTGGGTCAACTCGAGTAGTTTGTCCAAACACACTGGGCTGGCAACCACCGGATCGGTCAGCGATACCGCGTCAGTGGTGTGCCGCTCGAGTCCGGTCAAAAAACTCTCGCCAAAAAAGTCGCCTGGTCCGAGCACGTTCAAAATGCGTTCGCCGCCGTCTGGGGTTGGAGCGCTGATTTTGACTTTTCCCTCGAGCACAATGTAGAGGTCGTCCGCTCGGTCTTGATAACGGTAGATCGCTTGCCCACGCTTAAACTTGCGCGGCGGACAGATGCGCTCGAGCGCCGTGCGTTCCTCGGGGTTGAGGTACTGCAAGAGTTGTTGGTTTTGGGCAATCACAGGCATGAATCAAGTATACGACTTTGCGCATGGGTCACTTTGGATAAAAGTCTCATTTAGAAACCATCTTCGGGCATTCGCGTCTAGTGTACCCAAAAGGTTACGATGACCTGATGAGGCGAGGAATATTATTTGTACTCTCTGGCGCGAGTGGCGTCGGTAAGGGATCGATGTTGCGCTATGTCTTGAATTTGGAGGGCGCAAAATTGCATTTTAGCATTTCTTGGACAACCCGCAGCGCTCGAGCCAACGAGCAGAGCGGTCAGGATTATTACTTCAAAACCCGTGAAGAATTTGAAACCGAATTGCACGATCCCAACGGCGGCGGCTTTCTCTAGCACGCCGAATTTGTTGGAAATTTGTACGGCACACCTCGCCGAGCCGTCAGCGAAAAACTTGAGGCTGGAATTGATGTGATGCTCGATGTTGAACGCATTGGCGCTTTGAGTGTTCAAGCGTTGATGCCCGAAGCCGTTCTCGTGCAGGTTGTCCCGCCAAGTCTTTCAGAATTGCGTCAACGCCTGTTGCTGCGCGGTACAGACGATCTGGACGTGATTGAACGCCGATTGGCGCGAGCCGTTGAAGACATCGGTTTTGCCAAAGAATTTGATTATGTGATTGTCAACAACACCCTGATGGAAGCGGTCGATAAACTCACCTCAATTATTCATGCCGAAAGGTTGCGCTCGAGCCACACGCCACAAAGCTGGCTTGACCAAGCGGTGTCCAAAGACCCAGACCTCGAGGTCAAACTTGATCGGCTCGAGGCTGAAATTCGGCGCAACGGGCATTGAAGTTCGTGCTGCACAAGCTTTTGTTGTTCAATTCCGTTTTTGGCACTATTCTTTTGCAAATTTTCGGGTAGACTGATGGCGATGAGTGAAAAACACATTGACAAATTGCTTGCCATGACCGACTCGAAGTACCAACTTTCGGTTGCGGTTGCCAAACGTGCCATCCAATTAAAGGCTGGCGTCGTGCCGGTGATTCCACCCGAGCAACGCGCCACCCGCAACCTGGTGACCGTGGCGATGCGCGAACTCGCCAGCGGACACCTCGAGATGGGCAACAACTTGGTCGATGACCATAAGCTCGAGCATTTCTTGGTGCGCTCCAAGCAGCAACAACACGAACTGGCGCAGCAGCAAGCGGCGCAGAGTTACACCATGCCCGATTTCGACGGCGATTGAAGCTCGAGTTTTGAATCTTGAAGTGAGGCTTTGTCCTCACTTTTTTTGTTGCCTAAATTCTGGGTTTTAGCCTCCAGAACTTTGTTAGACTGCTAGCTGTGATTCTTGAAACCTCCAGCCGAAACCCGCGTTCAAAACGTATCGCGCCCAGTTTGCTGGCTTGCGATTTTTCCGAATTGGGTGCGCAGGTTCGTGAGGCACAAGCCGCAGGTGGCGATTGGCTTCATTTTGATGTGATGGATGGTCAATTCGTACCAAACTTGAGCATCGGTCTGCCGATTCTGGAAGCGACCCGAAAACACACGACCCTGCCAATCGACCTGCACTTGATGGTGCAAAACCCAGAACGCTATTTCGAGGTTTTCGCCAAGACGGGCGCGGACAGCATCACCTTCCACGCCGAAGCGACGGCTCATGCGCACAGTGCCATTCAACAAATCCATAACCTCGGTAAAAAAGCGGGCATGACCATCAACCCTGGGACGCCGCTCGAGTTTTTTAAACCCGTGCTGGCTGAGCTTGACGTGGCACTGGTGATGGGCGTCAACCCTGGTTTCGGCGGTCAAAAGTTTATCCCGCAAACCCTGGATCGTTTGCGTCAACTTCGGGCGTGGCGCGATGACCTCAACCCAAACTGCCTGATTGAAGTCGATGGCGGGGTCAACCTCGAGAATGTCAGCATTATTGCCAGGGCGGGAGCGGACGTCTTGGTGGCGGGGTCAGCCATTTTCAACAGCGCGGGGATTGCCCACAACGTCAATTTGTTCCGCAATCAACTCTCCAAACTCTCTGATGGAAACGCATGAAGTTGCGCGTTGATTTGTTACCGCGCGGCTCGAGCGACCCCAGCCATCAAGCCTTTGCCGATACGGTTTTGGTGGTCGATGTGATTCGAGCCACCACCACCGCACTGTCTTTTCTGGAGCGCGGCGCTGAGAGTTTGTATTTGACCTCCGACCTCGAGACGGCATTGGCGTTCAAAGGTGATGGTGTGGTGCTGGCTGGTGAACGTCGCGGCTTAAAACCAGAAGGTTTTGACCTCGGCAACAGTCCGTTTGAAGTGCTCGAGCAACGCTTTGATGGCAAAACCATTGTCATGACCACGACCAATGGCACGCTGGCGGCTGTCAACGCTTGCGAAACGGGTAAAAATGTGATTCTGGCTTGTCTACGAAACGCCCACGCGGCGGCAAGACGCGCCAAGGAAGTCTCGAGCGAAGAGATTGCAATACTTTGTGCGGGTGGCGGCGGACGGGTTGGACTGGACGATGTCTACACGGCTGGAGTTTTGTGTGAGTACCTGCTCGCCATGACCGACGCGCAACTCGACGACGGGGCACAAATTGCCCTGACCGTGCGCCGTCAATTTGCCGATCCACTTGAGCCTCTGTCACGTTCTCATGCCGCCGCGAGGCTCGAGGAAATCGGTCTTGAGTCCGATGTGGCGTATTGTGCTCAGGTTTCGCAATCCACCATCGTGCCAAGTTTTCAAGGTCGGGTCGGTGGCGCATTGATTTTTAGACCGTGAAACTCGAGCGACAATAAAAAGAGGCGGCAATTGCCGCCTCTTTTGTTTTGATTTCGCGTTAATCGCCCGCGACCGCTTTGGCATTGACTGGAACGCTCAAGGTCACGCTCGAGCCGATTGGACCCGCACCGGAGGTTGATCCGTACTCGCCACCGTGGTAGGCGGCTTCGCCGTGGTCGGCGAGGTCGAGTCCGGTTTCTTCGTCTTTGTTGCTTGGTCGTAAGCCCATCACGGCTTTGATGGCGTAAATGATGACTGCCGTACCGACGCCGGACAACACGATGGCGGTGAGGACTGCCAAGGCTTGCGTTCCAAGTTGACCAGGGTTGCCATCAATCAAACCGCTGCCAAGCGAATTCACGCTCTTTTGAGCAAACACGCCGGTCAACAACGCGCCGGTGATACCGCCCAAGCCGTGGCACCAGAAGACATCAAGTGAATCGTCGAGGTTAAAGCGGGTTTTGGCTTGGATGGCGCTAAAGCTAACGATTGAACCAATGGCGCCCACTGCCAACGCTGCCATCGGGCTGACAAAACCAGCCGCTGGGGTAATTGCCACAAGTCCGACCACCGCACCGGTCGCCGCACCAACTGCGGTCGGTTTGCCGTGACGGAAAATCTCGAGCAGGCTCCACATCAGCATTGCGGCGGCGGCGCCCATGTTGGTGGTGACGAAGGCGCTGGCGGCAAGACCGTTTGAACCGACTGCCGAACCGGCATTAAAGCCGAACCAACCGAACCACAGCAAACCCGCGCCCAATAGAACAAAAGGCACGTTGTGCGGCGCGAAAGCTGTTTTGCCAAAGCCGCGTCGTGGTCCAAGGATGATCGCGGCAACCAGCGCGGCGACACCGGCGGAGATGTGAACGACCGTACCACCCGCAAAATCCAGGGCGCCCATTTTGAACAAGAAGCCATCTGGCGACCAGACCATGTGGGCGAGCGGCGAATACACCACGAGCGACCACAGTCCAATAAACAAAACATAAGAAATAAATTTCATGCGTTCTGCAATCGCGCCCGAAATCAGGGCTGGCGTGATGATCGCAAACATCGCCTGGAAAATCATGAATGCAAGGTGCGGAATGGTTGGCGCTGTTGGATAAACGTCGGTTTGTCCGACACCATTTAAGAATGCGAAGCCAAAACCGCCCAGAATGCCGGAGCCAGGAGCGAATGCCAGGCTGTAACCGATCAGCGCCCAAAGGACCGAAATTAAACCGAGCGCAATATAGCTCATCATCATGGTGTTGAGCGAGTTTTTGGCGCGAATCAAACCACCGTAAAAGAATGCCAAACCTGGGGTCATCAGCATCACCAGCGCCGAGGATGCCAACATCCAGGCGGTGTCACCGGTGTCAATCTTTGGCGCATCGGCAGCCAAGGCTGGTGCGCTCATGATGGCAAGTGCGAGCAACGCGGCGGGTTTGAAATACTTCTTGTTCATTCGAGCCTCCCCATGCGCGAGCGATGCAGGCGCAAGTCTGAAATCAAGCAATTTGTGTTTCGGAATCTTTTGGATTTCCTTGAGGGGAGTATACGCAGCTTTTTGCGAACTGTCAAACAAAATCGGTCAAAACGTTAAAAATTTAGTTACATCGAGTCAAAGTTGCGGAATTTTAGGCTTTTGTTATAGGCTAACGGTGCAAAATGTTCGGAATTTCGCTAACGATGCAAAAATCTATTGTTGGTTTTGGGCGCGAACCTCGAGACTGGTGTATTGCACGAATCTCGAGTTAAATTGGGTTACAAGAATTTTCAGGAGGACATATGAAATTAATCACTGCCATCATTCGCCCCGAGAAACTCGACGATGTCAAAACCGCCCTGTTCCGCGAAGAGGTGACCGGTCTAACAGTATCTCGAGTCAGCGGTCACGGCGGCGAAAAAGAGCATTTGGAAACCTACCGTGGTCGTCCGCTCGTGTTTGAATTTCACGAAAAAGTCCGCCTCGAGATTGCCGTCAGTGAGCCGTTCGTGGAACGCACCATCAAAGCGATTGTCGAAAGCGCCCGCACCGGTGGCGTTGGCGACGGTAAAATCTTTGTGCAACAACTCGACAGCGTGGTTCGGATTCGCACCGGCGAACGCGACAACGAGGCTCTGACTCCAGTCGTGTAAATTATCGCTCGAAAATTATTTTTGGTGTCGTAGACGGAATACCGTCTACGATTTTTTTGATCTCGTTCAGAAAGTCTGCTTTCGTGCAAAACTATAATCCCGAGCCAGCCAATCAGGAGGCAATATGAACTCAGCATGGACAAGATTTTATTCTCCAGCACGAATTGCAGTGTTTGTGCTGGTCTTTGCCACCCTCGGCGCGGCACAAGCGCCGTACCACTTTGAGGACTTGCACATCACTCGGAAACTCCAAGCCCATTGGAGCAGCATTTATGTGGTCACTTACAACCCAGACGGAACGAAAATTGCCACCGCCAGCGCCAACAACGAACTGGGCATTTGGGACGCAAGCACTTTTGTCGACCTTGTGCCAAATGAACGTTTGACCCATGACAGTTACCTCGGCGCGGCGGCTTGGAGCAAAGACGGCACTCGGATTGCCACCGGAAACGCCAACGCCAGCATCACGATTTGGAACGCCAAAACCTTTAAGGTCTTGCGCAAACTCGAGGGACATCGTGACGCCATCAGTTGGCTCGAGTGGAGTCCAGATTCCAAAACCCTCGCCTCGAGTTCGGACGATCATGATTTGATTTTGTGGGACGCTGGTACTGGCAAAATTCTAAAGACGTTTAGAGGACACACCGATCAGGTCCGAGATGTGCGTTTTAATCCCAAAGGGACAATGCTTGCCTCGGCATCCGTCGATAAAACATTGCGGGTCTGGGAGGTCAAAACGGGCAAAATGTTGCGAATTTTTAAAGGGCATACCGACAAAATCTGGTCTGTCGCCTGGAGTTTGGACGGCAAAACCCTCGCCAGTTCCTCGAGCGACAAAACCGTGCGGCTTTGGGACGTTCAAAGCGCCAAAAACATCAAAACCTTAACGGGTCATAGCCAATCGGTGGGTTTTGTGACCTACAGCCCCAACGGAAAAACCATCGCCAGCGGCTCAGACGATGAAACCGTCAAACTTTGGAATGCGCAGACGGGCAAACTCGAGCGCAGCATCTCAGGCTTCACAAACGGCGTTTCTACCATCAGTTGGCATCCGAGGGGTGACCGAATTGCGGTCAGCGATTTTGACACCAGCGTTCACGTTCACCGTGTCAGCGACGGAATGGAACTGAACAAAGTTCAACTTCATGCTTTTGAGGGAACCGCTCTTGCCTTATCAAACGATGCCAGCACCGTTGCCACAGGTTCTCGAGATGCCATCATCAATCTTTGGGATTTGCGAACCTCAAACGAAAAAGCCAGCGCAAGTTTCTCCGAGCACGAGGGCACGATCACCAGTTTGGCATTCAACAGCGATGACAGTTTGCTGGCGAGCAGCTCGAGCGATAAAACGGTGCGAATCACCGATGTCAATACAGGTAGTACCCGATTTACCTTGAACGGTCATAGCGCCTGGATTTACGATTTGGCATTCAGCCCAGACCGAAAATACCTTGCCAGCTCGAGCGAGGACAAAACCATTCGATTGTGGAATGTTGCAAGCGGCGAACTCGAGCGCGTGTTTGAGGGCAGCGAATCGGGCATTTTGACCCTCGCCTTTAGTCCAAACGGTCTAACCCTGGCGAGCGGCGCAGAAAATGGCGAGGTGAAACTCTGGGAAGTGAGCACCGGACGCGAAATTGTGAGTCTCACAGCGCACCGAGAGAATGTTTGGAGCGTCGTTTGGAACAATGACGGCACCCAGTTGTTCAGCGGCTCGAGCGACCAAACGATCAAAATCTGGGACGCGGCAAGCCACAAAGAGCTGGCGACACTTCAATCCCAAAATTGCGAATGTCCCGTATTCGCCATGACCCTCAGCCCAGACAATCGGCTGTTGGTGACGGGCGGATATTCACTCCAGTTTTGGGATGTCGCCCAAAAGTCCGCAATCACCGAGCTTGCGCTGGACACCCGAGATGCCATCTCAGAGATTGTGTTTTCCAAAGACGGTAAAAGTTTGGTCACGACAGGGCACGGCGGCGCTCGAGTGTTGACAAGAGACAATGGTGAAGTCATCACGCTGCCGTAAATCGGGAATCTCGAGTTGCGCTTTATGTCAATGGTTTGTTATGTCAATGGTTTGAGATTGTATGATTCTGGGCGATGAAATTTTCAGATCGAACACACCACAGAATGCTCGAGCTTGGGACGCGCTTATGCCTCGGACTTGACCCGCGCCCAGAATCGCACCCGAACACCCATCCCAAACAATTTGACCATGACCCCCATGTAACCGCCAAAGCGGTCTTAAAGCACTGCCTGGACGTTCTTGAGGCGACAAGTCCCTACATTGCCTGCCTCAAGCCTCAGGTGGCATTTTACGAGGCGCTGGGCATTCCAGGACTCGAGGTGCTGGATAAAATTTGTCAAGCCGCTCGAGATTTGGGTTTACCAATCATTCTGGACGCCAAACGCGGCGATTTCCCAAGCACCGCCGACGCTTATGCCGACGCTTGGCTGACCGGCGAACGCGCTGGGAAAGCCCTGACCGTCAATCCATTTCTGGGCTTTGAAACACTTGAACCGTTTCTAAACGCCGCCCAAAACCATGACGGCGCAATTTTTGTACTCGTCAAAACCAGCAACCCAGGCTCGAGCGACCTGCAAAACCTACAAACCGCGAACGGAACGATCTCGGAAATTATTGCCAAACATTTGGCGGAACTTGCGACTCGAGAAACAGGTTACGGTGCGGTCGGCGCGGTGGTCGGCGCAACCCACAGCCGAGAACTCGAGCATTTTCGCGCCCTGATGCCAAATGTTTTGTTGCTGCTGCCAGGACTGGGCGCTCAGGGCGCCAAAGCCAGCGACCTCGCACCGGCTTTTGATGCCAACGGACTCGGCGCAATTGCCAGCTCGAGCCGCGCCATTCAATACGCCAGCACAGGAAGCGATTACGCGAATGCCGCGATACAAGCCGCCAAAACCATGCGCGACGAACTCGAGACAGCCTTGAAAAACCGTTAGTTGATTACTGATTTTCGGGTTTCAAATACTCGAGAAACGAAACGGCATCCTCGCCTCGAGCCGCTTCGATTGAATCGTAACCACTGCCGCCCGCGAACACACGCCAATCCTTCACCATCAAATCAGCGCTCAAAACTACAGCCAGTAAGAATTTCGTTTCATCAACTTCGTGACGCGAATACGTGTTTTCAAGACTCAAGGTTTCGTCACGAACTTCGATGCTCGAGCCAATGTAAATATTGCTGCGAACACCAGTTTTTTGCATCGTTTGTAAAGCATCAAAGGTGTGCTGATCAACAAATAGCTGAACGCCATTGGATTGAAGGGCATTCGAAGCTTCACCTTCGCTAACAAAGTCCATCGGCATCAGATCTCGAACAACGGACAACAAACGACCCGCAAATCCAGACTCAAATCGCGCCACAAAAAAATGATCTGGACCAAATCCAGACGCCTCGAGTTGCCAAAACCAGTCCCGAAATGAAGGCATGACCAAAATATTACAACCCTCACTTCCAAGCCTTGATATTCACAATCAGCGAAAAGAACGGTTGCAGACCAAAAAAAACCAAAAGAGTTGAATTGGAATCGGAATCGAATCTGGGAACTCGAGCATCAATTGACGCCGGAGCGAAAACCAAGTCTTTTCGGCGATAGAACCCAGTTTTACACCCTCACGCATCAAATCAAAACGAACCGCGAGCAACGAACTTTGACTGACCAATTCGGCTTCGAACGGCAACTTAATTTGAATCGCAGGGCGCTTGGCACCCAACTTCTTCGCATGAATTTCTCGAGCCACCGCCAGCGTTTCGGAATCGGTTTTGAAGCTGAATTCGATGTCATTGACCCAATCTCGGTTGAGGTACTCGAACTCGATTTCAAAATGCTCGAGTCCGTAAGTGATGGTTATTTTCTGATTCATAAATTGCGGAACCACATTTTTCAGACGCGCATTGGTTGCCACCGCAACGTCTGGCAAACGCAAACTACCAACTTTTTTGTTTGCGACATCAAAAAAGTCATAAGCAAAACCAGACATGCCAGATTGTTTGGCAATCAACATTCCAGATTGTTTGGCTATCAACATTGGAGTTCAAGTTATCACGGATTCCGATCTCTGATACTCGAGGACTCAAGCCAAACTACGACACGAAACCATGATGTTCATTCGACCCAAAACTGACAACACTGTAGCCAGGTCCTTGGGTCACTTAAGATGACACAATATGACACAATGACGGCAAACCGTATCCGCGTTCAAGTCCACAGACAGATTGAGGAAAATCAAATGAATCCACCGTTACTGCACTGGATACCCTATAAGCTCGTAAAGCAAAATCAAGAATACTTTTTTGAATGGATTTATCTGGGTGAGAAGCGCTTTAACGAACCTTTTTTTGAAGAAACCATCTTAAAGTGCAGAGCACTGGTTGAAAATTCAAAGGGTCTTAAGGTGCTCAGTCATGCCCAAGCCATTTTGGAATGGTCACAACCCATCAATGCGGTCAAACCCATTGCCTTTATTTTCCACGTCTCGAGGTGCGGTTCAACCATGCTCAGCCAAGCCATCACCCTGTCTGAACGCAACATCGTGATTCCAGAAGTGCCCATATTGGACGATATTCTCAGAGAACCAGACATGTCTGAAGATTTCAGGATTCAACTTTTTATGGCTGTACTCAAATTTCTTGGTCAAATCAGGTTTCCCAAACAACAAAATTTGATTCTCAAAATGGACAGTTGGCATTTAATGTACCTCGAGCAACTGAGATCATATTTTCCCAAGCTGCCATTTGTCATTTTAACCAGGCAACCAGAAGAGATTTTGAAATCACACAAACGAAACCGTGGGATGCACATGGTTCCCAGCCTGTTGCCCGCAAGCATGTTCGGAACAACCGACGCCATCCCTTCCGCCGAAAAACTAGACGATTACGCCGCCTGGGTTCTTCAAAAATATTATTTGGCGATAGAGCGTTTTAGACATACAGACCAAAACTTGGTGGTCTGCGATTACAGCCAAGGTTTCAAGCAAATCATCAATTGTTATCTCGAGATTACCGGTGAGCAATTCAGCACCGAAGAATCTGATTTAGTTGACGCTCGTTTGAAAAAACATTCCAAAAAACCAGACGTTACCTTCGAGGGTGATGCAGATTTACCCATCGAAATTGAAGATTTAGAACGTCTCAAACAAGCCTATTCCATGATTTTCAAATCTTAAACAGTTACGCTCAAAAACCAAGTTAAAGAAACTCGAGGGCATCAATGAAACGAAAGGCAGGGGTCAAGATCAAACCCATATTCTTTATGGCAGTTACCACGTTGATGCTCAGTTGCAACGCCCAACTCGAGATCAAACCCACTACCTTTGGCATTGCTGCCAGCACCATCGCGCAACGCATCAACGGTCAGTCGCCCGCAACTGGCACGCTCGAGACCAAACCTGTAAACACCCAAAAGACGGGTTCGGTGCTGCTGGTCAGTGTGGCTCGAGGTGACTGGGCAAGCGCCCCGAACGCCCCAAGCGACAACCACGCCAACACCTTCACGCTTTTGGGCAGCACCCATACATACCTTGACTGGACAAGCAGCGCCACAGGTTTGTACCACGCCACTGGCGCATCGGGCGGCGCAAACCATATGTTTTCAATGATTTGGAACAACAGCGATGAAACAACCTTGTCCGCCCTCGAAGTGACTGGCACAACCACCATCGAAGACAGCAGTTGGGTGGAACGACCCGCCGCCAACAGCATCTCGAGCGCCAATGTTCACACCAACGGCGCGGCAATTCTGGTTGCCTGGTGGTGGGGTTCGGGCGGCGTTCGCACCGTGGGAGAGACACACAAGGCGATTCCAGGCAATGGATTTACCTTGATTCCAAATGCCACAGGATTGATCAGCCTGAGCGAGAGTGGTTACATTCAGGTTGCCGCCGCGTACAAAATGGTGAACACCGCAGGGGATTACACCATCTCTTGGGACACCAACATTGCAGGTTTAGGCAATGAAGGCGCACAACTGTACTTGGTGGCGTTGCGGTAAATCAGACATGGTGAAATAATGACGCTCGAGAAAGCGTTTTGCTTGAATCAACTCGAGACCCATAAACTTAGGGCAGCAATTCAAAATGCCCAAAACTTTGCGGACGTACCGCCCAGAAATGCCGCCGATCCAAAGTCAACACTCGAGGAATCTGGTAACGTTCGGCAAGTGCCAGCAAACTGCTGTCCACAAAACCAAGTGGAATATCGTTGTACTGCGCTCGAATCTCGTTCGCCTTCTAGAGATCGAGTGCATCAAATACCAACAACTGCCACTCACCCCACGCTTGTCCTTGCAAAAAAGCTCGAGCGGCAAGTTCACCAAGGTACTTTGTCGCCATGTAATCCACTTCGCACAATACCGTACTGGAAACCAAAAGATTCGCCGTGGCAAAAGGTTTCACCGCTTCATGATGCACGTCTTTTTTGTTCAGCAACGCCAACAAACCGCTTGTGTCTGCCAGAATTGCATTGACCAAATTCACGGACGCAAACAATCCGCGAATAACAATTCATCCACACGTTCAGACAAATCTGACAAACCTTCGCCGATACCAACCCAACTTGGCATCGCTCGAGAATTCTCTGCCGCATAACGCTGCAACGCATCTTGAATCACGTCATTGACATCACGTTTTTCTCGAGCGGCAATTTGTTGTAAAACCGCTTCGAGATCGGCTGATAACTCGAGGTGGGTGTTCATGGTGGCATTGTAGCAAACTGGGTAAACGTTGAAGCTCGAGAAGTTGATTTGATTGCCGCGATATTTGGGCAATGTAATCACGTCAAAGCAATCCTAATAACCAGGATAACTAAATCTTCTTATGAGCGACCCAAGATGCTATCATTCACATGAAAACACATGGCAGAAATAATTCCAAAATTCCGAATCCGCAACTATACAAAAACTTTTGATCAAGCATTTACTCTGGATTCTTCAAAAATTAGAAGATTATTAGATGTAATTGCACAAAAAATTAGTCTGCTATCTTTTGAATCAACTTTATCTATCACTTGTTTCCTGAAAGATAAAAATAAACTTGAGTTCAACAATGTTGAAGACCTCCTAAAACATGATAATACAATTAAAAATCCAATTGAAAATTTAGCAATAGAGGTCAGCATCCTAAAAGAAAAAAGTCATTACCCAAAATACATAAATATAGATTTTCATAAAAATGGAATTATTAATTTTGGAATAGATGATACAGGTAATTCGGAAATTACTAAACTAAGATCAGAAATTGAAGAGCAAATAGAAAGAACTTTAACTACTAATAGTATTCAAAAATATTTAGCTAATTCTGGATTTATTCAAGGAACAATATTTCTTTGTTTTTTTATTTCTATCTTAATTCTATTTCTAAATTATTCTTCTAGTCTAAAATCTCAACAAAATAAAAGTATTATGGATATATACATGGGAAAGACAATTGATAAATTTACAGAGAAAGAAAAAATTGATTTTATTTTTAGAGATTCTGTAAAAAAGTACATTAAATCTGAAACGGCATCCTACGATTTTAACGTTCAAAAATTTATTGCGACATTCGTTGAGATGGTAAATTTACAAAATACAATCCGAATTTTACCATTTTTAATAGCAATATTTGTATTTTTCTATAGCTTAATTTCCCTTTATCCTAAAAGTAATTTTTTTTGGGGAGATATGCAAGAACAAATCAAACGGCAAGAAAGACTTCGTGACAATATATTTTATGGGATAATTATTGCGTTAATCTTGGGAATTATTGTGAATCTCTCATCAGCACAACTTTTTTCTGATTTTTCTAATAAGAAATAATCTAGAAACATAAAGTCCTTACTCTATCTCTATAAATGAAAATAGCCGTGAACCATATAGGCTTCACGGCTTACTTTTTTTGGAGCGGGAGAAGAGATTCGAACTCTCGACATCCACCTTGGCAAGGTGGCAC
>CAXTTL010000114.1:0-15466 GCA_964247135.1 uncultured Deinococcales bacterium | reverse complement strand
AGTCTGGAATGGGCGCGACCCGATCATCAAAGAAAGATTGTTTGGTCTGAGTGGCACGGAGGGCAACCACGGCGAGGATGTCAAAGAGTATTACAGCTACCTCGAGAACACCCCAACGCATTCGTACATGAAAGCCTTGTACAAGTACCCGCAACTCGAGTTTCCGTATGGAAGGTTGGTCGAGGAAAACCAGAAACGCGGAAAGCTTGAACCTGAATTTGAGTTGATTGACACGGGTGTTTTTGATGATGGGTGTTATTGGGATATTGAAGTCGAGTACGCCAAGAACAACCCTGACGATATCTTGATGCGGATTACGGCGCACAATCGCGGTTCAGAACCCTGCGAACTTCAGGTGCTGCCGACATTGTGGTTTCGCAACACCTGGACTTGGGGCGACAAACCCGAGCATCACACGATCACGCTCGAGGCTGAAGGTGTTTTGAGGGCAGTCCATCCTCAACTCGGCTCGAGATTTTTGTATTTTGATTCGGCTGCCAATGCCGTGTTCTGCGAGAACGAAACCAACATGACCAAGCTTTACAACGCCCCAAACGCCTCGAGTACCACCAAAGACGGCATCAACGATTTTGTGGTGCATGGAAAGCTCGAGGCAATCAACCAAACCCAAGGCTCGAAGGCGGCACTTCATCACAAATTATCCGTCGCCGCTGGTGAATCGCAAACCGTTCGGGTGCGCCTGAGAAACACAAAACTCGAGCAAGCCTTTGCAGATTTTGAAGCCGTCTTCAAACAGCGTCAACTCGAGTGTGACCAATTTTATGCGGATTTGCAACCCACCTCAATCTCGAGCGACGAGAAACTGGTGCAGCGTCAGGCCTTTGCGGGAATGCTCTGGAGCAAGCAGTATTACCGTTACGACGTGAGGCGTTGGCTGAGAGGCGACCCCGCTCAACCCACGCCGCCAGGTTCGCGCCTGAGCGGGCGCAATGCCGAATGGAATACGTTCAACAGCAACGACATCATTTCGATGCCGGACACCTGGGAGTATCCCTGGTTTGCCAGTTGGGATTTGGCGTTTCACACCCTGCCTCTGGCAATGCTCGACGCCGAATTTGCCAAAGCGCAATTGGTTCTCTTGACCCACGAATGGTTTCAGCACCCGAACGGGCAACTTCCCGCCTACGAGTGGAATTTTTCTGATGTCAACCCGCCCGTTCACGCCTGGGCGACCTGGCGCGTCTATCAGATCGAAAAGCAAACCACTGGGCGAGGCGATAGGGGTTTTCTCGAGCGCGTCTTTCACAAATTGCTGTTCAATTTCAACTGGTGGGTCAACCGCAAGGACTCCGAGGGTCACAACGTCTTTCAGGGTGGCTTTCTGGGATTGGACAACATTTCGGTCTTTGACCGCAGCCACGCGCTGCCAGGCGGCGGCAAGCTCGAGCAATCCGACGGTACGGCGTGGATGGGCATGTACAGCCTGAATATGTTGCAAATTGCGCTCGAGTTGGCGCTGGAAAACCCAGTTTACGAGGACATCGCGACCAAATTCTTCGAGCATTTCTTGTACATTGCCTCGGCGCTCGAGAATGCTGGTATGTGGGATGAAACGGACGGTTTTTATTACGATGCCCTGCGCCTTCCCGACGGTTCGCAGGATCGACTCGAGGTAAGGTCTTTGGTGGGCTTGATGCCGCTGGTGGCGGTCATGACCCTCGAAGCCGAGACGCTGGCACGTCTGCCCGTCTTCAAAGCCCGCATGGATTGGTTTCTCGAGCATCGCCCCGAATTGGCAGATTTGGTCTCGCATTGGAATCAACCAGGTCACGACGAACGAACTTTGCTCTCCTTGGTGCGAACCCACCGCATGGGCGCGTTGCTAGCGAAAATGCTTGACGAACAAGAATTCTTGTCCCCACACGGCATTCGTTCGCTCTCGAAATTTCACCTCGAGCATCCGTTTGAAATTAGCATGGATTCGCAAAGTTTTCGCGTGGATTACGAACCCGCTGAGTCCAGCTCGGGCATGTTTGGCGGCAATTCCAACTGGCGCGGACCGATCTGGTTTCCGATCAATTTCTTGCTGATCGAGGCGCTCGAGCAATTCCACGATTATTATGCGGATGGTTACAAACTCGAGTGTCCGACGGGTTCTGGAATCCCACTCGACCTGAAAGAAATATCCCAAGAGCTGACGCGCCGCCTCTCGAGCCTGTTCGTGCAGGATCAAGATGGCAAACGCGCCGTTTTTGGTCAAAACCAGATCATGCAACACAGCCCATTTTGGCATGACCTGATTCCGTTTCACGAATACTTTCACGGCGAGACGGGCGCAGGACTGGGCGCATCGCATCAGACGGGTTGGACGGGTTTGATCGCGGCATTGCTGCAAAAATCTTGAAACTCGAGCTTCCATCTGCACTCCATTTCCGAACCGTAGTTTGCTCTGGTTGAGAACAGAGAGGAATTATTCATGATTTTAAAACTCGAAAGAAAAACCGCCATTGTGACCGGTGGTTCAGGCGGTCTAGGTTCGGCGTTTTCGTTGGCACTCGCGGGTGCGGGCGCAAACGTCGGTGTGGCATTCATCGGCAATCCTGCCCCAGCCCAGGCGCTGGTCGCCCAAATTCAGGCGCTCGGCGTCAAATCTGTCGCGCTCGAGGCTGATATCACTGACCCAGCCGCCGTCAAAGCCATGTTCGCCCTAGCCGACACCGAACTTGGCATCGTTGATATTCTGGTCAACAACGCCGGCATTGATGGTGTTCGCGCTCGAGCCTGGGAGGTGGATGCTGCCAAATGGCGCAAGACGCTCGAGGTGAATCTGTTCGGCGCGTTTCACTGTGCGCAGGAAGCGCTCGCCAGAATGGTGGCAAAAAAATCGGGTGTGGTCATCAACATCACCAGCGTTCACGAGGTCATCCCCTGGGGCGGCTACAGCGCGTACACGGCATCCAAAGCGGGCTTGGGGATGCTCACCAAAACGCTCGCGCAGGAAGCCGCCGAGTTTGGCGTGCGCGTCCTGGCGCTCGCGCCTGGGGCGGTTCAAACGCCGATCAACCAATCGGTCTGGAGCGACCCGAGCGGGTTGGCGGATTTGAACAAAAAAATCCCGATGGGGCGCATGGGACAACCTGCCGAAATCGGCAATGTGCTCGTGAATCTTGCCAGTGATGACTCGAGTTACCTGACAGGCACAACCGTGTTTGTTGATGGCGGCATGACCTTGTACGCCGATTTCTCACACGGTGGTTAGCGGGGCATTGCAGCTTATGTTCAATCATGCAAGATGGATAAAGCTCGAGGGATGAAAAAAACATTGGATTATTCTTGTTGGCAAGCTGAACTTTGAGGTGACTTGAGTTTGGTCAAGTCACCTCAAAGTTTCAAACGCTATTTGCCGTACACATCACGCGCGGGCTGAAAAACGTAGCGCTTATTCCACCGTGACCGATTTGGCAAGATTACGCGGCTTGTCCACGTCTTTCCCTAGCGTGGTCGCCGTGAAATATGCCAGCAATTGCAATGCAACCACATTCACAATCGGGCTGACCATCTCGTGCGCCTTTGGCACAAAAATCACATCGTCGGCATGACGTGAAGCATCAGTATCACCGTCAGAAACCACGGCAATCACTTGTCCTGAACGGGCGCGTACTTCTTGAATGTTGGAAATGGTTTTCTCGAGCAAAAAGCTGTCGGTGGCGATGGCAACCACGGGCAGGTTTTCGTCGATCAGGGCAATCGGTCCGTGTTTCATTTCGCCGGCGGCGTAGGCTTCGGCGTGAATGTACGAGAGTTCTTTAAGTTTGAGTGCGCCTTCAAACGCGGTTGGTGCGTTCACACCGCGTCCCAAAAACAGATAATCCCTGGCATTCTTGTACTTTTCGGCAATCCGTTTGATGTTCTCCACGCGTTCAGGCTCGAGGGCTTGTTCGACCAGGCGCGGCAATTCCCTGGCGGCATGAATCAGTTCTGCGCCTTTGGCACTGTCCAGCGTTCCCCTGGCGCGTCCAAGCCACAGCGCCAGCATCAGCATCGCGCTGACCATGCTGGTATAGACTTTGGTGCTGGCAACCCCGATTTCGGGTCCCGAGTGAATGTAGAGCACGTCATCCACCTCACGGGTCATGCTCGAGCCTTTGGCGTTGATCACGCCTAGGGTTTTCGCGCCGTCTTTTTTGGCTTCGCGCAATGCCTCCAAGGTATCGATGGTTTCGCCCGATTGCGAGATCACGATTGCCAGGGTGTTTTCGCTGACCAACGGTTGGCGGTAACGGTATTCGCTGGCGACATCGACTTCGACGGGAATGCGTGCCAGTTGTTCGATCAGGTATTCGCCGACCAAACCCGCATAAAATGCCGTGCCACAGGCGATAATGCTGATGCGTTTAAAGCTTTTCGGGTCAAGGTTGATGTCCAAATCAACTTCGCCCGTTTCGTCGCGCAGGCGTCCCAAAAGCGTGTTGGTCAGGGCTTGGGGTTGTTCAAAAATTTCTTTGAGGGTGTAGGTTTCAAATCCACCTTTTTCGGCGGCTTCGGCGTCCCATTCGATGTGCGTGACCGCTCGAGTGACCTCGTTGCCTGCCAAATCGGTGATGCGGTAATCGTTGTCGTGAATCACCACCATGTCGCCGTCGTGCAAGAAAATCACTTCTCGGGTGTAGGCAAGCAGCGCTGGAACGTCGGACGCCAGAAAGTTTTCGCCCTTACCGACACCCATGACCAGTGGGCTGACGGTTCGGGCGGCGACGATCTCGCGGTGGTCGGCGTGCGTGACCACCAGGGAATACGCGCCGCGCACCTGCCCCAGGGCGGCGCGTACCGCCTGCTCGAGGTTACCCTGGTACTGGTCTTCGATCAGGTGCGCCAGGACTTCAGAATCGGTTTCGGATTTGAAGCTGTGCCCTTTGGCGATCAGGCTTTCTTTTAACGGCAAGTAATTTTCGATGATGCCGTTGTGAATAATCACGATCTTGCCATCTTCGGTGGCATGAGGGTGCGCGTTGACATCGTTGGGACGACCGTGCGTTGCCCAGCGCGTGTGACCGATGCCGAGCGTTCCGGTCAATGACTGACCTTTGAGGGCATCGGACAGAACTCCTAGTTTGCCCGCATTTTTTCTGATCTCGAGGTGATGTCCAGTGTTCACAGCAACGCCCGCACTGTCGTAACCGCGATACTCGAGTTTTGAAAGTCCGTTGATCAGCACGTCAACCGCGTTGCGGGGTCCAACATATCCAACAATTCCACACATGAAAACCTCTCACTTGCAATCCACAAGTGTTGCGCGGTTTTGACCGCTGAAAAAATGTTCTGGGGCTGCAAAAAATGACAGCACCAGCTCAACTCGGGTTTTGAACGGCTTTTGGTTTTTCTTGGCGGTGCTTGTTCCGCCGTTTTCCCTGTGTTTGGGTTGTGACCGTTTTGCAACGGGTTTTCCCGCAAACACTTTGTGTTGTTCAGATTTTAAAGCTCTTATTCGCCGTTATCAGACGATATTCTGACTTTAAATTTTCCGAACTGTTCGGGCGGGTTGGGTGAACCCGAGAGGCATCCGCAGATGATTCGCTTTTCGCCGTTTAAGGCTTATCTCGTTAAAGACCTCTACCTCGTCTCCCCTGCCCGAGTGTTCCTCGGGTGGGGACTTGCGCTTCCCGAATACGGTGTTGTTCGCTTGACCTCCAATCCCTCGAGTTGAACCTCGAGCTTAGAAAGTCATGATACAGCAAGATGAGTGATATGTGTAAAGAACGCACGTTTTGTTCGTGCTTAACGGTTTCGATCTGGCAGCAAAAAAGCGCGAATTGTTTTTGAACTGCTCCAAATGCCCAAGCCGCCGTTGTTGCGCCCTTTGGACAGGGAGGTTTGAATCACAGATTGATTGACACCGTCGTAAATCCAGTTGGGTAAACTGTCGCTGGGGTAAAAGAATTTTCCGGTCGTCGGATTTTGGCGGGTCGGAAAACCCAAACTGAGCGCCGCCACCAAACCCAACCCGAGGATCAAGCCGCCGACCGCCCCGAGCGCCAATGAAACCATTTCGCTGCTGGTTTGAAAGGCGGGGATGGTGTTGATGTACTTGGCGAGCATCGCCAGTCCAAAACCAGTTGCTGCGCCCAGAAACAAACCCAGCAGCGGTTCGACGCCAGCCACAATGTTAATCATGACCCAGGCGAGTAAGGCTCCCAATCCAGCGACCAAGCCCGCCACGCCGCGCCGCGCACCGATAACCACAACGCCAGCCAGCAGCGTCATCATGATCAAATCAAACCAAGTCACATCCACCAGCCCAGTATAACAAGGGATTGCCGATCAAGGTGGTTAAAGGCTCAACGTCCGCGAACTGGATACCCCGATAGCTCGAGTAGCGATTTGGCTTCATTGGCTTCGTCGAGGCTGGCGAATCCCAGACGTACTGCACCACCCTGTTCGCGCATGACCAGCACTTCAATGTCTTTGATGTTGACCGAATTGTTGCCCAACAAACTTGTGATGCGGGCAAACTCGCCTGGTTGATCGGGAATCAAAACCACCACATCGTGCAAGCCTGGCAGCAAGGATCGCCGCACCACGGGCAGGCTGTCGCGGCTGCGCTTGCCCTCGGTGGCAGCCTCGAGCAAGTTTTCTGGCGTCTCGAGCATCTCCTCGATCACCCCAAGCTCATTGCGGTAACGCCCGATGGCTTCACGCACGGCGGTACGGTTTTCGACCACCATGTCGCGGCTCATGCGCGGGTCGCCCGACGCCACGCGGGTCAAATCTCGGAAACCTCCGGCGGCAAGCAGCGCCAGACCATCGCGGTCTTCGTGACGGGCAATAAGGCGCGTCAAGGCGAGCGCCGAGAGGTACGGCAAGTGCGACACCGTGGCGACCAGTTTGTCGTGCGCCAAAGGCTCGAGCACCACAGGATTCGCACCCAGCGCCGCCACCAATTCTTGCACCCGCTCGAGAATTAAGGGTTGGGTTTGTGATGTCGGCGTTAAAACCCAAATCGCGTTTTGCAGCAAACTGGCGCTCGAGTGTTGAACCCCAGCGCGTTCAGAACCCGCCATTGGGTGCCCGCCGACAAATCGTTCTTGAATAACATTTGGAAAGCTCGAGATGGCGTCCAGCAACGGGGCTTTGACCGAACCGACATCGGTCAAAATACAGGTTTCGGATAAGAATGGAATCAATTGGTTCAATAACCCTGGCAGCGCCCGGACGGGCACGGCGAGAATCACCAGATCAACGCCTCGCACCCACTCGCCAACACTCAAGCGTGCGGCATCGATCACGCCCAAACCGAGCGCGGTGCTCAGTGTTTCAGGGTCGCTGTCCAGTCCCAGAATTTCGCGCGCCAAAAAACGTTCGCGCAAACCCCTGGCGACACTGCCGCCGATCAAACCAACGCCGGCGATCAACACGGAATCAAAAAAAATGGTGGCACTCATCTTGCGCTAGACGCTAACACGCTCACGCAAAGGGCGTAAACTGGGCGCATGAACCTCGAGTCTCAATTTTCCGAAGCCTTTGCCCGTGGACAATCAGATCGCGCCCAAGCCCATACGGCAATTGGCGAAAAAGTGAACGCCCTAAAACTCGCCCTCGAGAAAACCACTTTGGCATTTTACGTCGAAACCACCGATTATGACGGCTTGTTTATCAAAGCCAACTCGAGCGCCGGAAAACCAGGTTGGTGGGCATACCTGACGACCAACACGACCGCCGAGGGCTTAATGTACACCGTTCGGGCGGGTTTTGGGCAGAAGAACAACCCAGAATTGCGTGATGCCCTGCCCGACGAAACCTTTTCAAACCTCGGTGCGGCATTGCAGGCGCTCGAGACGGCGTTGGTGAAGGGCGTGTATTATTTGGGCTTGTTGAAACGCTAAATCAAATTTTGCAGTCATCAAAAGTGAATTTGGCGGTGCACAACACATCGCAGCCTGATAAACTTCTAACATGGACTTGGACACTTGGAAACCCATCAATCAACTCTCCAAAATTCGGGAACGCATCGAAAAATTGGGCACTGGCACGGGTATTTGGACGCCCGCCGCCGACTGGTTTGAATCCGACGACGACCTGATTTTGGTGCTCGACGCGCCAGGCATCGACATGACCAATCTCGAGATTGAGCACGACGGCGAACTGGTTTCGATTCGAGGCAACCGCGAACATCAGACCTATGGCACGGGTTTAAAACTCGAGCGTCCACTGGGGGCGTTTGAACGCGAACTCGAGCTTCCGCTGGCGGTTCAGGCGGACAGTGCGGCGGCGCAGTACCGTGCGGGGCAGCTCGAAATACGGTTTGCCAAGCTTTCTCGAACCATCACCATCGAACCTGGCACGCCACACGAATGAGGCTTTTGGCGGTCTTTTTTTGTCTGTTGTTTTGCTCGAGCGCGTTTGCCCAAAACACGGATTTAGCCGTGATGCGCAGCAAACTCGAGGCAGGCGATTTAAAGACCGTGATTGTGCAACTCGAGCCGTTCGTGAAACTCAAACCCAATGATCCAGACGGACATTTCTTGCTGGCACGGGCGTATTATTTGACGGGTGGAGCGCTCAATCAAGCCCGAGCCGAAGATCAGATTCGTTTGGCACTGAAGTTGGTGGCGTTTCGCTCAGAGTTTGAATGGCAGTACGGTCTGATTCTGGAGGCGTTGGGCAAAGTCGATCAGGCACTTTTGCACTTGCGCAGCGCCGTACTGGGCGACCCTCGAGGGGTGTCGAACAGCAGTTTGTACCGTTATGCGATGGATTGGGGCGGTGCGGCGTGGCGCAAAGGCGATTTGCGTCAGGCGCTCGAGGCGTTTGGGGCGGCGAGCCGCATCGATCCCAGTCAACCTTGGGCATGGGTGCACCAAACGGCTTTACACCTGGCTTTATTTGAAGCCCGCCTGGCAGAACCCTTGATTGTGCGCTGCCTGAAACTGCTCGAGACTGCCAAGTACGCCGCGAACCACCCAATCTGGGCTGAAGCCTATTTTTGGTACGGGCAAACCCTGGAAGCGCTGTCGCGTTTTAACGAAGCCAAAAGTGCGTACTTAAAAGCACTCGAGCACGACCCAAGATTTGGTCGCGCCCGAGAGGCATTTGAGAACTTGCGCTCGAAGTGATCAGGAATCGCTGGATTTCTCGAGCACGCCCGAGTACAAGAACGCCGCAGCGACCGCACCAATGATCGGTCCAACCCAGTACAACCAGAAATTCTCGAGGTGCCCACTGACCAATGCGGGTCCGATGCTGCGGGCGGGGTTCATGGCTGCGCCGGTCAGCGGTCCAATCGCCAGAATATCGAGCGCCACGGTCAAGCCGATAAACAACGCGCCCATTTTTGGTCCTCTGGCATCGACGGCTGTGCCGTGAATCACGAAGACCAAGAAAAACGTGGTGATCGCCTCGAGAATAATCCCGCCCGCCACGGTCATGTTCGGGGAGAGCAACGGTGTGCCAAGTTTTGAGGCGGTGACCAAATCGGCGGGCATGGCGACCGTCAGCAAAAACGCAGCGAAAATGGCGCCCAAGCACTGTGCCACAATGTACATCAGTCCGCGCACGGGGTCAATTCGACCCGTTGCCATCATCGCCACAGTCACGGCGGGGTTGAGGTGTCCACCGGAGATGTGACCCGTTGCCGAACCGAACGCCGCAATGGTCAAACCGTGCGCCAAGGCAATGCCGACCAGCGTTCCGAGTGCTCCTGCCGCCGTTAAACCAGGAGATGCCACAATTGTGCCTGCTCCAATAAAGATCAGGGCGAAGGTACCAATAAATTCTGCAATCAAGGCTGCCATAAAAACCTCCCCTAAGAAGATTGCTCAGTTTAACCCACTCGAGCCATCCAAATGTCAAGTCAGATTCAAACTCAGGTCACGTCAATGAGGCAAAGTTTGACCAGAAAAAAGCTCGAGCAGCAAACTCGAGCCTTTTGAATTCTCAGGTGTTCAAGGGCAGCTTTGTCGTTTGTAGCCACTCATGTTGCCGCCGGTCAAGCTCAAATCTTTCATGATCGAATTAATGACCAACGAACTCGAGAGTGCGCAATCCAGAGTTCCAGTGTATTCCGTATTCAACGCCAACTTCCCACGCTTAACGTACTCCGCCAATGGTCCACATTCGCTGTACTGTTGGCATTCTTCATTTAAAATTGCATCGAACTTTTCGACCATCATTTTACCTGCTGAGTCTTTCTGTAAAATCTTATTTGGTCCGTTCTTCTGAAATGCTGCCAGACCAACATCATGCGCCGCATCGGCAATCCAACTGTTAAAATCGAGTTGTTGTTGTTGGGTCACTTTACCGCCCGCGTTCTCGTCGTTTTGCAAATTATCAGGCTCGAGCGCATCGAAGCCTTTATCGGCGCACATTTTTAAGCGGGCTTTCAACAATGGCGCAAATGCGCCAGCCGTGGGCAATCCCACCAAAGGTTTGCCGCTCGCGTCAACCCATTGGTTGTTCACCAGTTGCGTGCCGGCGGGTTGAATGGGTCGGAATACGTCTTGGACATCCAAAAACCATTCATTCCATTGAACGTCTTTGAAGATTTTTAAGTAGGCTGGGTAGAGGCTCGAGTCTGAACGTCCATCTTCGTAACTGCCGGCGTCGATATAACAAACCGTGTAAATGCCTTGGGCTTTGAGACTCGAGACTTTTGAAGCGCTAATGTTGAAACCGTCCAAATCCAGCAAGGTGATGCCTGCTGGTACGGTCACGTTGCTGTCGCCACTTGCGCCGATTTGCCAATCCCAACCAACTTTACCTGTTGGGGGCAGATTGATCGTGCCTGGGGCTGGCGGGTTTTGCACCGTAATGTTGAGGCTCGCGGTGTTGTTCGTAGCGACAGGATCAACTTCACTGGCGCTGACGCTGGCACTGGTATTCAATACTCCCAAAACGCTCGAGGTCAAGACCAGGCTGACTTGGGCGCTGCCACTTGCGGCGATGGTGCCGAGGTTGCAGGTCAATAACGCAACGTTGAAAGAACACGTTCCTTGGCTTGGGTTGCTCGAGACGTAAACGGCGTTGGTTGGCAAGGTGCTGGTGAATGTTGAGTTGCTGGCGCTGTCCGGTCCTGCATTGTTGATGGTGTAGCTGAGTGTGGCGTTGGTGTTGATATCAAGTGGATTTGGCGTGGCGCCGCCGGTCAATCCCAGGTTGGCTGTCGGAACGGCTGGTGCTTGAACATTGACGCTGACACTGGCACTGTTATTGCCCGTCACAGGGTCGGTTTCGCTGGCGCTGACACTGGCGCTATTGGTCAGCGTCCCCGCGACGCTCGAGGTCACGACCAGACTGACCTGCGCCGAGGCGTTGGCTTTGATCGTGCCAAGGCTGCAAGAAAACGTTCCAGCAGTTGCAGCGCACGAGCCTTGGGCGGTACCGCTCGAGACATAGCTTGCGTTTTGTGGGATTGGGTCTGATAGATTTACGCTGGTGGCGTCGTTTGGTCCTGCATTGCTGACATTAAACGTGTAGGTTAGGTTTTGCCCAGTTTGCACTGGGTTTGGCGCGGCGCTAAGTGCCAAGCCAAGATTGGCGGTGGGTGCTGGTGGGGCTTGGACGGTGACTGAAGTCGAAGCCGTGTTGTTCGTGGTGGTCGGGTCGGATTGTGTTGCGCTGACATTCACAGAATTGCTCAACGTGCCAAGGGCGCTCGAGGTCAAGACCAGGGTCACGGTGGCGGTGGTCGTCGTGGTCAAATCGCCCAAGGCGCACGAGAATATACCCCCCGCAACGCTGCACGAACCTTGGGTTGTGGTGCTCGAGATGAAGGTCGTGTTGGCTGGCAGCGTATCACTCAGGTTGATGGCGGTGGCATTATTGGGTCCGGCGTTGCTGACTTTGATGGTGTAACTGATGTTTTGACCCGTTTGCACTGGGTTGGGTGCGGCGGCAATGGTCACTTTCAAATCTGCCGTGGCTGGAACTTGCACGACTGCATCGGCGCTGGCGGTATTGTTGCTGGTGTCGGGGTCAGATTCTGTGGCGCTGGCGCTGGCGCTGTTGGTGATGGTTCCGGCAACTTTTGAAGTCACCACCAAATTGACGCTGGCAGTGGCATTCGCCGCCAACGTTCCGACGTTACAAGTCAATGTGCCTGTGGCGACCGCGCACGTTCCCAAGCTGGTGTTGCTCGAGACATAGGTCGTGTTTTGCGGAAGTGGGTCGATGATTTTGGCGTTGCTGGCGGCATCAGGTCCGGCATTGGTCAATTTGATGGCATAGGTCAGGTTCTGTCCTGTCAGCACTGGGGTTGGCGTGGGACTCATGGTCAATCCCAAGTTGGCGGTTGGCACGGCTGGCGCGGGTTGGACGGTTGCCGTGATGGTGGTTGTGTTGTTGGCGGTGTTGGGGTCAACCTCGGCGGCGCGTAAGGTCGGGTTTTGGGTCAGTGTGCCTGCGGCTTTTGGCGTCGCAACCAACTTCACTTGCGCCGTCCCATTCAGTGCCAAAGTGTCCAGATTGCAGGTCAGGGTCAAATTGCTGGTGGCATAGGTGCACGTGCCTTGGCTGGTGGTGCTCGAGACATAAGTAATATTTTGCGACAAGACATCGCTAAATTGAATGCTGGTCGCCGTGTCGGGTCCAGTGTTGTTGATGTTAAACGTATAGGTCAAGTTTTGACCGATTTGCACCGGGTTTGGCGCTACCGTGCCTGCAAGTTGTAAGTTTGCCTGCGGTGGCGGCGCTTGTAGGATCACACTCGAGCTGGCAACGTTGTTGGCGGTGCTAATGTCCACCTCGGTGGCGACCACGCTGGCGGTGTTTTTGATCGTGCCAACGGTGTTGGAGGTCAGTACCAAATTGACGGTCGCCGTGCTTAAAACACCAAGTTTTCCGATCAGGCAGCTTATGGTTCCGTCTTTTTGAGCGCACGCACCTTGCGAAGAACTGACCGAAACAAAGCTGGCATTTTGTGGAATTGGATTGAGCACCGTAACGTTGGTGGCGTCGTTTGCACCAATGTTTTTGACCGTCACCGTAAATGTTAGATTTTTCCCGATTTGAACGGTGGGTGTCGGCGTGCTGACGGTCAACTCGAGGTCAGTATTGACCGCTATATTGGGAGCATCTTGATTGCATGAGATCAGCGTGGTGACGCCAAGCATGATGAAAAAAAATTGAACCAAATTTAATGACTTTCGTGTTTTATTCATAATCTCCCCTGGGGTTTCATCATCCCCAGATGAGAATCACTGATTCTGGGCTGTGAATTATAACGATTGGATAAGCTTAATGAGAATCCACTCGAGATAAAAATCTTCGTGTCAGTCTATGTCGATTGCCTATCCGCAAAACTGAAATGTCAGCAATGGATCAATCTCAGATTTCAAATATCGTGTCTCATCTAATATCTCATGGGGTTATTACGTTTATCACAAGGTGAAAATCTTACAATCAACAAAATCATAAAAAATTTTCAATCGTTTTCTCATTAAATTGGTTGAATCACTTGCTCGTTGTCTTAACAAAGCTCCCAAACCCAAACGCTAAAAAACCTTCACGACCCGAAAAATCTCGTGCAGATCAAATTAAATTAAAGATTAAAACCTAAGTATCAAAAAGATGTTGTAATGTCTGACCCGAGTTTCAAGCTTGGAGGAAAGGTGAACTGTGCGCAAGCGCATCAGACAAGCACGCTCTTATGCAATCTATTATGGTTTTGACCGAGTCGAACAGCTCTGGCAGTACGATGCCGTCGTGCTGCACCCAGGGGCGCACACGAAAGAGGATTTAGACTCGCTCAGTGAGCTGCACACCGTTGCCTTGGCTTACCTATCGATGGGTGAAGACGCCAACATGGTTTTGTCGGATTCACAACCCTGGTGGAAGAGATCAATCACCGGTCACACCCAACAAAATTTCGAGTTTGGATCATATATGGTCGATCCGGCGCATCCATTGTGGCAAGCCCATGTGCTCGAGAATGCCAGAAAAAGTTTGGAAATGGGTTTTCAAGGTTTGTTTCTGGACACGCTCGACTCGAGCGACGAAGCAGATCAACTGGCATTGGCTCGGTTAATCATCAAACTTCGGGCAACATTTCCACGGATTGCCTTGGTGCTGAACAGGGGTTTTCGGGTTTTGTCTCGAGTGGCGCCGATTGTTGACGGCGCCTTGTTCGAGGGTTTGAGCACCACCTGGCAAATGCAAAAATCTGGCAAGCCAAAGTATTCAAAGCTCGATGGTTCAATGAAAGCCGCAAACCAAGCGGTCGCCAAAACCATGGTTTCCTGGTCAGAACATTACGGTTTTGCCTGTTGGGCGCTCGATTATGAAGAAAGTTTGGAGTTAAGAGCCTTCGCCCAACGCGAAGCCAAAAAACTTGGCTTTATCTCGTTCACTTCAAACTGGCAATTGCTCAGAATGTAGTGCGTATACATGAAATTGGCATCAATTGATCGAATAAAAGTTCGTCTTGACCAACCAGCAATCGTCGGCTCCGCCTGCGATGTTTGCCCACAGATTTTTGCTTAGAACGCGTTTATGAAGTCAACTGGAACCAGGATATAGCAAAGGTTTACAATTGCCGTGGCTTTAAGCTCCAAGGAACAGCAGTTTTTTGCTTATAGCTTATAGCCTTGTTTCGACAGCCCTTCATAAACACACTCTCACTGACAACCTCGAGCAACTTTTGCAAATATACTCGGACAAAAAAGTAGTAAGTGACCGAACAATAAAATTCAGTCGGAAATATGATTGGCGCGATCAAAGCACCTCATAACCCCGACTGCATTTCTCACCCCAGAATTTACAAACCTTGACGCAAAATCTCGTTCAAATAAAAGGCTTCGTGTCCATAACGACGGGCTTCAAACTCGTGTGAACCCAGCTTGCCATTGTGAGACGCCAAAAAGTTTGCCTCGTTGGCTTTGACGATAGCCAGCGCCCGTACAATCTCGAGCCGTTTCGCCAGCGCGACCATGTGCTTGGCAGTCGTTCGAATGTCGATGACGGTGCTCGGTACGGCTTCTGGATCAACATCGGTGGCTTGTTCGAGTTTTTGTGCCATCTCGAGCATTTTGCCCGCACGGCTACGGGCGCTGTCCACCGTGTGCCCGTAAGTGCTGGCTTCGGTTAAAATTTGATTCATCTCGTCACTGATTTGTTGAACGGTTAATCCCATTGCCTTGCCTCTTCTTTCCAATCGATTTGGGTGTTTTAAAGTTGCTCGAGAAATAAATTCCAATTCCACAATAACCGATTGGGGGTTTTTAAAAGTTTGGTCTGGAATTCATTTGGTGATTGACCTGCATTGATTATATACCTTTTTTAAATCCAAGTTGTGATAAATCTGGCACTTAAACACGCTCAGATGCTGGGATTTCACACGAAATACTGACGCTTGATGTTATAAGTAATTTTAATACGTCCAGGTTTTAACCCAACACGCTGTTCTCATTCAGTTTATCCAAACGCCACATTTCACAGCCAGAAACCGGTGAACCTCAACCAAATCACTGATTTTTCTCGAGGAATTCATGAAAAGATTTTCAATTGGATTTAACTT
>CAXTTL010000113.1:0-15477 GCA_964247135.1 uncultured Deinococcales bacterium | reverse complement strand
ATCGAGCCGTAACTCATCGCGCCCGTCTTGAAGCGCTTGCAAATCGCTTCAACCGATTCGACTTCCTCGAGCGGAATTGCGGTTGCCTCGAGTTTGAGTTCAAACAAACCGCGCAGCGTGCCCATCTTGCTGCTCTGGTCGTCAATGAGTTTGGAATATTGTTTGAACACGCCAAAGTCGTTGTTGCGGCAAGCTTTTTGCAGGGTGTGAATGGTTTGCGGGTTGAACTGATGGTATTCGCCCTCCGAGCGCCACTGGTATTCGCCGCCAATCGGCAGGGTCGTGCTGTTGGTCGGACGGTGCGGGAAACCTTGCCTGTGCCGCATACTCGCCTCGAGCGCAATAATCTCGAGGTCGATGCCGCCGATTCTCGAGGGCGTGCCTGTGAAGTACCGATCCACCACGGTTTGGTGGATGCCGAGCGCTTCAAAAATTTGTGCGCCGCAATAGCTTTGGATGGTCGAAATGCCCATCTTCGAGGTGGTTTTGACAATGCCTTTGATGGCGGCTTTGACGTAATTTTTAATGGCTTTTTTGTGCTCAATGCCCAGCAGCACACCCTGGTCGATCATGTTTTCAATCGACTCAAACGACAAATACGGGTTGATGGCGGTCGCGCCGTACCCAATCAACGCGGCAAAATGATGCACCTCTCGAGGTTCGCCACTCTCGAGGATCAAACCGATTTTGGTGCGTGTGCCTTGACGTACAAGGTGATGATGCAAACCCGCCACCGCCAGCAGCGCCGGAATTGGGCTTTGCTCGGCAGTCACGCCTCGGTCGCTGAGAATTAACATGTTCATGCCTCGAGCGATGGCGTTGTCGGCGGCTTGGAACAATTCATCCAAACCTTGCAGCAATCCCGCACCGCCAGAATCGGCTTTGAACAGTATTGGCAGCGTCGCCGTGACAAAACCTGGAATGCGGCTGTGACGAATCTGCGCCAGCTCTTCGTTGGTCAGAATCGGGTAATCGAGCCGAATCTGATGGCAGCTTTGCGCGGTGGGTTTCAGCAAATTGCTTTCCGCGCCGACCATGACTTCGGTGGCAATCACGATCTCCTCGCGGATGGCATCAATCGGTGGATTGGTGACTTGGGCAAAAAGCTGTTTGAAATAGTTATATAGCAACTTGGGTTTGTTCGAGAGCACCGCCAACGCTGCATCGTTGCCCATCGAACCAATCGGTTCAATGCCATTTTCCGCCATCGGTCCAAGGATCACCCGCAAGTCCTCGTCGGTGTAACCGAACACCTCCTGACGCTGGAAAATCGTGTCAGACTCGAGGTGCGGGACTTTATCGGCTGGGGCTGGTGGCAAATCCGCCAGACGAACTTGGTATTTGTTAAGCCAGTCGCGGTACGGTTGCGCGGTGGTGATTTGCGTTTTCAACTCTTCATCGCTGATGATTCGCCCTTGCGCAGTGTCCACCAAGAACATCTTCCCAGGCTCGAGCCGCCCGTTGTAGGCAATGTTTTCTGGGGCTATTGGCAGCACACCGACCTCGCTCGAGAGCACGACTTTGTTGTCTTTGGTCACGCAGTAACGGGCTGGGCGCAAACCGTTGCGATCCAGCAGCGCACCAATCACAATGCCGTCCGAGAAACCAATCGCGGCGGGTCCATCCCAGGGTTCCATTAAATTGGCGTGGTATTCGTAAAAGGCTTTTTTGTCGTCGTTCATGGTCTGGTGGTTTGACCACGGTTCAGGAATCATCATCATGAGGGCGTGTGGCAGTGAACGCCCCGCCATCACCAGAAACTCGAGGGTGTTGTCGAACATGGCGGTATCGCTGCCGTCGGGTTGAATGATTGGCAAAACCTTTTTGATGTCCGCGCCGAACAATTCGGATTCAAACATTTCTTCTTGCGCCCGCAACCAATTGACATTGCCGCGCAAGGTGTTGATCTCGCCGTTGTGGATGATGTAACGGTACGGGTGGGCGCGTTCCCAGTTCGGGAAGGTGTTGGTGCTGAACCTCGAGTGAACCAGGGCGATGGCGCTGACAAAATCGGGGTCGGCAAGGTCTGGGAAGTACGCGTCCAACTGGTCAGAGACGAACATGCCCTTGTAAATCATGGTTTTGTACGACAAACTCGGCACGTAAAAATACTCGCCACCCACGAACTGGGCGCTGTAATGAAGTTCGTTTTCGGCGCGTTTGCGAATCACGTACAGTTTGCGCTCGAACGCCATGTCATCCGTGATGCTCGAGTTTCTGGCAATAAAGACAAGCCGCATTTTTGGTTCGCCGCGCTTGGCAGTGTCGCCCAGCGCCGCATTTTTCACCGGCACTGAACGCCAGCCCAAGACCTTCTGCCCCTCGGCGGCGACAATGTTGGCAAACTCAATCTCGAGCGCCCGACGGTGCGTGGCGTCCGGCGGCATGTAAATCACGCCTACGCCGTACTGCCCTGGTTCTGGCAGCACAAAACCGCGCCGCGCCACTTTCTTTTGCAAAAACGCGTGCGGAATCTGCACCAAAATACCCGCGCCGTCGCCCGTGTTTTCCTCTGCACCTCGAGCGCCACGGTGGGTCAAATTGTTAAGAATTGCCACGCCATCGCGCACGATTGAGTGCGACTTTTCGCCGAGGATGTTGGCGACAAAACCGATACCGCAAGCATCGTGTTCATATTGCGGATCGTAAAGCCCTTGTTTTTTGGGCATAAATGGATACTGGCTGGGTTGCGGCATCTCGAAGTTCTCCGATTCTTGGCTTATTTGAATTTTGAAATTGTACCCTAACACAAACAATCGGGTTTTACACGCTGCTGGACTGGGTTTTTATGCCGAGTTGTATAGACAAGAAACGCATTTTGCGCCCTGTGCTTTAGGATAGAAAGTTAGGACGTGTTTATGAAGTCAGTTGGAACGAAGACATGGCAAAATTTTGTTATTGTTCTGGCTATAAGCTCCAAGGAACAGCAGTTTTTGGCTTATCGCTTGAAGCTTGGACCGTATAGCCCTGCTCGACATCCCTTCAAAAACAGGCTCTTGGAAAGCTCGAGGAGAATCATTTCATGACGCAAGCAAACACATACGGCGGTCGGAGCACAACACTCGAGGGAGCGCCCTTTCGCGTGGCACTGATTGGCGCGGGCGGCATTGCCAACGCGCATTACAAGGGTTACACGGCGGCAGGCGCGGTCATCGTCGGATTTGTCGATCCATTTGAGCCAACCCGCACGCGGCGCGAAAAAGAATGGAAGATCACCGGTTACTCGAGCTTCGAGGAGTTGTTGGCAAGCGAAAAATTCGAGGCGGTCAGCGTTTGCACCCCAAACGCCTATCACGCCCCAGCCAGCATTCAAGCTGCGCTGGCGGGCAAACATGTACTCTGCGAAAAACCACTTTCAATGAGTTTGGCGGACTGCCAAAGGATGATTGACGCCGCTCGAGCTGCGGGTGTGGTTTTGCAAACGGGGCATCACTTGCGCGCAAATTTGTTGGTCGAAAAAACCAAGGAACTCATCTCGAGCGGTGCGGTTGGACGGGTGACTTTTATCAGGTTGCGCCAAACCCACGACTGGGGCGGCAACAAAACCGTTGCCGACTCGTTTGGGAAACTTGCTAATTCTGGTGGCGGCACGCTGCTCGACAACGGTTGTCACATGTTCGACCTGGCACGCAACCTGGGCGGCGACGTCAAAAACATTTTCGCCCGCACCGCCACGCTCGGTTTTGAGATCGAGGTCGAAGATGTTGCCAATGCCAGCCTCGAGTTTGAATCGGGTGCGCTCGGCAGCGTCGAAAGCTCCTGGACGGCGACAGGCTGGGAGGAGGGCTGGTGGGTTTACGGCACGGACGGCGCACTCGAATGCACCAACCGCCTCGGGACACGCAGATTGCGTCACGTTCACCGCACCTCGAGCGGCACCGATTGGGCGACGCCAGACGAAACGATTTACAGCTTTGCCGACGAGGGCGGTCACAGCCGCGAAATCGTGGCGTTTATCTCGAGCGTTCGCCACGGCACACCTGTGATTTGTACGGGCGAGGACGGTCTCGAGAGCGTTCGCTTGGTTCTTAAAGCCTACGAAAGCGCCAAACTCGGGCAACCGCTCGAGCTGAAATGAGCCGCAATTCAATTTGCGCTTCAACCCAGGCAGCCAGATGATAGACTCCTGACATGAGCGACAAGAATAATCTGGACTCGTACCTCGAGAATCTTGGTATCAGCGACGCTGACACCAAGAAAGCCCCCGCTGTTCCCAGCACCCCACCAGCCATTCCAACCCCAGTCCGCAGCTCGAGTGGCGCAGCGCCCAGCGATAGTGCCCCAAAAGAACGCGCCGGCGGTTTGGTCGCCAGCAGCGACGCAATCGTTGAAGATTTCCTGTCTGGAATGCTGGTTCACGTTGACCCTGGGTTCACCGTTTCGGCACGCACGCGCGGCGACAGCGTCAACGCCGAAATTTTGGGTGGCGACGCCGGCAAAGTCATTGGGCGCGAAGGACGCACCCTCGCCGCCATCGAATTCCTGGCAAACACGGTCTTGACCAAAGAGATGGGCGCTGAAGCCCCCCGCGTCAGCGTGGACGCCAGCGGTTACCGTCGCCGCCACGAGGAACGCCTGCTCGAGCAAGCCAGACGTGCCGCTGCACGCGTGCGCAAAAGTGGTGAACCCTTCGAGATGGATGCCATGAGCGCCGCCGACCGCCGCATCATTCACATTGCCCTACGCGAAGACGCGTTTGTCAGCACCGAAAGTTTGGGTGAAGGGGCAGAGCGCAGGATTATTATCAAAGCAAAATAGTTGATTACAATTGGCAAAACACTCGAGCCTCTATTCACTGTGAGGCTCGAGTGTTTTGGTTGATTGAAGCTGTTGAGAACGTTCTCGAAATTGAATCTCGAGGGAAGGGCAATCAGAGGTGACGATGCCCAAGAGGTGCGTTTGCGCGATTTCTGGTTTCGACATGAAGTTGCTTGGGTTCGGTATGATGGAACATGGAACACTCGAGCAGATCGAAAAATCCAAAATGCAAGCATTGGGTACTTGGCTTGGATTGACTCGGGTTTGTTATTGAGATCAACCAAGATACCAAAGATTTTGAACGTCACACACCATTTTTTGGATTTCAACTCGGGGTTGCTCGGGGGAAATGAAAGGAGAGGGTATGAAAGTCAAAACGGTTCTGGGATTCACTGGGGTATCCGTGCTCACGCTCGCGTTGTTGGCAGGATTTTCGGGGGCGCAGGGCGATCCGATCAAAATTGGCAATGCGTACAACCTGACGGGCAGCATGAGTTCGCTCGATGTTCCCGCCAGCAACGGTGCAAAATTGGCTGCCAAAGAAATCAATGCGGCAGGCGGGGTGCTCGGGCGACAGATTGAACTGGTCGAATACGACGGCAAAACCGACCCTGCGACGATCACCAACATCGCCAGCCAGATGATTGATTCGGATAAGGTTGTGGCAATCGGTGGTTTTACCGATTCGGACAGCGCCTTGGCACTCGGACCGATAGCCCAAAAGGCGGGGATTCCATTTGTGACCGCAGGCGCGACCAGTCCGTTGCTGCCGACCCAAATTGGTGATTACATGTTCCTCGCACCATTTGGCGACAATGTGCAGGCGGCGGTGGGTGCAGAATTCGGTTTGAAAAACTTGAAAGCCAAAACCTCGTACCTGCTGATCGACAAAGGCTCGGAATACACGGTGCTGCTCGGGAAATTCTTTAAGGATGCCTACCTCAAAGGCGGCGGCAAAATTCCGCTCGAGGATACCTACAAATCGGGCGACAAGAGTTTCGCGGCGCAAATCACCAAACTCAAGGCACTCAAAACCAAACCCGCAATGCTCTTTGTTTCGGCGCTGCCAGACGATATTGGCACGCTGGTCAAGCAAATGCGTCAAGCGGGTATCAACCAACCGATTGTTGGCGGGGACGGTTACGACACGCCATTGCTGGTTCAAGTCGGCGGTGCCGCCGCGAACAACGTCTACTTCACCACACACGCACTCATGGATGCGAAACTCGGCAGCTCGAGCGTCAAGAAATTCATTGGGGCGTACAAAAAAGAGTACAGCAAGGACCCTGACAATGCTTTTGCCGCGTTGGGTTACGACACGGTTTACTTGATTGCCGACGCGATCAAACGCGCCAAATCCACCGAGGGCGCAAAAATTCGTGATGCGCTCGCCGCCACCAAAGGTTTGATAGTCGTGACGGGCACAATCACTTACGCCCCAGGCGTTCGCGTGCCGCAAAAAGGCGTGACCGTGATCGGCGTCAAGAACAAAGCCTTGTTCTTGGCGGCGGAAATGGTTCCTGGCTACGTGCCGAAACCGTAACGATTGTAAAAGTCTGGTTTCTCGAGAAGGTGGATTTCTCGAGAAACCATCTTCGCTAAGGAGTGTTTCATGAAGCTCTGGGATATCTACAACCAACACTTGAAAACCGCAAAATTCACGGATTTGACGCACGAATTCTTTCCAGGGCAACCCAAATTTCCAGCGCTTCCAGACCAACAGATCAGCAATTTTTTAAAGCTCGAGGATGGAATGCTGTTCGAGATTCATCAGTATTCTTTTGTCGGGCAGTGGGGAACGCACGTTGACCCGCCGCTTCACATGCACGCGGGCGGGCGAAATGTGGCGCAATTGGCGGTGGAGGAGATGCTCCTGCCGCTGGTAGTGGTGAACGTGGTGGAAAGTGTCGAAGCGAATCCCGATTACTGCATTAAGCTCGAGGATGTTAAGGTTTGGGAAACCAAATATGGTCAGATTCCAGCAGGGTCTTTTGTTGCCATGCGCACCGATTGGAGCAAACGTTGGGCTGATACCGCCCGCATGGCGAACCGTGACGCCAGCGGCGTACAGCATTTCCCTGGCTGGTCCAAAGAGGTGCTCGAGTTTTTGTTTGAAACGCGTCAAATTACGGCGGTTGGTCATGAAACCACTGACACCGACGGCGGCATTGCCACCAGCCAGGAAACCAGCAATTGGGCGCTCGAGGGTTATATTTTGGGCTTGGATCGTTGGCAGATCGAATTGTTGACGAATCTGGACAAAGTGCCAGAGCACGGGGCGTTGGTCATGGCGACCTGGGCGAAACCGCGCGGCGGCAGTGGCTTTCCGGCTCGGGTGGTGGCGATCAGCGAATAGCTTGTTCGACAAATTTGAACCTCAAGATGCGAGTTTGGAACTCAAAATATTTGGTTCCTCGAGAATCCGCCAAAACTCCCTTCCCTCCTCGGAGAGAAGCGCCCAAGCCCGAAGCGGTTTCGCCCGTCAGGTGCGTCTTGAAACCAAGAAGGTGCTGCATTAAGGGCAAGACAGGGTTGGGGATGAGAGGCAGCGAGAGCAATCGCTGATCTTCGTGTTTCAGAACAAAAAGTACCTCGAACCTCTTAAAAAGTCAGGAATACTTCATGACCAAAGATCAAATTCTGCAACACCCGCCGCGTTTGACCCGTTTTTGCTGGGTGGACAATGCGGGCATTTCTCGAGGCAAAGCAGTTTGGCGCGGTGGTCTCGAGGGGGCGTTGCGGGCTGGTGTGGGTTTGACGGTGGGGCAGCAAGCATTGCCGATGATGTTCGATGCGGTGATTCCAGAAACAGGGCTTTCTGCCGTCGGTGAGGCGAGAATCATGGCTGACCTCGAGACGTTCACGGTTTTGCCTTTTGCCCCTGAGAGCGCGATGGTTTTGGGTGACATGGTGACGGTGGCTGGTGAGCCTTGGGCACACTGTCCGCGCACGTTTTTAAAATCACAATTGCTCGAGGCGCACAAGCTTGGGTTTGAGGTCTTCTCGAGTTTTGAGAACGAATTTTTCTTGTTCAACCCTGACGACACGCCGCTCGACTCGAGCAATTACGCCACCCTGGACGCTTTTGAACCCTCGAGACTCGTGATTGATGACATTCTGGATGCGCTTGAGGCTGCGGGTTTGACGCCAGAAATGTACTATCCAGAAGCTGGTACGGGTCAGCAGGAAATCAGTATTGCACCGAGCATGGGTGTGACTGCCGCCGACCAACAGGTCTTGTTCAAAACGATTGTCAAAGGCATTGCCGCCCAGCACAAGCTCAAAGCCTCATTCGCGGCAAAACCCATCCTCGAGAGTACGGGCAGCGGCTGTCATTTGCACGTCTCACTCTGGCAGCATGGCAAGAACGCTTTTTTTGACCCCAGTGACCCAATCAAACTCTCAAAACTTGCGTATCACGCGATTGCGGGGGTGCTCGAGCATCTGCCTGGTTTGTGCGCCTTGACCGTGCCGAGCGTGAACTCCTACAGGCGTTTACAACCTGGCTGGTGGGCGGGTGCGTTCGCCTGTTACGGCTTGGACAACCGCGAGGCGAGCGTGCGCGTGGCGAGCACGCATTTGCTGTCAAGCGCGGATGTGAACGGCAAAAGCACCAATTTTGAACTCAAAACCTGCGATGCCAGCGCCAACCCGTACATCGCCCTGGGAGGTCTGATCGCCGCCATGCTCGACGGGATAAAACGCAAACTAAAACCAGGTGAACCGCTGCAAACCGCCCCAGGAGCAATGTCGGACGCAGAACTTGCCGCTCGAGGGATTATCCAACTCCCAGGCAACCTCGAGCAAGCTGTTGCCAATCTCGAGCGTGATGAGGTGCTGCTCTCGGCTTTGGGTGGTCTGGCGCAAAGTTTTATCGCGGTACGCAAAGCCGAAGCCGCCTATTTTACCGAGCATCCAGATGAAGAAATCCCCAGACACCGTTATGTGTATTGACCCTCGAGAGGAGTAATCCCATGAACAAGCGGCAAGTGTCAGACGTTTGGGAGCGCGGTGATCCCTATGAGCGATACGTTGGTCGTTGGAGTCGCCAAGTTGCCCCATTGTTTTTGAACTGGCTGGGTGTGCCGCCTGATCGCAGGTGGCTGGACGTCGGTTGTGGCACGGGGGCGCTCTGCGCTGCCATTTTGGATGCTTGCTCGCCGTTGTCGGTCACGGGTGTCGAACCCTCTGAAGGATTTCTTGAATCTGCACGGCGGCAACTCAAGGATCGCGTCAGGTTTTACCAGGGCAATGCCAGTGCAATTCCTTTGGAAGATTCCAGTGTGGATGTGGTTGTCTCGGGTTTGGTGCTCAATTTTGTTCCAGATCAAGCTGCTGCGCTTGCCGAAATGACAAGGGTGACGGGTAAGGGTGGCATCATTGGGGCTTACGTCTGGGATTACGCCGAAAAAATGGAATTGATGCGTTACTTTTGGGATGCAGCCGTTCAACTTGATCCCAACCTCGCCGCTTTGGACGAAGGTTTGCGCTTCGCGCTGTGCAAACCACAGCCATTGACCGAACTTTTTGCGGCTGCCGAACTCGAGCACATCGAGGTGAGGGCGATTGACATTCCGACACCCTTTTCGGGTTTTGAAGACTACTGGCAGCCATTCTTGGGCGGACAAGGTTCTGCTCCCGCCTACGTGATGTTGCTCGAGGAACCTGCCAGAATTCGCCTCCGAGAAAGCCTGAGGGAACGAATCCCCGTTCAATCTGACGGATCGATTTCGATGATTGCCAGGGCTTGGGCAATCCAAGCTCGAGTTGCGGATTAACTGATTTTTGATTTTGAAGGGGCAAACCATGAACCTCGAGCACATCTCAATTCTTGACCATCACGCGCACGCCATGTTCCGCGAGGAAATCTGGCGCAAAACGCCCATCGAAGCTTTTTTCTCCGAGGCTTACGACCCGACCATGCTCGAGAAATTTGTGCCCGATGTGATCTTTGCGCGGCGCTCGATTCGGGAACTGGCAGGTTTTTACGGTTGCGAACCGACCCGAGCGGCGGTGTTGGAGGCTCGAGCGGCTTGGAATTACACGGATTTGGCACGCGCGATGTTCGCGCAAACCAACATCGAACAGGTGTTGGTGGATGACGGCATCTGGCTCGAGGTGATGCAACCACTCGAGCAGAACCAAAACATGATTGGGCTGCCCTGCAAACGCGTTTTACGGCTCGAGACCGAACTGGCGGCGCTTGTGCCACAGCATGACACTTGGGTCGGTTTGATGATGGCTTTCGAGCAAATGCTGCGCGAGACTGCGCCGAGTCTGGTCGGTTTGAAAAGCATCATTGCTTACCGCACTGGACTCGAGATCATGCGTCACGACTCAAGCAACTTGGAACGGGCGTACTCGAGCCTGAAGTACGGGACTGAACCTGGCGTTGCGCCAAGGGTGAACGACAAGGCGTTGCTCGATGAGATGCTCTGGACGGGATTGCGCGTCGCGGCTGAAACTGGACTGCCGATTCAATTTCACACGGGGTACGGTGACCCCGATTTGGATTTACGCCTCGCCAACCCCTTGCATTTGCGCCCGATTTTTGAAGCCTCAGAACTGGCTGGTTTGCGCGTCGTGATGTTGCACTGTTACCCCTTCGTGCGCGAGGCAGGATACCTGTGCAGCGTCTACCCTGGGGCATTCATGGATTTGGGCTTGACCATTCCGTACATGAGCAGCCACGCCATGCTGACCTCGGCTCGAGAAGCCCTGCACCTCGCGCCGATCACAAAAATTTTATTTTCCACCGATGCCTCCAGAACCCCAGAGTTGTTCTGGCTGGCGGCAAAACACGGGCGGCGAATCATCGGGCAGGCGCTCGAGTTGACGGTGAGCGACCACGACCTGACAAACCCTGAGGCACAATGGGCGGCAAGCCGCATCCTGCACGACAATGCGCTCGAGTTGTACCGCCTTTAAGTGTCTGCCGTCCTTGCCGTAAAACCAAACCTCGGGTACGCTTTTGTTATGGACGAAATCAACCATCAACTCTTAACCGAAGAAGAACTCGAGTCCCCAGAACCGCTCGAATTCGGCGCGAGCGATTTTGGAATGCCCACCGTGCCAGACGTGGGGGCTTTGGCTGCCAGCATCGAAGCCCTCTCGAGCAACCTGGTCTGGAAGATGGGCAAAGAGGAAGGCACCGAAAAAGTGATTGTGCGCATGGGTTACGCCACCAACACCAGCAGCTTTAAGGAATTGCCCAAATTGCGCGGCGCAACCGATACCGAGATTGCCGACGCCGCCAAAAAAGGCGAACTGACCGTCGAATGGATTGACTGATGATCCTCGAGGTGGATCGGCAGTTTGACATTCCATTCCCAGGCGGTGTTGATGACGGCATTGCGTTTATTCGGGATGTCAAAACGAGCCTCGAAAATGTTTCGTTTATCCGAAATTTGCGCATCGAGGGCAATGAGGTATTCGCCCATTTGCGGATCGAAGTGCCGTTTCTGGGCGAAAGGTTGCTCGACTTTAAATCGGCGCTCGAGCCAGTGCCAGACGGCGCGAACTTGATCGCGCAAAAGCTTGACGGTAAATTCTGGGCTGCCGTCAACGGTGAAGGTCGCGTGACCAGTACGGGCGCAACCTCAAGTATCCATTATCACCTTCGCGCCGAAGTTCACCTCGAGCTTCCAGTTGCTGAAAAATGGGGTGGGCGGGCGTTTGCGAAAATGGCGGAAGCCACCGCACAACGCACGATTGAGCGCATGGCGCAAGAGTTTCCAATAGGGGTCAGCAAGGGAATGCCAAAACCATAATTTGGCTTGCTCGAGTTTAAAAATGAGACTCGAGTCGTGGTTAAAAATGGATGCTCATGAAGTTCAGGTGCTAGACCCTGACCTGTTTTCTTGGCTCGAGCTGGCGTTAAGGGTTATCAAAGAATCGTGTCTGCGCCACATTGAAACTCATCTGGTTTTGAGACTCGAGTTCATAATAAATCCATGACCTCAAATCGTTTTCGGCTGATTTTTGTGGCAATCGTGTTGTTGTTTTCCACGTTTGGTTTTGGACAAACCATGACGCCCGAATACCTTCGCGCCATCAGCACGATTTACGCGGCGGGGGCAACCGCCAAACTGGTCAAAGAATGGTGCGACCAGCGCGTGCCAGCCCTGAAAACCCAAAATGCCCAGGTGCTCGAGGCGTGGCGGGTGAGCATGGATTTGCCGAACATTGATGCGATTGTTACACTAATGCTGGGCGACGGAAAAGCGAGGATTGACGCCAGCCTGGAGGAGAAACGCGCGGAATTGTATGCCCAACTCGACCAGTCCAGCACCGATCCCGAAACGGATTGTCGTGACCTCGAGAAATCATTGAATACCGATTTTAACTTGAAAGTGTTGTACTCAGGCGAATACGCGCTGGTTGCGGCGCAGGCTGGAAAAGTGGCTGTGACGCCAACTCCAACCACCAACCCGAGCATCGTTCCTGGAAAAACCCCAATCAAGACTCCTGTGGGTACGCCAACGACTGTGCCAGCCGCCGCCAAACTCGAGCCTGTGCCTGCGTTTGACTTTGCGGCGTTTAATAAGACCAAACTCGACCCCCAAAAAGAACCGATTCCCGACGAGTATCACTGTTACCCAGAGGTTAGGGGCGAGAAATACGGCGCTCCCAGCCTGACCTTGCAGATTCTGGCGGGTCACAAATACCGTGTTGGCATCGGCACTGCCACCTCGAGCGGAACATTTCGCATGGATGGTTACGACTTGTACTTTACAGGCGGTGCGCTCGGGTCAACGCGTAAACACTTTTACAATTTTAAACGTATTGATGGCGCACAAATCTGGCTGTACGACCTGGGCAACGAAGACCACAAAATCGACGTGCGCTGCTTTCAACGCGGCGGCAATGAGCAACTCGAGCAACTGCGCTTCAAACGCAAAGACCCGCAAGCAGGTTCGTACCCATGCCTGAAGATTGACGGCACTGGGCAATCGGCGGGGACGCTCGAGGTTTTGGCGGAACGGCGTTACCGTTACGCTGGCGGCGAGGGGAGTTACAAGGTCAACATCACGGGCGAATTGAGCAACGATTACTCGAGTTTGGATTTCACGCAGGGCGGACTGGACGACCAAACGGGTTATTACCAAGAAGATGAATTGGGACGCCAGGAATACAGTTTTGGCAGGAATCCCAAAATCGAATGCGCACGGCAAGTCACAGCGCGTCGAAATCCAAAATTTGGCAAGACCAAAGCCCCAGCCGCGCCAGGGGTGGGCGGACTCGAGGGACGGTATTTTTATGGCATCAGCCAAGTGGCGATCAACGGCTACTTGGCGTGTGGTGGCATCTGCTACGAATACCTGTTGTTTCAGAAAAACGGTTACGTTTACACCGATGACCTCGAGGACACCGAAGGGTTGATGGACGCCGATTGCAGCCGCACCTACCCGAGCGGCTTTCCGGTCTGCGAGGTTTACAGCCTCAAAGGCAATACGATTCAAATTGGTTTGGACAAACCCAGGACTTGGAAACGCAGCAAGTCAGGTTTAACCATCGACGGCGACCAATACAATACCCTCGAGCCTCTCGACGGCTTGAAATTGAATGCCGCCTACGAATCGTTGGTGGTTCAAGGCGCGGCAATCGGCACAGGCGGATCATCCTCGTCGGTGGACTTGCTGCTGCGTAAAGATGGACGCTTTTCTCGAGAGGCGAACAGCAGTTTCTTTTTTGGGGCAACCGATACGGGAACGCAAACTGGCGATGTGACCGCCTCGGTGGCAGGTTCCAACTCGCGCAGCAACATCGGCGCTTACAAACTGTACGGCAACACCATCGAATTCAAGTACGACGACGGACGCATCATCAAACAATTTATTTTCTTGCCCAGCGGACGCAAAGACCCGAGTTTTATGCAAATCGGCGGGCGAAAATATTGGGTCAAGGACAAGAAATAACTCAAGGCAAAATGCTCTCGAGGCACAATAATTTTGCAGCCTCGAGTGAATCCGCAAACCCGAGCGAACTGCTTGACGGTTGATCATTTTTGACGATCCCAAAACGGTACGCCATCACGCGGTCGTTCCACTCGAGCCAAATTTCAAGATTGTCCAGCTTGGTTTCCAGCCAGATTGTGCCGTGGGGTAATTCCGTTTCCGACCATTCAAGCATGACCCGAGTTTAGCGTTTTTGCGTTATGCTCGAGCCATGCCATTAAACGCCATCATGTTGGGAGCGGGAAATCGCGGGTTTGACGTGTACGGAAATTATGCGTTTCACAATCCGGACCAGCTCAAATTTGTGGCGGTCGCCGATGCCGACCCCACGAAGCTCGAGCGTTTTGGCAATGCGCACCAGATTCCGCTCGAGCTTCGATTCTCGAGTTGGGAAGATGCGATTCAACATGGGCGGGCGTCCACGGCATTTATTTGTCTGCCCGATGCCCTGCACGAAACCGCCGCCATCAAAACCCTGCAAGCCGGTTTCCATCTGATGCTCGAGAAACCCGTTGCCAGCACCCTCGAGGGAACGCTGCGGGTTGCAAAAGCAGCTCGAGCATCTGAACGCGTGGTGATGCTCGGCTATGTTTTGCGGTTCACCCCATTTTTCCAAACCTTGCGCGAGGTCGTGCAATCTGGTCAACTCGGCGAGGTCGTCACGGTTTCCTGGCGTGAGAACGTCTCGAGCCTCCACATGGCGCATTCGTTCGTGCGCGGAAACTGGGGCAACACTGGGCGCTCGAGTGCCATGATTCTGGCGAAATGCTCCCACGATCTGGACTTGCTCGGTTGGTTGATGGGCAGACAGATTTCCAGCCTCTCGAGCTTCGGGAATTTACAGCATTTCAGACTCGAGAATGCGCCCGATGGTTCGCCGGAGCGCTGTTTGGACGGTTGTCCCGCCGAGGACTCGTGCATTTACCATGCCGCCAAAATTTACCTGACCGACAATATTGAATGGCCCACCTCCACCATCAGCGCCGACACCTCACTCGAGGCGAGGCGGCGGGTGCTCGAGAGCAGCAATTACGGACGTTGCGTTTACCGAATGGACAACGACGTGGTGGACAATCAAGTGGTGTCTTTCAACTTTGAGGGTGGCGGTTCCGGCACGTTGACCATGCACGGACTTTCGGCGCAGGAGGGGCGCACGATTCGGATTGATGGCACAAAAGCCAGCCTTCGGGCGGTTTTCAATGACGGTTTTTACGAGATCAAACTCGAGCCTCACGGATTTGGCGGCAGGGGAGAGGTCATTCCGATGCTCGAGTCGGTAACGGCTGGTGGGCGGCACGGCGGCGGCGATGACGGCTTGACCGCAGCCTTTATTGAAGCCGTCCAAAATCATCAACCTGAACCGATCTCGAGTTACCTCGAAAGCCACTTTCTGGCGTTCGCCATCGAACAATCAAGGCTCGAGCATCGCGTGGTGAACCTGGCAGTGTTCAAATCCCAACTCGAGTTTTAGTCAAACATCAACCCGCTCGGGCACAACTCGAGCAGCACGCATTCGGCGCATTTTGGTTTTTGCGAGCGGCAGGTTTCGCGTCCGTGCTGAAAACCGTTGACGTGAAACTCGTAGCGTTTTGCCCAACTGCGCGGCAGGTGCGCGTCAAACCAAGCTTCGGTTTGCACGGCGCTGGAGTCTGCACCCACAAACTCGAGCCGCTTGGCGATGCGGTGCAAGTGCGTGTCCACCGGCATTGCCGCGAGTCCGAGGTCAAACATCAACACGCAACTGGCGGTTTTTGCGCCGACT
>CAXTTL010000112.1:0-15500 GCA_964247135.1 uncultured Deinococcales bacterium | reverse complement strand
ACCTGCGAGGTTTACCCGTGCCCGAAGACGGCATCAGCAAATGGTTCCCACCAGAATTCCTGCCGCGCAGCGGTCAAGGCATCTTGTTCCTGGACGAGATGAACATGGCCGCCCCAGCCACGCAAGGCATCGCCCAGCAATTGATTCTGGACCGCAAGGTCGGCAATTACGAAGTCCCAGACGGCTGGTTCATTTGGGCGGCAGGCAACCGCAAAGAGGACACCGCCGCCGTGGCAGAAATGCCGGCACCACTCGCCAACAGGTTCGTACACTTCGAGGTCACTACAGAGCGCGAAAGCCTGACAGCCTACGCCATCGGCGCGGGTTGGAATCCGCTGATCATCGGTTTTCTAAACTTCATGCCCGCCTTAATTCATGTGCTTGACAAGAAACAACCAGCCTGGCCCAGCCCCAGGTCTTGGTCTGTCGCCAACAAACTCTATGCGGCAGGGGTTTCAATCGAACACGCCGTTGGCAAGACCGCCTGCGATGCCTTTGAAGCCTACGTCAACGTCTGCGCCGACCTTCCCGATGTCGCTGCCATCCTTCGCGGCAACAGTTTGGCGGAATACCCGAGCCGACTCGAGATGCAATACGCCGTCTCTACGCAGTTGTTCATCCACATCAAAACGCCCGATGAACTTGGACATGCCACCAAATGGGTTCAAAACGGTGAACAACGCCAATTCATCGCCTCGAGCTTTCTCAGAAGCCTCAAAGCCGACGCGCGACAACGCTATGTCGCCGAGTTGCGCCCCGCTCTGACGCGTCACCCGCACCTTCAGGGCTTGATGCGTGAAGCCCAAGAAATGCTCGAGGAGCTAAAATGAACGAGGAAGATCAGTCGAGCCAACGCCTGTTTTCAGTCCGTCAAAACGAGTCGATGACTTTTGTGGTCGGCGAGTGGAATCCAATCCGCAAATCCTATGACCTCAAACTGAATTTGTGGGCAATCGGCTTTGAACAGTTGAAAGCAACCTTGGAAACGTTGCGAATTTCATTGCCCGAAACCTTCCTCAGCGATCTCGAGAATGACCCAAAACAAAATATCGGTGAGTCTCGGGTTTACACCATGCCAGACGTCAAAACGGGGTCAAAATGCCTAAATTAACTGTGCCGATCTCGCCAGTCAAGCCAAGACAAGCCGAACCCGACGATCCACGCTGGAAGGGAATTTTTGAACGTGCCCGAGCCGATGCCGATTACTTGGAAATGATCCTTGCCATGGAAGCCAACCTGGATGCCCTCAAAATCAAAGAACACACCACTCGCATCGACCAACTCGAGCAACAACACCACAACGCCCTGGGCTTGCCCAATCCGCTGCGGCATGTGAAATTGCGCGAGGTCAATGGCAAGCTGATTGAACACTGGCGTGAAATTCGAGGCATTGCCAAAATTGGTGGCGCATTCAAACTCAGGTACGGAACGCTCCGCACCAAAACTTTAATCGGGGGACAACCTTGAGCGACTTTGAACAAGCCATCAAAGGCACTTTGGTCAGACTTCGTTTTCACGTGCCGTTCTTCGCGGTTTTAAGCCTGTTCGTCAAAATCGTACAAGGACAAGACCATCAAACGGACGGTTTTGTGCTCTACCTTGAGCCAAGAACGTTTTTAAACTTTGAAAAATCGACCCGAGACGCCACCATACTGCACCTGCTGTTGCACGCCGCCTTCAATCACACCATCAGGCGCAGAGCACGAAAAAAAGAAAACTGGAACGTCGCGGCGGATGTGGTCGTCAACGGCATCATTGCCAGCTACCCTCAATTCCAACTGCCAGACGATGCCATCCGAATGCCCGAACTCGAGCACCTCAGCGTCGAAGAAATTTATTGCATTCTGGAGCAGCAACAAAACAATCAACTGGTGCCGCCTGATCTGCTCGAACCTCCAGATCAAGCCGATTCTGGAAACCGACCCGCACCAGGCACACCAGGCACACCAGGCACGGAAAACGGTCAATCGGGTGACGAAAACACTGAAGGCTCAAGTCAAGGGGGCAGACCCAAAAACCTCCAACAATACTGGAAAGGCGCTGTCGGCAATGCCAAAGTCGTCGCCCAGCAATCCAAAACCCAAGGCACCATGCCAGCAGGTCTGTTAAGGGAATTCGGGCTGCTCACTGAACCACAAATTCCTTGGCGCGACGCTCTGGCACGACTTGTTTCGCGCCGCCCGGTGGATTTCGTCGGCTTTGATCGCCGCTTTTTCTCTCGAGGAATGTACATCGATGCGCTGGACGGCATCAGCGTCACCGTCGATATTTGCATCGACACCAGCGGCAGCATCAGCGATGAGCACATGAACACGATGCTCAGTGAAATTCAAGGCATCTTGCAAAGTTACCCAGAGGTCAAAGCCCGCATCAGTTACGCCGATGCCGCCGTGTACGGACCGTACCCGTTTGAAAACTGGGAAAGTCTCGAGCCGCCCAAAGGTGGCGGTGGCACAAACTTTTGTCCATTCTTTGACATGCTCGAGCGCGAGCAAGACAACTTTGACCCCTTCGGTGAACGAATTGTCATTTACCTCACCGATGGGTACGGCACGTTTCCCCAGGAAACAGAATTTGAAACCGTCTGGGTGGTGATTGCCGGTGGTGCGGATGATGACAGGTTCCCATTTGGAACGGTATTGCGGCTTGTTGATTGACCAAACGAAAGGCGGTAGACGTTTGAGCGTTTTATCGAGATCCAAAACAGAAAGTGATGCAGAATTTCTGGCACGCATGAAAGCCGCTCGAGCACCTCACATGGCAGAATTTAACGCCGTTGTCGCCGCCGCCAAGCTTGCCCATGCCAAATACGTTAGGGCGCGAAAAGCCAAAGATTTACCGTACACCAACGCGCCTTTTGAGGGTTCTTGGGCACACGAAAACGAATTTTTTAGATCGAAAGGAGTATTTTGATGGAACTGACAAACATGCAAAAAGAAGTGCTCGGTGAAAAGTTTGCCGAGAAGCTCATACTTGATCCTCGAATCGAAACGCTTGCCGCTGAAATAGATAAAATCTCGGCTTTCCCTGGCAAAAATCTCCCGCTTGCCGAAAAAATAATCGCAGCAATTGATACCAAGGACAACGCAACCCTAGGCGGAATGCTTCACGTCGGAAACAAAGTAACTCGAGCAGCGTTCGAACGGGAAACGGGCGTCACGTTGCCGCGAAAAGATAAAGAAATTGCTGAGTGCTTGTCCAACTGGTCAGGGAATGCCATTCCTGCACCATTGGTAGCAAAAAGGAATAAACCCCTAAAACCAGAATTAAGCACTGGCAATCCAAAACTTGACGAATACTTAAAAGACATGACACCAATGACTCGAGGCAAGATCGCCAAACACCTGACACGACTGATTAAATACCAAGGCACGACCTTGCATCAAAGTGAATTTGTTGAAATGCTCGTCAATGAAAAGCGAAGTCCGTATTTGTACTACAACAATACAGGCGTGCTCAAACACGCAGTCATCAATGAAGAAAAGAATTTTTTTGACCTTTCAATCACCGAATTTAACTACTTCATTCACTTGGCTCGAGTGTCGTTTGCAATGCCAACCTTGGCGGGCAGTTACCGAGCAACACCTGCTGAAGAAAAAGCATGGCGTCAACGTAAATTGTTTCAAGGTGATGAAAAACAAATCGGTGGTCAAACCTATGTTTTTGATGGTATGGATTGGAATCGAAAAAAAAATCTAAGCATAGCAACCTAAACTTAAAGTGAACTTTCCTCAACTCGAAACTCGAGCACCAATTAACATCAACCAGACCAGTGTTTGAACTCGCGAATCTCGGTTCAGATCGCTGGCTGCGATCAATACAACTGGCAAAGGAGTTTTATGGTCTGGTTAAAAGTATGGTACTGCGGTCAATCAAGCTGGCATCAGGTACTCGAGTCTCAAGTTGAATCGTTCACAACCCAAATTCATGCCCAAAATGCTCAGATTGATACCACTGTGACCGATCAAGAAATCCAACGTCTGTTGTACGGATAGCGTCAAGCCCCTCGGGCTTGTGTGGTTGTTCTCAATCTTGAGAACAACCACTTTTGCTTCAAATCGAAAGGAAGTTCGCAAAATGTACAGAGAACCAAATCTCTTGGTCAACAACATCAAATGCCCCGATTGTGGCACGAGTATTTTGGTTGGTGTGATCCCCACTGAAAATACTAAAAAACTCGAGCATTACACCGCACAGGGGTTAATTCTGGAGCAAATTGAAAACAGCAAGCTACAATCAAAAGACTTTCAATTCGGAGTCAGTGCTGATTGCCAAAAGTGCCAGTCAATCGTTGATTTTGACGATAATTCGGATGACAATCCCGATGAAAACCCAGCCTTATTGCGACGTACCATTTTTGACTTGGAAACAGAAAACAGAGGATTGCGTGCCAAATGTGAGAAAGCCGAACTTCGGGTGTTAACGCTCGAGAAACTCTTGGCGGAATTTTCGTTCTCAAGCAATTGGGAGGAAAATACCTTCAAAGGCATTCCAACTCGCCCACGAGTGACAGCATTGCAACTCGTAAGCGAGGTTTTGCAATGAAATCCAAATTCAATGTTTTAGCATCCGACACACAGAAAACTTTGAAATCGCAGTCAATTGAACCTTTTATGCCAGAATCCAAAAATCCATTGCTCGAGTTAGCCCATGAAATTGTTGAAGAAACCAAAAAACGATTGGAAAATAACGATGAGCAAGCAAAAATCGAAAAGGGTTTAGCCAGACGCTTGGCGTTTTTTATTGGCGAAGTCGAAACCATCAGGTTCAAACAAATGCGCAAAGCAAGTCACATGGTCACCAAATCAGTTGAACGGTGGGGATAAGCTTTACATGAGGGCTAATTCTTAAGACTTCGTTGCTCGAGTGAACTTTCCTCAAGTTAACTGATCGACCAATGTTACCTTACGACCACCCGCTTAGGGGAAGGAGTCGTTTTATGAATGTAAATCGTTTCACACGTTCAAAAATTATTAGACACACACGAACTACACTGATTGGACTCGGGCTAGCGGTACTCGGCATCTCGCTGTCAGGTTGCGGAAACAGCCTGACAGCAATTCCTGATCCGCTCGATCATGCCAGGCTCGTGCCAAAAGTGGCTGGTCAAGCGATCAGCCTCTTGCAAGCCTCCCAACGTGGAGTGCGAACGCGTGCGGACATGCACATTGGTTCGTTGCTGACAGAAGATTTTCATGGACGTCCATTTACCTATGTTAATTTCACCACCGCATTCCCTGTCGAAGACCCGTTGGCGCTCACACCTGATCAAATCAGTTCCAGTGATCCCGCAACCATGACCGTCATCACTGGCGCATCGACCGGTCGAACGGTCGCCTATGCCCTTAGCCACGACCTCAGCCTGTTGTCACAACTCCAAAATACGCTCACCAAATTCGGTGGACGCCAAAATTTGAAACGCATCATTAGCCTCCAGGGGGGATTTGACCTCTTTCTGGAGTCCAAAAACGGCGAGGTTTGGATCGTAGGAGACACGCCAACCCTGGCCAGTGCCGAACAGGTTCAAAAGTGGACATCCCAAGAAAACGAAGCCCGAACAACACTCAGCAAAGAAACCAAACTCTACGATTCAGTCGAAAAAGCATGGGATGAAATGCTTGATCCCCAGAGCACCAAAACCCGAGGGGCAAGCCTTAACATGGGTGACTTCATGCGCTCGGACGGCAATTTGAATCTCAGCAAAGCCGTTACAGTGACACAAGCTCGAGGGGTGAACACTGGTACTTTGGTGAATGCCGCACACCCCACTACCCGCGTGGTCACAGGTACAGGGGCGGAATGCTGGTGGTTTCTGTGGTGGCAAGTCTGCGACGCTACCACCTACGGAGCACTCTCAAATTCAAAAGTACCAGGTGGCGGCTACGGACAATATGCCAGTGACTATGGCATCAGCTCCGACTGGAATGTCAACGGTTACAAATTGCTCTCATGTGGTACTGAAGGCTTTGTGACACTGGCTTGGTGGTGGTGGCGTTACCGCAACGCCAATTTTTACAACATGGCTTCACGAAATGACCCGCCAATGTACTACCGCGTTTTTGACCCCAACAACCCCAACGCCGTGATTTATGAGGGCAATACAAGCCTGCCAATAACGCAAAAAGATTATTCAACCGGGATCGATAAGGTCGTTGGCTATTACAAAAAATGGTCACAGGATTCGTTTGCGCAGCGAATGGTCAAACTCGACGCCAACCGTTCACCCGAGATTGCCGCCTACACACTGCCATACCCAGTTTATTTTTTCAGCACCACCGCGCTGGGCGAAGCAACCAATCCGTGGGATGTCCAAGGTGGTGGAGAGCGCTGGCTTGCCAATCAAAAAGCCAATTACAGCCTCAATCCTGGAAGCTCATCACTTGTCATGCGTTCAAGGTGGATCACACCACTGGTTAACGCCATCCCACTCTACGGCGCATACACGCTTTATGATTACAGCTATTCGATTGGGAGCATCATCAACGAACATGTAGGTGCGCGTGACAACATGGTGCTTGCACTCTATCCGACCCAAGCCGATGCCTTAAGTGGACCGCATTACTCGGCGATTCTCAAGTACCGAATCGTCTGGGGTGCCGTACAACAGGCGTGGATCACGCCTGTTGATGATCCGAGTATCTTCCAACATTCTGGTAGTTTCTTTTTCCCAACGACACCGATGGTCAACCACGAATATAATATGGCAACAATTGAAGGACTTGCCAAAGGAGTGTTTTATTTTGAAAAAACCCAATAAAAGCTTTTTGCTTGCTGCATTTTGCGGCACGTTGGTCTTGAGTGCCTGTGACAACAAGCCAATTCAAGAATTGCAAGTTCAACTTCAACATGATGGCTCGTGCGTCTGTGTTGGTGGTTTGTGAGCCACCATCACGGTTCGCGGAAAGTCATTTGCGCTGAAAACAAGTCAAATTTCAAGCCCTGGAGACATCGCCACAATCAATATCAAATCACCTGATCTTGAAATCGGTGACTCGGTGCAAATGGAAGCCTGGTGCGACCGTGCTGCTCCAGCAGTGGCAGGGTACGCCAAGACAACCAAAAAATACTTGGGCATGTATGCCAATAACATCATTTTTGGTCTTGTAATCCACGCGCCAAGTTCGGCAAGCCAAAACGGTCCAGACACATTGGTGACACCCGGTCCGACGTTTGAAGACGTTGGAAACCACTTTTCAAATTGAAAATTGCGAATTTGATCAGACTCGCGGCTGAAACAGCTCGAGTCTGATCAAATTTTGATATTCCGTCACAAGTTGAATTCAAACGAATAAGATGATGTTTGCGGTTTCACGCTCACCAATCGTTGGGGCAAAACCGTTGCTTGGTCATACAAGCCGAAGGGGAAGAATAATGCCTAGACTTTATACTGTTGGCGGCGAATTGTGGCTCGAGAAAACGCGAATCGCTTCGGAGACGGGACAAGATGTTTTCCGTCCTGACATGATCGACGAAGAAATCCACGAAGCTGTGGACACCATTCTCAAAGCGGTCGGGATCACCCTCGAGCCTATGGCTTGCCTGGAAGCAGATGATGTTTCAGATCAATCGGCGCCGTTCCGTGTTGTTTGCCCCGATGGCAAAGAAATTGAATTCGTCACGCACAGTCTCGCTTATCAATATCTTGTTGATTATCGTGAAAGTCTGCCACTGGATGTTCTCAATCCCGATTACCGAGCCACTTCTGACAACGGGTACGAAATCATCAATCGCTGGGGGAACAGCGTTGATCAACCAAGTTTAGAAGATTGTGGTGTCAATCATGCCCAAGTATAAAGTTTTCGCCGAAACCAAACAATACTTTGAGTATGTCATCGAAGCCAAAGATGCCTCAGAAGCCAAATTGCTCGTCGAAAAGGAAGACCAAGCGGCGGAAGCCGGCAAAGTGGAATTTGAAGGCGAATGGACCATAACCGATATAACGGAGGAGCCATGAAAATACTTTGGATTGTACGGTACACCGATATCACCTACTTCGTGGTCGATGACAAAATTGTGAACTCGATTTATGACGATCAAATCGATGGTGAGGTGCTTGAGGTATTCGAGATGGTCGCACAAGCTCTGGGCGCGACCATCCGCCACACCTGTATTGACGACCTGATCACATCACGCCTCGGACATGAGCCGGATGGAGAAGTAAACGAAATCGCCAAGTGGCTCGAGCAGGAAACTGCCGAAACCCTTTTTGGTCCTTATGAAAATAATTGATCTTGCAGTAAATTTAAGACATTTTTGACGTTGCAGCCGATTTGCAGTAAAATTGCAGTCAAAGGAGGTTATCATGGCACGATTTACCATCGATGGAGACCAACAATTCGACTCAAAGCTCACGCAACTTTCGGACTTGCGTCACGTCAGCAAAGCTGAAATCGTTCGTCGGGCGATGGCCTTGTATTTCAGCGTCGAATCAAACATGAAGTTGGGTGACCGTTTGCTAATTGCCGACAGCCAAAATCAACCCATCAAGGAACTGGTGTTGCCTTGAGTGAATCTGAGCAAAAGCAAGACTCCAATCCCGCCAATCCTGGCGGGATTCCCATTGCAAAACTCGAGCAAATCAATATTCTCAACGGACTTGGTTCACCGGACGACAAAACCGCAGAAGTCGGCATCCGTGTCCAAGAAACAACCGAGGAAAAACGTTGGCGCTGGGTGTTTCAAACGGCGGTGGTGATCCTGATCGTTCTGGGAGTCTTGATTCTCGGATTGAGTGTCCTTTATGGATTGATTTTTCTACAGGCCGTCAGCGTGCCCTCACCAACTTTACCGATCAAACCTGAAGAAGCTAAACTGGTAATAGAAAACCACCGCAGTTTAATCGAAGGTCGCATCGTGATCGCACAAGGTTTCTTCGACAACACCGTGGTTAAAGTATTCGTTCCGATTTTCACCACCGTGTTAGGTGTGGTGTTGGGCGTTCGTATTGGGCAAGATCAAAACAAATCTTAAAATTCAAACTCGAGGAATATATCATGAACAAATACCGCATCGGCTTCGGCAACACATTGGGTATCGTCTTTGACCACGAGTCAGACAGCCAAGACGAAAAAGAGGTGCTCGAGCAAGCGCATGAACGGCTGCAAGCTCAACTCGAGGGTGGTGACACCTACAGACTTTCAAAATGGGGCGAATTGAAGCACGCCAATTTGTACTTTAACAACCTGACACCCGAAGCCATGTACATCGAAGATGCCGACACAGAATATGTTCCTTGGGAGCGTAAAAAACCAAATTAAACAGTAGCCAATCACAACAAAAGTTGTCCACCAACCCACACTTGTTGTGGGTTTTTTCATGTCATGAAAGGCACCCATGCTGCATCAGGAAACTCCGCACACCAGGCATCAGCGGCTCGACGCCAACGCACAAGCCAGCCAATTGGCAAACACCTTGAGTCTTGGAACCGAACTCAGCCCCGAGCAGCGCGAAATCCTGCGTCGTTACACCGGTCGCGGCAGCCTGCAAGCCGGAAGCGGTGAAGCATCGCTCGCCGCCATCCAGGAATATTACACGCCAGACCTTGTGGCAAGAATCATTTGGCAAAAAGTGGGCATCGCCAGCCATTACCAGCAAGTCACCGTGCTCGAGGGTTCGTGCGGAATCGGGAACTTCCTCCCCTGGGTCAACAACGAACTGGTGACCGGTGTTGAGATCGATGCCACCGCCAGCAAAATTGCCCAACTGCTCTACCCAGACGCCAAAATCATCAATTGCGCCTTTGAAGATTTTGACCCCCACGCCCGCTTTGACGTGGTCGTCGGCAACCCTCCGTTTGGCGCTCGCGGGGCACGTCGATTGGATGACAAGCCCGACCTCGAGGATTACCCAATGTATTTTCTCGAGGCGAGTTTGGATCGACTGAACGATGGTGGTATTTTGGCACTGATCATGCCCAGCGGTTATACCTCCAGTGCGCGTCACCTGGCTGACCGTGCCGTGTTGATGGCTCGAGCCAGGTTGCGAGGCGTTTACCGACTTCCGCACTCGACCTTCGAGGACTCAGGCGCAAAACTCGAGACGGATGTGCTGTTCCTCGAGAAACGACCCTGGCAGGTCGGTGACGTTCTGGCGGAACTGGCGCGGGCTTACGGTTCGATCGCCGTCGCGGCGGCCCATGCCATCAACAACTTTGAGCGCGATTACCTGCAGGGGACATTCTTCCAGACCCATCCAGAATTTTTGACCGCAGGTGTGATCAAAGAAACACGTTTCGGACGGGATGTCGTCGACGGCGACCTCGAGGCGGCGTGCGACCAAATGTCGCATACCAAACTGCTCGAGGTCAGCCCAGCGCCAATGACTTTCGGTGCCCTGCATCAGGCGCTCGAGCAGAGCCATTGGGCGCACGGACGGGTCCAAACCCTCTGCATTGAGGCGGTCAAACGGCTTCAAGGGCGCGGTTATCCTTTAAAGCAGGGAGCCGAGCATGGCGGCAAAGTTCTGGACATCGTTGCCAGGTACACCAGTCAAAGCACGACCTTGGCGCACATCTGGCGTCCAGCCCCCAAAGAATCACCCTTGTTGCGCGTCGCAAAAAGCACCGTGCAATGGCTTGAGCGTTTTTTCGAGTTTCGCCGCGACGGCAACGCCGCGCCCGAAATCACCGAAGAGGCAAGGCTCAAAGCCTTGAGCGCCTCGGCAGACTTTCTGGCTCAGCACGGCAACCCGCACCAGCTCGAAGCCTTTCAAATCCTGACCCGCGCCCAACCGCGCCTGCACCTTTTGACTGGCGCAATCACCAAAAACGGTGACCTCAGCCCCGATCTCACCACACCCAAGGTCTTAACGCTCGAGCGCGAAAGGGATTTTGATTCAACCAAAGCCAAATTGCTCAGGCACAAAGCCCTGACCGCCGAAAACGTGGCGTTCTCACTCGAGTGGTCCTACGACCAAGCCCTGCAAACACTGCTCGAGGATGAAGGTTTGGCACTCACCCCAAATGGCACCTGGGAAAGTTGGGGCAGTTACGCCAATGGCAACGCCTTTCACATCTCTGCCCTCAGCCAAGCCCAGGCGCACACCACCACCAACCCAGCCATTCAAGCCAGACTCGAGCAACAGATCGCCAAACTCGAATCCATCGCCCAGTGGCGCAGCATCGAGGACATCGAACTCTCTGGACGGGAGGGATTCATTCCAAGCCACGTCGTCAAGGCTTGGATCGAAACCGAATACCCGCACTTGAAAGCCGAATACGACCAGCAATGGCACGTCTCAATCGTCGACAGGAGCGAACGCCGTGCGTTGCGAATCACGAAACCCCTGGCGGAACGCGACGCCAAAATGCTCGAGTCATATTTGAGGTTCGAGTTTAAAACCGAGCTGATCGACGGCGCTGGAGAGATGAGTAAAACCAAATACCTCGGCAGGCGAAAAGCTGCGATGGACGAAGCTTTCGAAAAGCAAGCCAGGCTTAAAGCCAGTTTCACAACCTTTGTCGCCACCGACTTGGAGCACCGCGAACTAATCGAACGCGAATACAATTCCCGCTACATGATCGCCTCGGCGCTCGAGCCGACCGAATGGCTCGACCTCAGCCACTGGCGCGGAATGCAGCCCCACCGTTATCAGGTTCAAGAGGCGAGCCTGCGCGTCGAGCGCGGCAACGGGGTCAGCGCCCTCGGCACCGGCTTGGGAAAGACCCTGGTTGCCGGTTTGATTCTCGAGGGACTGCTCTCCAAAGGCATGGCCAGCCGGGTCGCCATCCCCGTCCCCAAACCCTTGCTGCTCAAATACTTGCGCGAGGTGGTCGAGCCATTGCCGCACCGCAGGATCGTCATCATCGGCATCACCAAGGTCGGCGATCAGGTCATCGACGACACCCCAGAAATCATGCGCCAAAAACTCTTGCAACTCAGCTTCGGAGCCTTTGATGCCGGCATCATGAGCCACGAAACCTATCGCCGCCTCCAACTCGGCAGCGAAACCCTCAAAGCCGTCATGCGAGATGAGGCGCTGGACCGCACCAAACAACACCACAAGCTCAAAAATGCGGACAAGAAGCCAAGCGATTATTCGTTCACCAAAGACCTGGCACGCTTTGAATCCAACGTCATGGACGTGATCGAGGTCGAGCACCCGATTCAGGGGATCAACTGGGAAGACCTCGGCATCGATGCGATCATCACCGACGAGGCTGGTGTGTTTCGCAACCTGCACATCGCCCCCCAAGTGCTCGGCAAAAAACTCGCCTTCATCGGTTCGGGCGCCGAATCGGGACGGGCGCTCGACAATTTCGTCAAAGCCCGCTACACCAGTCGCATCAGCCACAACACCGCCACCCCAATCTTCATGCTGACCGCCACCCCAGCCGACAACAGCCCGCTCGAGCTGTACTCGCTGCTGAAACCGATCGCCGCTGAAGCTTTCAGTGAAATCGGTATCCACGGCACGGAGCAATTCATCGACCGCTTTTGCGTGATCGAATCGGTGATCTATCCCGATTTCGCCGGGAATTTGACCGTGCGACCGGGCGTCACCAGCTTCAAGAACATGCACGAACTGAGGGGCATCCTCAACCGTTACATCACCCACGCCACCGCCAGCATGGTCGGACTCGAGATGCCAAGCATCGAAATTCACGAGCACGCCTTTGACCTCTCAGAACTGCAGGAAGCCAATTACTCGAAACTACGCGACGAGGCCAACGCCCTGCTGCAAGCCTCGCGCTTTGACAAGGGCACCGAGGTACTGAGACTGTTTGGTGCCATGCGCGGGCTGGCGCTCGATCCAGCATTCTTCACCCAAGACAATTTCAGTTTCAACCCGCGCTACGCCTACGCCGCCTACCTGAGCCGCGAGGCGGTCAAAACGGGCGGACAGGTGTTGTGCTTCCTCGACTGGGGCGCACCCGCCGAACGCGACGAACACGGCAGACGCACCAACCGCAAAGCCCCAGGACCCGACGCTTTTGAACGGCTCGCCCAGGAGATGGAGAGCCTCGGCATCCCCAAGGCACGAATCGCCATCGTCACCGCCAGCCGCGCCCCAGGAGCCAAACGCCAAGAGATCATCGACCGCTACAACGACGGACAATTTGATGTCCTGATCGCCACCCGAGGTTCACTCGGGGTTGGCGGCGACCTGCAACACGGCACGACCGACATCATTCACGTCGATCTCCCACCGTCCCCGGGAGCCTGGGATCAAACCAACGGACGCGGCGCCAGGCAGGGCAACACCAACCAAAGCGTTCGCGTCCATGTCCTGCTCGCCAAAGGCACACTCGACGGACTCTTGTACGCCATCATGCGCGGCAAACGAAGCTGGCGCGAACAACTCTTTGAAAGCAACGCCCGAGAAATCGCCAACTCCGAGATGCTCTCATACGAGGACATGCTGACCGCCCTCGCCCCGGACCCCGTCGCCGCCCGAGCCAAACTCGAAGTTTTGCGCTTCAAAATTGACAAGGAAAACCAGCTCGAGCACAAACGCAGCCAGATGCGCCAAGTCGCCCTGTGCCTGACCGCCTGGCAAAACCTCGAGCTTGCAATCGCCAAAGCGGATCGCCGCAAAAAAGGTCATACCGAAACCGACAAGGTCACCATCGCCCGCTTGAAGGTCGCCCTCGAGCGCTATCAAAAGCAGGCGCTCGATGCGACCGGTACCGAATACCAGGACGCCATCAAACACGGCGGCTTCATGAGTGATCTCAACATTTTCACCGTCAACACCGCCGTGCGCCTGAAAAACAGCGAAAAGAAGGGGGTGATCTCAGGCTTTTACATCAACGACAAGAACCGTTTGATCGCCAAGTTCACCATCGACCAAAAGACCACCTTTTACGACGCCAACCACCTCTGTAAAGCCTAGAAAGGACGCCATGGAACAAGCCAACCCACGTGACCACCCCGACTTTCAAGCCCTCTCAAACGCACTGCTTGAACTGAAAGGATTCAATCAAAGGTTTACCGTCCACCGTCAATTACTCTTCGCTACCATGACCATCACCTTGCCGATCGGTCTGCGGGACGTCAGCTTCAGCCTTGACCCAATCAACAAAGAACTCAACGTCTGGCTGATCGCCCAAGACGACCCGATTCCCTTCTCCGCCCAGATCGACGATCTTCAAGAACTCTGGCGAGCCATGCTCGACAACGATGCCAACCCCAGTTACCTCGAACTCGGAGATTAAAGCCCAACGCCCTCTGTACCGCGTCTACTCGGACGCGGCTTTTTCATTCAGGAGCACCATGAACCACACCAAAACCAAACTGCCCAGCCAGCTCGAAACCCTCTCCGAAAAAGCGCTCGAGCACCTTTTGACCTGTGCCTTCGACGAAGACGAAAACCTGGGCACGATAGACCTCCCAGAAGACCAAGCTCTGGGTGACGAACTTCGTGGCTGGCTCATGGGCATGAGCGCCATTCCCTTCGACGAACCCGAAGACGGCGAACAGGCGGATTTGCTTTGCGGCTTTACCTTCGACGACGAAGCCGCCCTCGACACCTTCAATGGCGTCTACCAAGCGTTGACTCGAGCACCCATCGAAAACGACATCGTCCGATTCCACAATCGCACCGTCACACGAGCCGCCCTTGCCAAGAAAGATAAAGACCGGCTCAACGTTCTCAAACTCAAAGAAGTCCGCGTCCTGACACCGTTCGAGAAGATCAAAAGCGAACCCAACAACAACCCCAGACGCAAGACCAGCCGCAAAGGCTTGGTTGGACTCGCCCTGTCAATTACCAAAACCGGATTGCGCCACGACATCGCAATCCGCCCACATCCGACGAACAGGGGAGAGTTCTTGGTCATCTACGGCTACCGCAGACTGCTCGCCATCGAGTACGCGGTAGAACAAAATTGGCTGCCAAAGAACTTCTTGGTCGGCACACGGTTGATCAACGCCAACGACTCACAAGCCCGTTTGCTGGCCATCGAAGAAAACAACGGACGCGAGGACGTTGACCCACTCGACCAAGCCGAAGCCTTTGCCGAATTGCTCACCAGCGTCACCCCGGCAACACTCGCCAAACAAAACGGCATGAGCGAAAGCGCCCTCAAATCCCTGATGACCCTGGCCTTTGACTGCAGCCCCATCGCCAAAGCCGCCTACCGCGAGGGCATCATCGCGCTCGAGCAGCTCAAGGCCCTCAGCGTCGGCAGTTTCGCCAAACAGGACGATTTCCTCAAAGGCAACCGTTACAACCTGGGAATGCGCGGCGAATACATCGTCGGCATGATGTTGCAAAGCGAATTCAGCCTCGGATCGGCGCTGTTCACCCTCGAGCAGTACAAAGCGGCGGGCGGCGAAATCGAAGAGCACATGTTCTACCCAAACGCCCACAAATTCACGTCCCTGGGCATCGTTGCCGAGTTGCAACGCGCCGCACTCGAGACGCAAAAAGTCGATTTCCTCGCCCAAGGCTACGGCGAGGTCATCATCAGCCAAGAACCTGCCGTCAACCTGCACCAGATGTATGCTCGAGCCAGCCAGCAAACACCACTCCAAGACCGAGTGGTGCTGATGCACCTC
>CAXTTL010000111.1:0-15542 GCA_964247135.1 uncultured Deinococcales bacterium | reverse complement strand
CGCACCGTTCAGCCTCGCGCTCGGTGGCGGCACAGAAATGAGCCTGTACGCCGACCACGTGCAAGCCCACGCCGAAACCTACATGGGCTTGGTCGAAATGGGCGTCGGACTGATTCCTGCTGGTGGTGGCACCACTGAAATGGTCACGCGTTTTACCGACGCGCTGCTTCCAGGCGAAGACGGATTTGCCGCGATTCGCAAAGCCTTCGAGCAAATCGCGCTCGCCAAAACCAGCACCAGCGCGTTGGAGGCTCGAGCTTTGGGGTACTTGCGCAACTCAGACGGGATCACCATGAACCGTGACCGATTGATTGCCGACGCCAAACAAAAAGTGCTCGAGTTGGCACCAAATTACATTCAACCGCAACCTCGAGTTGACATTCCCGCGCTGGGTGAGGCGGCATACGCGAACTTGATGGTTGGCATTGATGCGCTGAAACTCTCGAGACAGGCTTCTGATTACGATGCGGAACTGGCAAAACACCTGGCGAAAATCTTGTGTGGCGGGACAGCCAACCGCACCATGCAAGTCAGCACCCAATACCTGCTTGACCTCGAGCGGGAAGCGTTTTTGACCTTGACGGGAAAGAAGAAAACGCAAGAACGAATCGCGCACACATTGAAGACAGGCAAACCGTTGAGAAATTGATTTTCGGCTACACTCGAGGAAGAGGTGAAACATGACAGCAATGACCAAACCAAAAATTACTTACGACGAGGCAGGAAACGAAGTTGAAGTAACCATTCCAGCCGCCGAGTACAAGGCGCTGCTCGAGGCATTAGAAGACAACGAAGACAGGGCTATTTTTGCTGAACGACGCAATGAAGAAACCGTTTCTTGGGAAAGCGTGAAAGCCAAATTGCAAGAACGTAAAAATCAAATCGGGGAATCGTGAATTCATACCGCATTGAACTCAAACGCAGTGCAGAAAAAGAATTACTTGCCTTACCCGAACAGATCGAATTGCGAGTGACTGAAGCCATAAACGCCTTGCTCGAGAATCCATTCCCTCACGGGTTTATTAAGTTGACAGATCGTTCCGAATACAGGGTCAAAGTTGGCGATTACCGCATTTTGTACGAAGTAGACACCAAAGCTCGAGTGATCGAAATTGTTGCGATTCGACACAGACGCGAAGTTTATAGATAGGACGCAGTAATGGAAAAAATCGAAACAAAATTCGACCAAGATTTGTTTACCTGTATTCTATGTCTTGGAGAATTTAAAAACTCTCTAAAATCTAAAGAGCATATATTCCCAGAAACTCTAGGTGGGAATATACTAATCTACAACATGTGTGAAAAGTGTAACAATCACTTAGGAAGAAGGGTCGATGCACCTTTAATTAACTCCTTTTTTTGTAAGATGAAAAGAAGGCGACTCGGTTTAAAGGAGAGAAGCGGTTCATTACCAGAGTGGATGGAAAACCTTGAATCAGCAGATGATCCAAATACAAAAATACATAGTAGAAATAGTAAAGATGGAAAATCAAATTTTTATGTTGTTCCAAGATTGGAAATCACTGAAAAAAGTGATGGAAGTTTTAAATTATTTGCTGAAATTGATATGTCTGATGAATTAAAATTTCCTAAAATGTTAAAAAAAACACAAGATCGATACTTAAAGAAAGGTAAAATCATAGATTTAAGTAATATAAAAATTTTAGAAAAGAAAAAAATTAGCAGGATGAAACTTACGTTTGATCTTAATTTGGCACAGATTACTCGAGGTTTACTAAAAATTGCCTACGAAATTACCTGTCTTGAACACGGTGAAATTTACTTGAAAGACCCAATTGGAAAATCCATTAGAGAATTGCTTCTTACTGATTCAATTAATTTTGACGCTTTTAAAAATAGTGGAATTGTCATAGAAGGACCACTTACCTCGCTTAGAGAGAAATTTCCAATTTTGGATGATGAATTTAATCATTACGTTACAATCAATTATACTGAAAAAACAGATTGTAGTGTTGGAATTTTTGGAAATTATTCAATTACGGTTAAGATTTCCGATAGTAACCTAGGGAAGTCTTTTTCTGATAGCTTTAGTTACATAATTAATGTCAAAGAAAAATCAAAAGAACGTATAAAAATCGAACCCCTTATTGAAAAAATTTATCAAGAGTCTATATTGAGATCATCAAGTTTGGCAGAAAAGGAATCTAACCATGAATGAAGCCGTAATCGTATCCACCGTTCGCACGCCTGTAGGTCGTGGGCAAAAAGGAACACTCACCAACACTCGAGCCGATGATTTGGCGGCATTGGTTTTAAAAGAAAGTGTCTCGAGAGCTGGAATTGATGCAGCATTGGTCGAGGATGTCTACTTGGGTTGCGCCATGCCCGAAGGTTCGCAAGGGCTTAACTTTGCGCGTCTCTCGAGTTTGCAGGCTGGGTTGCCAGACTCGGTGGCGGGTGTGACGATCAATCGTTTTTGCGCCTCGGGTTTGCAGACCATTGCGATGGCGGCGCAGGCGGTGCGTTCAGGCATGAATGATGTTTTGATTGCGGGTGGTGCGGAAAGCATGAGCATGGTTCCCATGTCAGGCTTTCATTTTAGCGCCAACGCGCAACTGGTGGATTCGCGCCCTGGGGCGTACATCGGCATGGGTCACACCGCCGAGAACGTCGCGGACAAGTACGGGGTGTCTCGAGCCGATCAGGATGCGTTCGCGGTGGAATCTCACGCTCGAGCGGCGGCGGCGATTGATGCTGGAAAATTTAAGGATGAGATTGTCAGTGTGCCTGTACGGGTGGACAAACTCAAAGGGACAAAATTAATTTCGGAAACCGTGCAGTTTGACACCGATGAACTCTTGCGGCGCGACACCTCGCTCGAGGGTTTGGGCAAGTTGCGTCCCGCGTTTCGTGAGGGTGGCAGCGTCACGGCGGGCAACTCGAGTCCGTACTCGGATGGGGCGGCGGCGAGTGTCATCATGAGCGCGAGCAAGGCGGCAGAATTGGGTTTAAAACCGATGGCGCGGTTTGTTTCGTTCGCGGCGGTTGGGGTTGACCCTGAGATCATGGGGATTGGTCCTGTGGCAGCGATTCCCAAAGCCTTAAAACTGGCGGGACTCGAGCTTTCAGACATTGACTTGTTTGAACTGAACGAGGCATTCGCGGCGCAAGCCTTGGCGGTGGCTCGCACGGTGGGTATTCCGCTTGAGAAATTGAACGTCAACGGCGGCGCAATCGCGCTTGGGCATCCGCTCGGGGCGACGGGCGCGAAACTGACCGCGACCCTGATTCACGAGCTTCGTCGGCGCGGTGGGCGTTACGGCATGGTGACGATGTGCGTCGGCGGTGGGCAAGGTGCGGCAGGCATTTTTGAATTGCTGAACTAAAGATTGAAAACCCAAGTTTCTGGGTTCGATGCGTGATCGTATCGAACCCTTTTTGCTGTCCTGAAAGCTTAACTGAAAACATGGACCTAAATGCTCAAAGTTAGACCTTTTTGTCTGACCTCGAGTTCACTTTTCAAATGCAAACGTTTGCATCAGGGGCGAAACGGAAGCTATTTTGGAAGTGTGAGCCAATCATGTTTTTCATTGGTCATTTTCCACGTCTCGATTGTCTTTGGGGTGCTAAGTTCAGGGTGGTAGGACGTTTTTCAAGACAACTTGTGGCGGGATGCCACGATCAAGAGGGAGTTTGAATATGGCTAAAGTAATCGTTTGTGATGATTCGCTGGCAGAGTTGAAACTTGTGGAATCCGTTTTGGTTGCCGGTGGGCATCAGTCTATTTCCTGCGTCAATGGTGACGGCGTCGAGGCACTCGCCAGTGCTGAGCAACCAGATTTGATCTTATTGGATGTGGTCATGCCAACGCGTAACGGCTACGAAATTTTGCGCAAATTGCGGCGCGACGAAACCACCAAAAACATTCCAGTTTGCATTTTGTCCTCCAAGCAAGAACCGACCGATATCGAATGGGGCAAACGTCAGGGCGCGAACGACTACCTGACCAAACCCTACACAACGGACGCCTTGTTGAGCGTGGTCAGGAATTTGACAAGCAAATGAACAGTGCCGCCAGCAAACCAAAAGCCTCGGCTCGAGCGTGTTTGTTCGAGCTGAACGATGTTTTGTTTGCCGTGCCTGGTCAGTACACCCGTCAGATTCATACGCTTCAAACCATCACCCGCGTCCCTCGAGCGCCTGAAGATGTGCTGGGCTTGTTTGCGGTGCGCGGACAAATTTTCCCGTTGGTGCGAATCGAACGAACTTTGGGGCTTAAAACGGGCACCGCTGAGCCAAAACTTGCGGTGCAAATCGAATTTGAATCCAAGCACATGGCTTTTGTGATCGATGCAGTGATAGGTTTTGATGATGTGCCCTCGCAACTCGAGCCTGTGCTTGACGCGCGTTTTTCGGCTTTAACTTTGGGGCAGACGTTGGTGGCAGGACAGGTTGTCAATGTTTTGGATGTCGCCAAGTTGGTACGGTCGTTGGCGGCACGAATTGATGGACGCGAGTTGGCTCAAGCCTGAGCCATTGTAAAGGAGTTCCTGATGGACGCAATTAAACCCCGTCGCCCACGTGCCGAAAAGTCTGCGCTGGTCGACACCGATACTCGAGCAACGATTGAACTGAAGGCACCAAGAAGCGAATTCAATTTCGCCAATTTGCCTGTTTCAATCAAATTGGCATTGATCGTGCTGCTCTTGGCTTTGCCACTGGTGTTCTTTGTGGTTCAAACCTTGCAGCGCCAAAACGAATCGACCAGGATTTTGACCCAAGAATCCAAAGGCGTGGTGGTGCTTCAGGATTTGTCCAACATGTTCGCGTTACTGGTTGCGCACCGTGCCGAGTCTGGTTTGCTGGCTGCCGAGGGCAAAGATTTGTCTGCCATGCAACCAAAGTCAGATCAAATCTCGCTCGAGATTGACAATTTGATCGAAAAAAACACCCAAGCTCGAGATGAATTTGGCTTGGCAGAATTTTTAAACAATTTAAAGTCCGCTTGGGTTGCCGTTAAGGGTGAAATCCCAACCATGAAAACGACGCGAACCTTCGAGGTGCAAACAGATTTTATCGAAACGCGCTTTATGCCCATTTTCAGTCGCTTGGCTCGTACTTCGGGTTTGACGCTCGAGTCAGAACTCGATTCGTTGTTGATCCAAGACCTGTTGATCAATCAAATCCCGACATCGATTGAAGCCTTCAGTACCTTGCGAACGTTCGGTTCGAATTTGTTGCAGGCTCGCGGCGGCACACCGACGCAACGCACCACTTTGGCAGGTTATTTTGACCGTTCAAAACAAGGTTTTGCCAGTGTTTCTCGTTTGATCGAAGACATTGCTCTGGCAAATCCGTCGTTGCGTCCAGATTTGGAAACGCGTTTGCAACCGCTCGATTTGGGTTCCACTTCGGGCTTGCGGGCGGCTCAGTTCGATTTGATTGAAAGTTTAAGTTTTGCCAGGGCGCCCAGAGAATATTATGATTCCTTTGCCAAAACGATTGTCGCTTACGAAAACATGGCAAATTTTGGCATTCAAACCCTGCAAAAAAACCTCTTGCAACGCACGCTCAACTTGCAGCGCTCGGGTTTGGCAAACTTGCTGTTGCTGATCGGTCTTTTCCTGCTGGCGCTGCTTTTCACGGGCATCGTGATCAATTCAATCACCACGCCGTTGGGTGACATCGGCGCGGTGGTGCAAAAATTTGGTGCTGGCGATCTGTCGCAGCTCATTCCGGTGCGCTCTCGAGACGAGTTGGGCAAGCTGGCGGGTTCGTTTAACAACTCGATCTTGCAACTTCGGGATTTCTTGGGTCGTCAAGAAGAGGAACGTCAGCGCAGCATTCAGTTGCAATCCAACATCGGCGATTTTTTGAACGTGGCGATGGACATCTCTGGCGGCGATTTGACCAAAAAAGGTCGGGTCACCGAGGACGTGCTCGGCAACGTGGTTGACGCCATCAACCTGATGACCGAAGAGATTGGCTATCTTCTCAAAGACGTACAAGACGCGACCACCAAGGTGAACCTTGGTGCAAACAGCGTGACTCAAGTGTCCAGAGGCATTGTGGTTGGTGCCCAGAACCAAACCGATATCGCGCGTCAAGCCCAAGAACAAACCACCCAAGTCACCACCTCGATGCGTTTGATGTCAGACGATGCCCAAAAAGCCTCGTTGTCGGCAAGCCAGGCGCTCGAGGCTTCACAGGCGGGTCAACAGGCGGTGTTGCAAACCCTGGAAGGAATGCAGGGTATTCGCCGTGAGGTGCAGAATATTTCCAAGGGCATCAAATCGCTCTCGGACCGTTCGCTCGAGATTTCTGAGATTGTCGATACGATCTCCCAGATCACCAGGCAAACCAATTTGATCGCTTTGAACGCCGCCATCGAGGCGTCCGGTGCGGGCGATGCCGGTGCGCGTTTTGCGATTGTCGCCGATGAGGTTCGTAACCTTGCCGAGAACGCCGCCAAAGCCACACTCTCAATTACGGGTTTGATCAAAACCATTCAGCTCGAGGTTCAGGCGGCGGTGGTCGGTGTCGAGAACGGAACCCGAGAGGTGGAAGAGGGTTACCGGATTGCGACCGGCGCGGGTGAGCGTCTGCAAGAAATTTCGGTGCTGACCGCCCAATCGGCGGCGTTTGCCGAAAACATTGCCGCCAGCACGCGTTTGCAGGTGCATCAGATCAACAATGTGGCGCAAGCCGTACAAGAAATTGCGGGTACGGCAAGTCAAACGGCAACAGACTCGCAGCAGGGGCAGGTTTCGGCGCAGGGTTTGGTGAAGCTTTCAGAGCAATTGACGCAATCTTTGCAACGTTTCCAATTGCCCAACTGAGCGTTTAAGTTTTGAATTCTCGAGGAGATAACATGCAGCAAACCCCTAAATTATATGAAAATAAAGCGCTTCGCCCAGTGGCACAATCTGTTGGTGCTCGAGTTGGTCTTTTAGACAATTTGCCGTTTTTGTTTAAAATTGCACTGATTGTTCTGGTCTTGTTTGTTGGCACTGTGGTAATTGCGCTTGTAAACTCCAATGGTCTCAAAGCCATGCGTTATCAAATCGATAATATTTATAATTTCATGCTTATTCCTATTATAGCGCTGACCGATGCTCGGAAAAACATTTTGATTACCGAACGAAACCTAGAAACAGTAGAAGCTTCTCTTGATTCTCAATCGACAAAAACAAAAATCATTTCTGAAATCAACGTTGCTCAAAAAGTTGTGCAAAATGCACTTGATAGGTACAACAAAGAGTGGGTCACCACAACCAGCCCTCAATTTACGGCGACTTTGGCGTTAGCAAATGCACTTGATAAGCAAAAAACTGAAGTTACAACACTTGAGGCACTCAACAAGAATTATGCAGATGTGTTAACGAAACTCTCTAAGTATTTCGATTCGGTCAATGCTGGCAGACCGAATCGAATCCTTAAAACTGAATTAATTAATCAACTTTCAGCTATTACCGATCAATTTTCAGCATTAATTGATGTAAACAAAGATTTTGCCAGTATTTCAAATGACGATGCCATTCGTACTTACAATTCAACCAATTTAAGTAATTTGTTACTGACTGGACTTGTCTTGATGGTTGGTCTGATATTGGCATTGCTGATTGCAACCTCAACCAGGCAACGCCTGGCAAAACTCGAGAATGCCGCCAACACCTTGCGCAGTGGTAATTTCGGTGTACGGGTCAATGTCGTCGGTCAGGACGAAATCGGTAACGTGGCTCAGGCATTCAACACGTCCTTGGGTCAATTGCAAGAATTGCAGGTGGAGCGCGAACTCGAGCTGCAAAAGGGCGTGAAGTTGCAAGAGAACGTGTCTGACTTCTTGCAGGTGGCAATGGACATTTCGGGTGGCGATTTGACCAAAAAGGGTCGGGTCACCGAAGATGCGCTCGGAAACGTGGTTGACGCGATCAACCTGATGACCGAAGAGATTGGGTACTTGCTCAAGGATGTGCAAAATGTCAGTTCTGAAGTGAACCTTGGCGCGAGCAGCCTGTCGCAGGTGTCCACGGGCATTGCCTTTGAAGCGCAAGAACAATCCAAAATCTCAACTTCGGCGCAGGCTCAAACCTTAGAGGTCACCACCAACATGCGTCAAATGTCCGAAGCCGCCGAGGTCGCCGCGCAGACGGCGCAAGAGGCATTGCAGGCAGGTCAGGCGGGTCAAAAAGCCGTGGCGGATACCTTGGTTGGTATTCAAAACATCAGGCGCGAGGTGCAAAACATTTCGCGCGGTATGAAATCCCTCGCCAACCGTTCGCTCGAGATTTCAGAAATTGTCGAGACCATCTCGGGCATCGCCGCGCAAACAAACCTGCTGGCACTGAACGCCACCGTCGAAGCCTCGAGCGCGGGTGAGGCAGGTGCTCGATTTGCGACGGTCGCCGACGAGGTTCGTAAACTCTCCGAAGAGGCAGAACGCGCCACCAGCCGTGTGACCAGTCTGGTGCGTGCCATTCAGACCGAAACCCAGGCGGCGGTGGTTGGCGTGGAGGCTGGAGCCAAAGAGGTGGAGTTGGGTTATGAAATTGCGACTGGCGCGGGTCAGCGTCTACAAGAGATTTCAGCACTGACGACCCAAAGCGCGAATTTCGCCCAGACCATCGCCAGCAGCACCCGCAATCAACTCGACCAGATCAACAACGTGGCAAAGGCGGTGCAGTCGATGGCAGGCACCGCAAGCCAAACAGAACAAGAATCCAAGCAGGGAAAAGATTCTGCGCAAGCCCTGGTGCAACTTTCCGAGCGACTTTCTCAGTCACTCTCGCGCTTCCAGTTGCCATCGTAAATCCATTCTCGTTTGGTAAGGAGTAATTTCATGACCCATTTGCAAAACACTTACGATCCAATTCTCGTTCTTTTCTCGTTTTTGGTTGCCATCGTCGCCTCGAGTTCGGCGCTGACCTGCCTGAACCGCATGAGAACCGACCCGAGTCACCGGATGCAGTGGCAACTGGGCGGGGCATTGTCGTTCGGTTTCGGCGTTTGGACCATGCACTTTGTCGGCATGGCAGCCTTGAAATTGCCCGTTTTGGTCGCTTACAACCTGCCGATTACGGCATTGTCTATCGTGTTTATTTTTATTGCCGCCTGGTTGGCGTTTGGTATTGTCGGCGTTCAGCAAACCAGCCTGCTTCGTATTGCTCTTGGTGGCACATTGCTCGGCGTTGGCGTCGGCGCGATGCACTATACCGGAATGTTTTCCTTGCGCTCGGGGGCAGAAATGACCTTGAGCCTGCCAATGGTCGGCGTGTCGGCATTGGTTGCCGTGGTGTTGTCGTCGGTGGGTTTGTGGTTACTGAACAACAACCTCTGGGCGAATTTGCCCTTTCGCAACGTGTTGGTCACGGTGGTGGTCGGTTTGGCGGTTCCTTTGATGCACTATACTGGAATGCTGGCAAGTCAATTTGATGTTTCTGAACAAGCAAAAAACTCGCTCGCCTCTGTCAGCGATGGCGTGCTCTCGCTGGATTTGTTCTTGTTGGTGGCATTGATTACGGTGGTGGTGCCACTGTTGGCAAATGCCGTGATTCCAAATGTGAATGAAGATTTCCAGCCCCAACAGATCGCCTGACTCGAGCTTGGTTTGAGGTTAGCAATCTCACTGCAAGAATCTCATTGAAGTTGCACAAGGTTTTCAAAACAGTGCGTTTCAAATTGGAGAGGCAGCAAAAAAGAGGTTTTTGTATGCAGCGTATAAAGTCTAAAAAAGAGGCGTCAGAAAAACAAAGGTCTTCGGTAAGTCTTGCCCAGACCTCGAGCACAAGTCCAAGACAAACCGCGAACTGGTTGGACAATTTGCGGTTGCAACCCAAGCTGGGTTTGATTGTGGCGGCTCTGGGTTTGGGTATTTTGGTCACAGCCATTTCGGTTTTTATCGGTTTTAACAGTCTTAAAAACCAATTGTCCAACTTCGCGGAAGTTACCTTGCCGAGCATTGACCAATTAAATCAGGCGAATACGGCTTTTGCTGATACTCAACGTATTTTACTGATCTTAAGAGATAGCATTGTCGCGTCGAACCAATCGGTGAGAGATACCTATATTGAACAAATCAACAACAACGATCTGGTGATTAAAACTGCCATTAAACAGTACCAAGATGTTTGGCAAATCAACAAAAGATCGAATCTGATGGCTCGAGTTGGACAAGACACCATGCAAGCCGAGGAGTCTGCACTTGGCTCTTTGGCTGCCGTCTATGACAATGCCAATTCAGACATCAACGCTTTTCTTGAAACGGTCAAAAAAGGCAAACCGCTGACTCAACTGGCGGAGGGTGCGACCAGACGCGCAGGGGAAGCTCGAGCTGGTTTGCAGACGTTGTTGGGAACGGCAAACGAGGTGGCAGGTATTGCCACTGAGGAATCGCAAGCCATTTATCAACGTACACTGATTCAAATCGGTTTAAGCTTGCTGATCAGTGTTGCGCTCGGTTTGATCTTGGCATTCATCATTTCACGTTCGATCACCTCGCGCCTCTCGAGGCTCGAGACCCAGGCGCAGTCCTTGCGTGAAGGCAATCTCGAGGCGGTGGCGGATTTGCCAGGGCGCGATGAGATCAGCACGGTTTCGCGGGCTTTGGGAACTTCGGTGGTTCAATTGCGTGAGTTCATCGCTCGTCAGGAAGACGAACGTCAACGCGGTTTGGCACTTCAACAAAACGTTTCAGAATTTTTGGATGTCGCCATGAACATCGCGGGCGGCGATTTGACCCAGCGCGGTAAAGTTTCCGAGGATGCGCTGGGTAACGTGGTCGATGCCATCAACCTGATGACCGACGAAATCGGTTATCTCTTGAAAGACGTGCAGCGCGCCGCCGTTCAGGTCGGTTCGTCGGCAACCTCGATGACGAAGACCTCTTCGGGCATTGTTTCCAACGCCCAAACCCAGTCCAATACCGCAGAATCGACCAACATCCAGGTGCTCGAGGTCACGAACGCGATTCGTGGTTTGGCAACCCGTGCGCAGGAAACAGCCCAGGTCGCGCAGCAAACCCTGTTGGCATCGCAGTCGGGTCAGGCGGCGGTCAGCGCCACCCAAACCGAGCTTGGCAACATTCGGGATCAGGTGCGCAGCCTGACCACCGGCATGAACACTTTGGCGCTGCGATCAAGTGAGATCAGCGAGATCGTGCGCACCATTTCACGCATCTCGAGTCAAACGAACCTCTTGGCGCTGGGCGCCTCGCTCGAGGCGGCGGGCGCGGGCGCGGCGGGTTTGCGCTTTGCGGCGGTGGCGGACAGCGTTCGTAAACTTGCCGACGACTCGGCGCGTTCGGCGCAGGCGGTGGCAAACATCGTCAAAGCCGTTCAAAGCGACATTCAGAACATGGTGGAACGTGTGCAGGGCAGTGCGGGACAGGTGGAACAGGGTTACAACGTCGCCGCGCAGGCGGGTGTGCAGTTGACCCAAATCGCAAAATTGGCAACCCAATCGGCAGCGGACGCTTCGGGTATCTCGAGTGAAGCTCAAAACCACGCACGAAGCGTCGAAAAAGTCCGTGAGGCGGTGTCCAGCATCAGTTCCAGCGCCATGCAAACCCAAAGCGCCAGCTTGGAGGGTCAGAACACCGCCGAAACCTTGCGTGCCCTGGCAGAGCAATTGAACAAGAGCCTCTCGAGATTCCAATTGCCAGCGTGAAGAAAGTCCGAACATGATGTCAACACCCACAACAGAAATGCTCGATATGTTCCTGACCGAAGCCTGGGACACGGTTTCGACCTTGGAACGCACCAGCGAATTGCTGCCCGATCCGGTGCAGTCTCGCAAGTTGGTGGTCGCCGCGCACCGCCTGAAGGGTTCGGCGGGCATGTACCAATTTCCCGAAATCGCAAACCTGGCGGGTTTGCTCGAGCGCGTTTTTGAATCTGCCCCAGAGTTCACAGGCTCGCAACAGGACTTGTGCAATCAATTTGCCCAAACCTGCGGCGCGATTTTTGCCGAATCCCTCGAACGAATTTCTGAGCGCGGCGATGAGGGCGAAGTTGGGCTGGAACTGGCGCGTCTGGGCGGTCCAGAATTGCTGGCAAGGCTTTTAAAGGCGGGCACCAGCAATTTCACCCGCAAGTCGCCCGAAGAGCTGGCGACGGCTCGAGACTTGGCGCTCGTGCCCGATTTTACCCGCGCCCAGCAGATGCCGGTTCGCAAAACCTTGCAACAAGAATTGCGCGAGTATTTTGCCCAAAACCCCGAAGTCTGGGAGTATTTTGCGCCCGAAGTGCTCGAGCATCTTGAAAGCGTGCCCGCCGCAATTGAACGCTTTGACCCGAGTGACCCGAGCGACACGGTCAACACCGTGTTTCGTGCCATGCACACGATCAAAGGCGCGGCGTACAGCGTGGGTTGCCAGCCCGTCGGGAAATTGGCGCACCGCTTAGAAGATATTTTGGTCAAAGTCCGCGACGGCACGAGCGCCTGGTCTGAACCGATAGCCAGAGCCATCGTGCAAGGCACGGACACCCTCAGCATGATGCTGCACACCGCCGAGGGTCGGGAGACCAAACTCGAGCAATCGATGCGCGACACCCAAGGGCAGCTCGATGAACTCTTGGGTGTGGAATCGATTATTGATGCCACCAACGATGATTTTATCGAGTCGAATCTGCCACCAATGTTGCCGGTCGCCAGCGAACCCGTCAAAGAACCCGCCGCGCCCATCGCCACGATTCGGGTTGGCATCAACCGTTTAGAGAGTGTCATGAACATTTCTGGTGAGGTGCTGCTGACCCGTGCGCGACTGGACCGCATGAGCAACGAATTTATCGAGCTTTCAGATCAACTTGAAAGCTCAAGAATGCGTCTGTTGCAAGCCGCCACCGAATTCTCGTTGCGTTACGGCGACTCGAGGTTACAAACCAGCGATTTGAGCGCGATGGGGGTATCAGCCCAAGCTCAAAACCCTGAATCAACCCAACCCGAACAATCACGGGTCGAGGGCGATGTCGGCTCCGACGTGCAAAGTGCCTTCTCCGAACTCGAGTTTGACCGTTACGACGACCTGTCCCTGATGTCCCGAGGGATTTCGGAGTTGACGGCGGACTTGGGCGAAATTGGCGAGCAATTTCAAAAACTCTCGCTCAACTTCAAACGCGAAACCACCAGCTTTGAACGCACCACCCGTAATTTGCGGCTCGAGGCTGGGCGTTTGCGCATGGTTTCGATGGGTCGCTTTTACCAGCGCTTAAGGCGTCAGATTCGGCAGACCGCAAACGAACTCGGCAAGTCCATCAACCTCGAGCTGACTGGCGAGAACGTTGAGGTTGACAATCTGGTGCTCGACGGTCTGGCGGACTCTTTGATTCACCTGATGAACAACGCCGCCGTTCACGGCATCGAATCCAGGGAAGAACGTTTGAGGCGCGGCAAACCGATTGCCGGTTCGATTCGGGTTTCGGCGTCGCGTCGCGGCAATTATCTGGTGATCGACATTCAAGACGACGGCAACGGCATGGACGTCGGCGTGATCAAACAGACCGCCGTCGCCAGGGGTTTGCGCCGCGCCGAAGATGTCATCAAGCTCTCCAACGAGGAGGCGCTCGAGTTGATCTTTCTGCCAGGACTTTCCACCGCCAGCACGATTTCAGACCGTGCGGGTCGCGGTGTGGGCATGGACATCGTGTACTCGAGCGTCCGTAAACTCAAAGGCGAGGTCGCCATTCAGACCGAACCTGGTTTCGGGACGCGCTTTAGCTTGCGGATTCCCGCCACCATGATTATTTCCGACGTTTTGATGCTCGAGACTTCCGGCGAGCGTTACGCCCTGCCTGGCGAGGCGGTTCGCGCGTTGCGCAGCGTTCTGGTCAGCGAGTTGCGTTTTGAAGCCAGCAACCCCAAACAAGCCAAGTACGACTTCCAGAATGAGCGCCTCGACCTGCTCGACCTCGCCGAACTGCTCGGTCTGCCAAAATCAGAAACCAGCGAAAAACGCATTTCGATTGTGGTGCTCGAGACGACCGACGGACGCATCGCCCTCAAAGCCGACCGTTTCCTGGGACTCGAGCAAGCCCTGGTTCGGGCGCTCGAGGAACCGTTCAGCGCCATCAAACACGTTTCGGGTGCAATGGTCGGCACGGACGGTGAGGCGGTGATTTTGCTCGACCCAACCGGTCTGGAAAGGCTCGAGCGCAGTACGCTGATCAATGCTGTCGTGCCGATTGACCGATCCTTGCCGCATGTCTTGCTGGTCGATGATTCCTTGAGTGTGCGCCGCGTGGTCTCGCAAATCATTCGCCGCCTGGGTTATGAAGTCACCACCGCCGCCGACGGTCAAGATGCGATCAACGCGCTCGCCAGCCAAGACTTCATGGCGGTCATCACCGACCTTGAAATGCCGCGCGTCAACGGCTTTGAATTGCTCTCGGAGTTGCGCCGCCGATCAAATTATGCGACAGTACCAGTTGCCATGCTGACCACCCGCACCAGCGACAAACACCGCGACTTCGCCATGCGTTTGGGCGTCAGCGAATATTTCAACAAACCGCTGGATGAAAACCAATTGCGGCGCTTTCTCGAGCTTGCCCGTGCGCACCACGAAACCCAAAGCCCTCGAGCACCTGTTGCCGTTGGAGCCAGCGCATGAAAGCCATGATCGTCTCGAGCGATGTTGCTCGTGCCAAAGCCCTAATGCTCGACATGCAGTTTGAAGGCTTTCAAGCCGAGATTGCGCCCAGCGCCATGTACGCCACCAGCATCCTCGAGCGTTCACAACCCGACGTGATGGTCGCCGACCTCGAGTTGCCAGATTTGAGCGGCGCGGATTTGCACGAGATCGTTCGCGGCGACCCAGCCCTAAAAGCCACCGCCTTTATTTTGCTGGCAAACGCCAAACCCGAGGGTTTGGAAACCAACAACAACGACATGGTGCTCTCCACCTCGAGTACGGTCAGCGAAATCAGTCTGATTGCCAAGCGCCTGGTCGAAGAGGTCATGCGTCAAGTCAATTTTGAGGTTTCGATGAGCAGCATCCGCGAACCCTCGATTGGCGGTTCGCTCGACGATGCGGATTTACTCAACCTCTTGCAGTGGCTGGCAAAATCGAACAGCACCGGCAAGCTTCGCATTCAACTGGGCGAACAAAACAGTTTTATTTTCTTCGTCCAAGGTCGCCCGATTCATTCCGAACACCAGGGACGAATTGGCGAGGAAGCCGTGCTGCGATTGTGCGCCCACGCCAACGACTCGAGCAACGGACGGTTTTATTTTGAGACGCTCGAACCCGTCAGTTTGGAACTCCAAACCAAAACCATTCGCAAGAGTTTGTTCCAGTTGCTGCTCGAGCTATCGAGTTTTGAATCTCACCCGACAAAATAAAACCTCAACATAAAAAGAGACTGGCGCAAAGTGTGTTGACCCTGGTTTATGAAAGGTTTTTCTTAAAACAAAAGGTATTGGTAGGGTGCGCCGTGCGCACCGTCATCTACGTGTTCATGGTGCGCACAGCGCACCCTACAGTTTTGAGGTTTTTGAAAGAATCATTCTGGTTTCTCGAGGGTCAACACGCTTTTAGGGGTAGCTCCATAAAAAAGGCGCAGATTACTGCGCCTTTTTTGGCTATTGAC
>CAXTTL010000110.1:0-15628 GCA_964247135.1 uncultured Deinococcales bacterium | reverse complement strand
TAGGGTTTCATGGTTTAGTTTGCGCTTACGTCAACCAATATGCAAGGCGCTGTAACATGGCTAAAGTATTAAAGGTTTACCTGTGTTTGTACTGAAACGAAGCTGATTCTGGGCTGAAGCAGACCGATCAAGCAGCCGAGTTGGTGTGCCTTAGAGTTTACTGGTTATCAACCCTCGGTTCAAAAGCGGGCGGGCATCTTCGACTTGGCACTGGCTTCAGCCTGTTAAAGCATTTTGATTTTGAGCTGTTAAAACGACCGACGATGATCAAGAATTGATCGACTCGAGTTTTGAAGATCAAGTCGACACTGCCGCAGAAACCTCAGGTTTGCGTGATGAATCCGCCACGCTGGCGAGCAATGAACTCGAGGATAAAGCCGACCTGCCAATGGAAGGCAAGAGTTTCGTCTTGATGAGGTTTTACCGTTCAGCCATTCCGAGCGCGGAGATGCCGATTACGACGAAGACGAGGATTGAAGTTGGTATTGACGGAGCATGAAAACTCCTTTGAAGCCTCTGATTGTCAAGTAGAATCATTGTTATGACCGAAGCGCACACCCTCGAGACTGCCGAACAACTCGAGGCATTCGGTGAAACGCTGCCCGCCAGGTTTGGGCGTGGCAGCGTGATCTTGCTGGTGGGCGAGATGGGCGCGGGCAAAACCACGCTGACCAAAGGTATCGCGAGGGGTTTAGGCTCGAGCGCCGAAGTCACCAGCCCAACGTATAATTTGATTCACGAGTATCCAACACCCGAGGGCAAACTGATTCACATTGACGCCCACAGGCTCGAGCGTCCGCAAAAATTGTGGCGCATGGGTTTGGACGAATTTTTGGACACGGCGCGGCTGATCGTGATCGAATGGGGTTTGGAACTTCGCCCAGAACTCGAGAAACCGGTGATCATTTTTTTGTCACCGAGCAAAAAAGGGCGGTTTTTAAAACTCGAGCAAGATTAGCGTTTAAAGGACACCAATTCAGGGTTGACTTCGGGCGGGATTGGACGTGAGGCTGTCAACTCGAGACTGGCGGCGAGCTTGTGGGCGAACTCGAGGTAAGCCGCGTAATCTGGAATTGTGGCAGTCTGGCTCGAGGTGATTTCAGGCTCGAGATTTGAGAACAAACTTTGCGGCGCAATATCAAGCGGGTGTTTCCAAGCCCCCGAACGCCAGTCAAAATCGTACAGTTGCACAAAACGCTCGCCAGCATCGGCAACAAACTCGAGCGCCCTCAGCAAGAATTCAAACTCTTCGGGGCTGATGAACGAATTAAAATTAAGGCGCGTCCAACCTGGTTTGATGCCCTCAAACCCCTCCAAAATGGCGTCACGGTAGCCGTCCGAGTGTGCGGCGTCGATGTCGAGCAACTTATGCCCATACGGTCCGGCGCAGGCACAACCGCCCCTGGACTGAATACCAAAAAGATCATTCAAAAGCCTCACCACAAAACGCGGATGCAAATACCCACCTTCGGGACAACGGACCAAAAACGACAGGATTGCCAGCCGTGGCGTCTCGAGGTTGCCCAGAAGCTCGAGTTTGGGATGTGCCCTTAAACGGCTGATGGCGGTGCGGATATAGTGTTTCTCGAGTTTTTCGATGTTTTCAACGCCCAAGGCGTTTTTGACCCAAAACGCCAGTGCGGCACGAATTTTCTGGGTAATCGCGGGCGTTCCGGCGTCTTCCCTGGCTTCGATGTCGGAGGTAAAATAATGCTCGCCCGAATTGACGTAGGTGACCGTGCCACCGCCTGCGGTACTCGGACTCGAGAGGCTGTACAGGGCAGGGTTAAAGATCAGAATGCCAGGCGTGCCAGGACCACCCACGAATTTGTGCGGTGAAATAAAAATCGCATCGTAACCGTCTAACTTGCCTGGTTTCATGTCAATTTTGACGTAAGGCGCAGAGGCGGCGAAATCAAAAAATGCGAACGCCCCCTGGGCATGAAGAAGCCTTGCCGCCGAACGCGTGTCCGAAATAATGCCCGTGACATTGCTCGCAGCCGAGAACGACCCGATCTTGGGGCGACCCGCGAACCTCGAGTCGGTCAGTGCGGCGTGAAGCGCGTCCAAGTCAATCAGACCTTTGGGGCACAAGGGAATCTCGACGACTTCGGCAAGGCTTTCGCGCCATGAGACCTCGTTGCTGTGATGTTCGTAAGGACCAACGAAGACCACTGGACGCTCGAGCGGCGGCATGGCGGCAAGGATGGCGGCGCGGCGGTTGCTGGGAACGCTCAAGCCCAGAATGTCTTGCAGGCGTTTGATGGCGGCGGTAGACCCCGAACCCGCGAAGACAATCTTGTAATCTATTGCGCCAACTTGGGTTTTGATGTACTCGGCGGCTTCGTGCGCCAAGTGCGTGGTCTGCGCCCCAGTGAACGAATCTTCGGTGTGGGTGTTGGCGTAAAATGGCAAGACTTTTTCCCGAATGACTTGTTCAACAAACTCGAGGGATCGCCCAGACGCCACATAATCGGCGTAGGTTAACGCCCTTGATCCAAACGGCGTTGTGATGCTCGAGCTTGCACCGATCAGTTGCGAACGAATCCAAGCTGGAGTGACTGTTTTCGCCTCAAACATAAGGCATCATAGCGCGTTTTGTGCAATAAATTGTTCGCATTTTTCAGAAGAACTTTAACTGGCTCGAGGAATTTGGGTTGCAAAAGTGACGCTTGGGATTTTTCTCTCGAGAAATGATGTGGTGAACTCGAAGCTCGAGTTCACCACTTGATTCCTTAAAGGACTGGCTTATTTCAGCGTGACGTCCACTTGCGGAACCGAACCGAAACTGAACAACTGACCGCTCACCCCAACGCCCGTGATGTTATCGCTTTGGCTAAAACCGGTCGCGGCGGCAAAACCACCGCTGAAACCAGTCAAAGAGATGCTGTAATTGCCAGGCGTTAAGGGTTGTGGCAAGCCACCAGGATTGGCGAAATCGATCACCCCCAAGCTGGCGCTGAGGCTCGAGCCGGTGTAAAAACCGATACTCGAGGATTGTTGCGCGTTTTTGGGCAGCGCCAGAACCTGATACAAGACGTTGTATCCAGGCGTGGCTGTACCAGAATCGGTCCAGGCGACCGTAAAACCGTTGGCGGTGTATTGTCCGCCCTGGACAATGTTGCTGAAGGCAAGGTGCCCGACCACCGAGGCAGAACCCGAACCATCAATGGTGCCGTTGGCATCGCCGTCGATGGTCACGGTGTAACGCCCGCCTGGTTGAATGCTCAGCGTTGGGGCAACCGTCGGTAGGCTGTAATAACCGGTGGAAACGTTCGGTTGCCCAGAAGGTATTTCTTGCAGGTTGACACTGGTGCTGCCATCCGAGAGCATGATTTTGGCGCCTCCGGCGGCTTCAGGCTCGTCGATGCCGCCGTCGGTGTTGGGAATGCCTTTTTGCAAGATCAAGGAAAAACCGCTGGTGTTCAGTTGACCAAAGGCTTGGTATACAGCGTCGGGCGCAAGTCCCATGACGATTTCAAGACCATCGGCGGCATCTCGGGTGGGGGGTTCAGGGGTTTGGGCGGCGGGTTTTGTGCAGGGTTTGCCTGGATCATCCACCCAGATGTTGGGCAGGCGTGTGACCTTGCCGATCTCGATGACCTTTCCAGGAAAGCCAGGTTTGGTCACGATGATCCCATTCTCGACGTAACTGTTTGGATAGGTTCGGCTGGCGGTGAAGGTCACAGGCACACCGTCTTCGACGGTGATGTTCGCCGAACCGTTGGCGTTGGTGGTGGCACTCAGCCCAGGGCTTGCCGTCACCCTCGCCCCCTCGAGAATCGCGCCGGTCAGGGCGCTGCGGACTTTCACCCGAGCGCAGCGTTGCTTTTTGACTTCTGGAGCGCCACCGTACCAACTGAAGTGCCTGATCTGGGCGCGAAGCACTGGGGTGCTGTTATCGACGCTCGAGGTGACGACCGTACCCTCGACAAAATCCTCCCATTTGCCCGTTTGCGGGTTGTAGGCATAACAGTGAATGATTGCCCCCAAGGGGTATTGAACGCGCAAATCAGCCGGAATGGGCAGTTCGACCATCGCGTTGGCGCCCGCTTTGAGGTTGACTTTTTTGCCGCTCGAGTCGTAAATCGTGAATTCGGCGAAGGTCACCGCCGACAGCGGCGTGCTGCTGGTTGCCAGTTCGCCCGGCAGGGCGGAAAGTTCTTTGGTCGGATCGAGCGGCGTGATTGAAACCTTGAGGTTGGTGTCGCTGGTGTCCAAGCTGCCCGCCGTGAAAATCACGGCATACGGTCCAGCCTCGGTGCGTTGAATCAAGGTTTTGGTTTGCGAGGCATCATACGTCTGCCTCGAGCCTTCTTTTTTTAAACTGACCAGCACCGTCTGCGCGGTGTTGCCCACCTCGGCGCTGGCGTAACTGGGCGCAAATCCGGTCTTCTCGAGCGAGAAGTTGATGGTTCCGGTCGCCAGGTTGCTGAGGGCAAATTCGCCCTTGCTGTCGGTGTTGACCGTGGTGCTGCCTCCGACCAGCGTGACTTTCACGCCCGCCAACCTTGCGCCGTTGCTGATGTCGGTGACCAAACCGGCGACCACCCCAGTGTCCGTCGGACCAGGGGGAGGGTTGCTGCCCCCACCGCAGGCGACCAAACCAAACCCCAGGGTCAAGACGAGTCGCGGCATCCATGCACCGAATAACTTTTTCATACCCACCTCCTGAAACACTTGCGCCCTCGAGGGAAGCTCGAGCTGATCGATTGCCGTTATTTAGCTGTCACGGAATGCGCGGAATCACAACCACATCAAAACTCAGACCATCAATTTTTATGGCTTTTACGACCCGTTGCAATTGCAAATCAAACACCAACAAATGCGCGTCGGTCCCGCTCGAGACGATGTACGCCACTTGACCATCTGGCGAGAGCGCGGCATTGGTTGGATTGACAAATTCTTGGTTGTCCAACTCGAGTTTGAAGGTGCTGCTCTGGTTTTTGACCAAATCAAGAATTGAAACGCTGTTCGAGTAATAATTGAGCGTCAAAATTCGCCCGTCCGGCAGGTGCCGTGTGCCAAGTGGACCTGGGGTGACCTCGTGCGAGACGGGCGCGGCATCTGCCTTAAATTCGGTGACGGTGTTGGACTCAAAATTTGAAACCAAAGCACTGTCGCGGTTGGGAATGGCTAGGATAAAACTCGGGTCGCTGCCAGTCGCAAATTCCGAGACCGCCTCGAGCGTATCGGCGTTTAACCAACGCACCACGCCAGGAGTGGTGCTCGGTTGCGCTGACCGCATGGTCACGACCAATTTTTGCCCAAGGCTTGCCACATCAGACAATTCTGAAGCCGTCCCCGTTGGGCTTAGCATCACGCTTTGCTCGAGTCTGCCAGAACTTCGGTCCAGCACACTCAACCTCGAGTTGCGAAGGTGCGAGACGATCAGTTTGCTGCCGTCGCTCGAGGGCGTTAAACCCACGGGGCGCTCACCGACCACGAACGGTTTGACGCCCTCGGCGCTGGTGTTGTGGCAGGCAAAACAGGTGGTTTTGGAAAAAGCGTCTCGGTCAATGTGCCCCTGAATCAGGCTGCCATCGCTGCGATTTTTGGGCACCGCTGCGGTCAACATGGTGCGCGTGACCTCGAGGGACTTGATGTCAATTTCGGCAATGGCTTGCGAACCGACCAGCAGCGCGTAAACTTTGTCGCCAAGCACCAGCAAACGGTGCGGTAAACCACCGACCGTAATTCGTTTGATCGTCTCACCGCTGCCTGGGTCAATGACCGCCAGGGTACTCGAGCCAGCCTGAGACACCAACACCAGATGATCGGCTGGGATTGCATTTTGAGGGCAGGCACTCAAGCCCAGCGCCAGCAAAGAAATCCAACCAAGACGAATGTTCAACATAAGCTCCTTGAACCTTAAATTCTCGAGCGCCTTCAAGCCAAACAATGAACCTGACCGACCATGTTGAGCCTCAACCAGACCAAAAATATTATAATCCAAACCAGTCTCAAGCTCCAGAAACGGTTCAACCTTCCTCGAGTTTCGGGGGTGAAGTCTTCTTTGGGAATTTCCCAACCAGAGTCGTTGCTTTTTCGTAACCCATCATTTTCTCCCTTTTTCCTGCTCGAGCCGTACCATACAAAATAGAGCGTGACACGAGCGTGACACGAGAGAAAATTCTGTCAGACACGGTTTTTATGAATTCTCGAGTTTGGTTTTTTGACCAACTCGAGAAAGGGTACGTCCACAGATTGGGTACAGGAATCTAAGCAAAAACGATGACTACGTTCAGGACAGCCGTATTTTCTGTTTTGCCAAAAATCGCCAGCAGCCCTCACCCGACTCGCCGAGGCTCGTCACCCTCTCCCGAATATTCGGGAGAGGGTCGTTGTGAGCGCAGCGAACGACGGGGTGAGGGCTTGCGGAAATTCAGTCGAAATCCAAATTTGAGGGAGTTTATACTCAATCTATGGACGCACCCCTCGAGAATCGATCCCGTTAAGGCTGTTCAAAATAGAAAACGCGCCCACCATTTATCGATAGGCGCGTTTTGATACAAACCAAGATTCTTAAACCCTCAAGGACGGGCAACAGTGATGGTGGGCGAAATCCAAGTTTCGGTGTCGCTGGGTCGGTTGAATTTGCCCAGCGCTTTGGTGACGGTAATCTTGATGGCGTATTGACCGTTGGGCAAGGTCACGATCTTCTTGGGGTCTGGCGTGACAAAACCGTTCTCGGCAACCTCGGCGTCTTTGGTGGCGGTGCCGTCCCACTCGAGCGCAAAGAAACCATTTGGACCCGAATTGCGAATCAGGTAATCCGCGCCGTCAATCAGGAAGGTCTTTTTGGGCGTGGCAATGTTGTAGACGTCAAATCGCAAGCGCCTGGATTGGTGGTCGAGGTGGTATAAGATTTCTGGGAAGTCGCCAGCTTGCATCGTGAAGCTCGCGCCAGCCGTTTGATTGACCAGGTTTGTGCCAACCACTTTTGCCAGCCACGGCAAGTTATAGGCGGTTGGTGAGAGCACCTGAATCGCTTGGTAATCGCCTTTGAAGCCGGCGTAAGGCACGCGGATCACCTGTCCGCCGTTGTCGGGCGTCAGGACAATGTAACCGCCGTAAATGCTGCGGTCAGGAAGGGCTGGGTTGGCGGTGATGGTGACACTGACGGTGCCTTTGCTGCGGCGTTCAACGCGCACGGTCGGCGAACTGAAGGTTGTGCTGGCAAAGCCTGTGCCAAATGCTGGGGCGTAGGTATTGGGTCCAGTGGACAGGGCTGGCTCGTGGCTGAGGGTATAGGTGACGGCAGTTGGGCTGTCATTGACCACCTCGAGTTCGTTTTGTACAGGTCCGTTTGCGCTTTCACCCAACGAGAGCTTGGATGGGTAAACGGTGGTTGGGCTGAGCACGGCAGAATCGATGCGCAACATGCCCGCGCCCTGGTGGTGCACACTGTCCAGATAGCCGAGGGTTGGATTGCCAAACCAGGCTCGAGGGCTGGCGGTATTTTGCAGCAAACTGCGCACGTCGATGGCTTTGATGTCGGGGTTGGATTGCAACAGCAACGCCACCGCGCCAGCCACGTGCGGCGAGGACATGGACGTGCCGCTGAGGGTGGCGTAACCGCCAAGCTCGAGTGGATAGGTCGAGCGGATCAGACCGCCGGGCGCACCAATGTCGGGCTTGAGGCTGAGGTCTGGCACCAGTCCGTAAGAGCTGAAGCTCGAGATCAGGTTGCCGGTTGGGACTGGGAATCCGTCGCGTTGGTTGGTCCAGGTTTGATCGACCGCTGCGGCGTCCAAGAGCGCATTGATGGCAATCCCGTCTTCGCGGGTGATCGCAACTACCGGAATGGTGATGGCTGGGCTGCCCGCCACGGTCGGGTTGATTCGTCCAGCCGCATTGTTGTACAAGACCACGGCGCCCGCGCCCGCATCTTGGGCATTTTTGGCTTTGGAATAAAACGAGCAAGTGCCACGGCGAATCAGTGCGGTCTTGCCCGTCAGGCTGCCCGCCGCCAGTGGTGCACAAGCATCGTTGGTGGTGGTGATCGTACCGGTGCGTGCAATGCCTGCCATGCCCGAGGTTGGTGCTGCCGGTGCGCCCGTGGCTTCGATGTAACCGACATGGGTTTGATTTGGGGACACCGTAAAGTACGGCAAGCTGACGGCAATGTTATCAAACGAAGCCACCGAAATGACCTCTTCGCCCGCCGAGGGTCCACCCGTCGAGTACAAGCCCAAATCGCCGCTGTTGCCCGCCGAGGCGACCACCACAATGCCTTTTTTGACCAGACGGCTCGAGGCTCGAGCCAGTGGCGATTGCGCCCAGCCGAACGATGACCCGAGGCTCATGTTGATGACTTGCATACCGTCGGCTTTGGCACGCTCCAAAGCCGCCAAGAGCACGTCGTCATCGGTTGAGCCTTCACAACCGAAGACGCGGTACGCACCGAAGCTGACGGCTGGGGCAACGCCTTTGACTTGACCGTTCGCACCAATGATGCCTGCGACGTGCGTGCCGTGACCCCCGCAATCGTCGGCGATTGGGTCTGGCGTTGGCACTGGGTTAAAACTTGGGCTGCTGGGGTCGGCGTTGTAGGCGTCGCCAACAAAATCGTATTGGTTGGTGATGCGTCCCGCCAGGTCTGGATGCTGAAGGTCAATGCCGCTGTCGATCACGCCCACTTTGACGCCGCGACCATCAAGCCCGAGTTCGTTCTGGGCGATGTCCGCGCCGGTCATGGTGATGGCGGTGGCAAGGTCGGGGTTGGAGACCACTTCGCTTTTGGGAAGCGTCGATTGACCGACTGGGTAAACCGACCGAACCCCTGGCAGGCGCGAGATTTTAACGATTTCGCTGCCACTTGCCCGCACCGAAAAACCGTTGAACAAGTCGCTGTACGAACGGCGCACCTCGTATTTCACGCCTTGGCTGTTGGCATCGCGTTTGAAGCCTGCCCGCTCTGAATCCAAGCTCGAGCGAACGCCGCCGTCGGCTTCCGGGTTGCCGCTCAATTCGACGAACCAAGATTTGGGCGTTTCGTTGACCATTTGGTCGTTGACCGCCGGCAGGGCATTGAGCGGCATCAGGCTTTGAAAGCCGCTCGCACTCGAGAGGTTCGCCTTGGCGCTCGGTTGATCGCCGACGATGGCAATTTCTTGCGGCGCGGCTTGATTGCAAGCCCCCAGGGTGAGACCAACTACAAGCATCAACGTATAACGTGAATACTTCATTCAACCACCTCCAAGTGGTTTCCGAGCAAAGCTAAAAAATAAAATAGGTCTCAGGGTCTGTGAAGCCCGTTTTATGGTTCAACCAAGTTCAGAATCTTCATTAAATTAGCATGAAATCTAAATCCATTTCCCGAACCCGAGTGCAACTTTGGGCGAAACTCGCGTGTGTCACCGTTTTCATTTGATGGCGAATTTTCAAAACCCTGACGCGCCTGCATCAAAACCCAGTGCCACAAAAATCAAGGTGATAGACTGACCCTCTCTTCAAGCCTCGGGTGAACCACTCGAGAAACCCCTCATTTAAGGAATTTTTATGGCTGATCGCAAATTTTTTGGTACGGACGGCGTGCGCAGCGTCGCGGGACAACACCCACTGACCGCCACTTGGACCCTAAACCTCGGGAAAGCGGCTGCCGAGGTTTTCAAAACCCAGTCGCGCAAACCCAGCGTGGTCATCGGGCGCGACACGCGGCGCAGCGGCGACATGCTCGAGGCGGCGCTGGCGGCAGGCTTGACCGCCCAGGGCGTCGATGTGATTCACATTGGCATCATTCCAACCCCTGGGGTCAGTTACCTGACCCGTCAACTTGGGGCAACCGCAGGCGTGGTCATCAGCGCCTCCCACAACCCCTACCAGGACAACGGCATCAAATTCTTCGGCGCAAACGGCGAAAAACTCTCCGACACTTTAGAGCACGAAATCGAAGCCAACCTCGAGAAACCCATTTCGGACTTGACGGGCGTGGCACTCGGCACGGTCAAGGATTACCACGAAGCCGAAAACCTGTACGGCGACTTCTTGTTCAGTCACGCCCCAGATTTGACGGGCGTCAAAATTGTGCTCGACTGCGCCAACGGTGCGGCATTTCACATTGCTCCCAAAGTCTTTCAACGCGCCGGCGCGGATGTTTTCACGATTTTCACCACGCCAGACGGCAAAAACATCAATTTAAACTGCGGCAGCACCCACCCCGAAGTGTTGCAGCGAACCGTCAAAGACCTTGGGTTTGACCTCGGCATCGCCTTCGACGGCGACGCCGACCGCGCCCTGTTTGTCGACTCGGGCGGCGCAATGGTCGACGGCGACCACGTACTTTACATCAACGGCGTGACCCGCAAAGAACGCACCGTGGTCGCCACGCTCATGAGCAACATGGGCTTGGAAGTCAAACTCCGCGAGCACGGCATCAACCTCGAGCGCACCAACGTCGGCGACCGCTACGTTTTGGAGCGGATGCTCGAGAAAGGCTTTACCCTGGGCGGCGAACAGAGCGGTCACACCCTGTTTTTGGACGCGGCACCCACCGGCGACGGCATCATGACCGCGCTGCAAACCCTCAAAGCCATCAGGCAAAGCGCTAAAAGCCTGCTCGAGTGGCGCAACGAGATGCCGCTGTTCCCGCAAACCCTGGTCAACGTGCGCGTTGCCGACAAGCACGGGATTTCTCAACACAAAGACGTTCAACAAGCCGTGCTCGAGGTCGAACAAAAACTGGCGGGCTTGGGACGGGTGAATTTGCGACCCAGCGGCACGGAATCGCTGGTGCGCGTCATGATCGAAGGTCCGAGCGAAAGTTTAATCAAAGAACTTGCCGAATCGGTTGCCAGTGTCATCAGGCGTGTGGGCGGGGCATCATGAAGGGCAGCGATAAGCTCCAAGCTTTAAGCTTTAAGCAAAATTCTTTTTGTTTCATTGCAATAAAAGCAACTTCTTTTCAGCCATTTTTTAAACCTTCTGGCATCAGGAATCTCGAGCTTGGAGCTTGTGGCTTAAAGCTTAGAGCTATTTTATGAGCCAGCGCACCTCGCAAGTTGAATCCACCATCGCTCGGGTTTTATCAAACGCGATACATGAACTGAGCGACCCCAGATTGCCAATTGTGATCACAATTGACCGCGTGCAGATCAGCACCGATTTGATGAACGCCAAAGTTTTTGTGTCGGGTTTGGGCGAGGTTGCCCCCATGCTCGAGGCGTTGAACGGCGCGAAAGGCTTGTTGCAACGCGCCATCGCCCGAGAGGTTCGGATGAAACGCACGCCGCTGCTCGAGTTTTTGGATGCGGCGAACAGTTTTGTATGAAAAAAATCTTATGAAAAAAGCGGTGCAATCCCAACTGCAATTCAAGGTTCGTTATGCAGAAACCGACGCGATGGGCATCGCGCATCACAGCAATTACGTGATCTGGCTCGAGATGGGACGCGTGGCGTTCCTCGAGGAGTTGGGTTTGCCATATTCCGAGGTCGAGAAGCGCGGCGTGTACTTGGTGGTCACGAGCGTTGGCGTGAAATACCGCCGTCCAGCCGTCTTTGACGACACAATAATATTAACCACCCGACTTGGCAGTTTAAAATCGCGCATGGTTCGTTTCGAGTACGCCGTTGAACGTGCCAGCGACAATTTACTTTTAGCCGAAGGGTTTACCGAGCACATGGCAACCGATTTTGAAAAACGCACCGTGCCGATTCCACAGTATTTGCGCGATTTGCTCGAGGATTCTTAAACAAACGCTAAATCACGGATTTTAGCTGTGCTGCTCGAGCTTGATTGCGAATAGGTCATTTGGCGCAGTTTTCGGGCGCCCCAAAATGCTATACTACCCTCAGGTCTCGGATGAGGACTTTAAACGTACCTGCGTTTTTCAGCCCCCCGAAGGAATTAAGTTCTGCGTGAAGAACAACGCCATCTCAACAAGCGCTACCCAACAGTGGGAGTCATTCGGCATCAGCCGTGATGAGCGCAACATGATCTTGCTCGAGGTCACGGATTATGCACTCGGGTTTCCTGAAAACAAGTTTTTCAGGGTGAAGGAGTTTGTATTAGCCAGTCTGTTGTAAAAGGTGCGAAAGCGCCCGCCTCGAAAAAACCGAGGAAAAAAGCCGTTGAGGAAACTCAACCAACCCAAATCCAGGACGCTTTGAACGGCAAAGCGAAGAAATCTGTCCCTCGAGGTGCGAAGAAGTCCGCTCCCGTTGAATTTGTTGTGCCGGTGCTCGAGGTGCAGGACTCCGTCACGCTCGAGGTGAGCAACCCAGTTGTACCCGAGCCTCCAGAATCTGTCTTACTCGAAACCGCGCCTAAAACCCGAGGACGCAGCAAAAAAGTTCTTGAGGAAGCAACCACCGAATCAAAACCTGTGATCGAAATTGAAAGCAAACCCAAAGTTCAAAGCAAGCAAAAAACCGTAGGGGCGCTGCTTGCTGCGCCCGTTCTCGTTGCGCCTGTAGAGGTCACCACGTCACCAGCGCTCAAACCAAAAACCAGACGCGCCAGACCCGAAGTGTTACTCGATCCAGAAGCTGTGCTGTTCGAGCCTGAAACCCTTGAACCTGTAAAGCCCAAGGTTGGCGAAGCTTCAACGCCAGAAGTGACTGAAGCACCCAAGAAAACCCGTGGGCGCAAAAAGATTATTCCCAAAGTGCAACAACTCGAGTTGTTGCCGCTCGAAACGGTAAGCCTCGAGCCTACAATTGTTCCACTGGAGCTTGAAACATCAAAATCAGTTTCGCTCGAACCTGAACAGCTTGACGAAACCCCAATCGAGAATCTGGACGCAGAAACCTTAAAACCGATTCCGGTGCCAGAAACCAGCAAGCCGACCGTGCGGGCGCGAAAAGCTGGACGAACGAACATTTTTGAAACCCAAAAAGCGCCGCTCGACCCGCTCGAGGCGCTGCTCGAATTTTTCCGCGCCAACCCCAGGGCGCATCAGGTGCGCGACATTGCCAAACGCCTGCCCGCTTTTGATTACGAGCGTCTTGGCGGACGCAAGGGACTCGAGGATTCACTCGAGAATCTGGTCGCCGCAGGGCGTTTAACGCTGGTGCGCCGTCACACTTACGGCTTGCCTCGAGATGTCAACCTGGTCGTTGGGCGCTACAGCCTGACTGGCAACCGTGGCGGCATCGTGCAACCCGAAACCCCAGGCATGAAAGAATTTGGCATTGACGCCAGAGATTCTTTGTTCGCCTGGCACGGCGACCGTGTCGTCGTGCGCGAGGAACGCAGCCAAAACCGTTCTCGCGGCGTGGTCATCCGCATTCTCGAGCGTGACCGCGACGAAGTGGTTGGGACACTCGAGTACAGGCAGGGTTACGCGATTTTGCGCCCCGACGAGAACAAAATTCCGCACCGCATTGTGCTGATGCCCTACCGTGACCGCCTCTCGGCTGGCGCTCGGGTGGTCGCCAAACTCCACTGGCCCGAAAACACCGGCGAGGACGAACCGTTCGGTGAAATCTCGAGCGTGCTCGGCATCAGCGACTCGCCAGAGGTCGAAACCCAAGCGGTGGTCGTGAAGTTTGACCTGCGCGACGAATTCCCAAGCGACGTGATGCTCGAGACCGAAAAAATTCCGCTCGAGATTCCGGTCAAAGCCCTGCAAGGTCGGGTCGATTTGCGGGTCAAGCGCGTGTTCACGATTGACGGCGAGGATGCCAAAGATTTTGACGATGCGATTCACATCGAACCGCTCGGCAACGGTAATTTCTTGGTCGGCGTTCATATTGCCGATGTCTCGCATTACGTGACCGACGGCAGCAAGCTTGACATTGAAGCCAAAACCAGGGCAACCAGCGTTTACCTGCCTGGAAAAGTTCTGCCGATGCTGCCCGAGCGTCTGTCAAACGGCGTCTGCTCGCTCGTGCCGTTCGCAGACCGTCTCACGGTGTCGGCGCTGGTCGAACTCAGCCCAGAGGGTGATGTGGTCAATTACGCCGTGCGAAACAGCGTGATTCACTCCAAAGCACGACTCACTTACAACGAAGTTCAGTCATTCTCCGAGGGCAAATCCGCCATGCCCGACCATGCCAGGGATGTTGAAGGCGATTTGCATTTGCTGCTGAAGCTCACCACCAAAATGCGCGAAAAACGCTTCCGCGACGGCAGCCTGGACTTCAAACTGTCTGAGGTCAAGGTCGTGCTCGAGCCTGACGGTTCGCCGCGCCTGGTGCCGGTGCGTGAAGAGACGGCTCGAGGGTTGATCGAAGATTTGATGCTGCTGGCAAACCGCCTGATTGCGGCGTTCTTGCTGGCAAACGACGCGCCCGCGCTTTTTCGCATTCACGAAGTCCCAGCCGAAACGCGCTTCAAGGAACTTTTGGACGCCCTCAACCGCATGGGCGTGACCCAAGCCGGTCTGCTCGAGCCAACCCCGCAAGCCTATCAACAGATTTTGGCGTCGGTGCGCGGCACGCCGCAAGAGAGCGCCGTCAACTCGTTGTTGCTGCGCAGCTTGCGTCAAGCCAAATACTCGAGCGAGAACAAAGGTCATTTCGGGCTGGCGTTTAGCGATTATTTGCACTTCACCAGCCCGATTCGTCGTTACCCAGATTTGCTGGTGCACCGCGTTTTAAAACTGGTGATCGCACAAAAATTAAACGACAAAAAACGCGAGGTTTTGCGCGAAAGCCTGCCCGAACTGGGCGAGTTTGTGAGCGAGCGCGAACGCAACGCCACCAGCGCCGAACGCGACCTGAACAAGTATTACCAGTGCAAATGGGCGCAAGGCAAAATTGGTGAAACCTGGCGCGGTTACATCAGCGGCGTGATGCCGTTCGGCGTGTTCGTGACCCTCGAGAATGGCGTCGAAGGTCTGATGCGCCACGAGGACATGAAAGACGATCAATACACCTTCATTCAAGGTTCGCAAGCTTTCAAAGGTCGTCAAGGGCGGATGTTCCGTCTGGGCACACCAGTGCGCGTTCGCATCGAACGCGTCAACGCAGTCGGGCGCGAGATTGATCTTGCGCTGCCTGTCAAGGAGAACACCATGGGAAAATTCCGCAACCGCCCAGGCGGCGCTGGAGTCCAAAAGCCAGCCGCTTTAAAAGGCGATAACCGTCGCCGTGTGGTCGTACTGGACGGTAAAATGCACGGCGAATACTCCAGACCCGTCAAGGTCACCGCCCGCAAGTTGTACTTTGGCGAGTGGACCCGCGAGAACATGGAAGCCGACGAGCGTGGCAATGCTGGTGACACCCGCAACAACCAATTGAACGGTTCACGCCCGAGCACGCAACCCAACAACCAAGCTCGAGTTAACCCCAACCAGCACCCGCGTCCGAATCCAAACCAGCACCCGCGCCAAAACCCGAATCAAACGCCCCGTCCAAACGTGGAGGCTCGAGTTGAGGGTAGCCCTGAAGTTCGTACTGAACCTCGAATTGAAGGTCGCAACGACCCGCGCCGCCGATTCAACCGTCCAAAGAATCCAAACCCACAAACCGCAACGACGCCAATTCCAAGCTCGAGTTCGGTTGTCGCAAGTCCGACAGCCTCGAGTCCAGTCGCTTCGAGTCAACCCGCACAACCTCGTCCAAAATTCGAGCCGCAAAAACGCCGTTTTGAAGAACGCCGCCCCAAACCGGACGTGACTGCCGCCGTGGTTGCCCCCGTCAATCACAATCTCGCCCAAAAAGGTCCACTCGAGGGCAGTAC
>CAXTTL010000109.1:4748-15694 GCA_964247135.1 uncultured Deinococcales bacterium | reverse complement strand
TCGAGGAGGCGTGGGAAGCCTTTGATGTGCTTGAATCCTATGCTTCTTCGATGGGGATTTTGGCAGATGTGGGACGCATTTTTGCCTTAAAAGCCTTTGTTCAATATCGTTTGAATAAAATCAATGCCGATCAGGCGCTTTTTGAACTGCGAGCAATTTCAACGAATACACCCTGGGATAAACTACTGACCCATTATTTTATGGGTGTCATTTATTTTGATATTGGTAACTTAGATGCAGCTTCGGAATGGCTTATTTACCCAAGTGAATTTTACGCTCCAATGTACCGGATACCAGCGTTGTTAATCTTGGACGTTTGCCACAATTCAACCGCCCTAAACCCTATTGTGGCTTTATTCCCTCAGACGCTTCAAAATATTGCTTTTTATTCAAACAATCCTTTAACTGTGCCTGAACCGCTTTCTCACGAAATTTTTGTTTCGATTGCTGGCGGTAAAAAGGAATGGTTTGCGAAAGTTGATGGGTTGAACCTTGACCTCCATCTTGGTATTCCATTTTGGGTTTTGTCCTATCTAAGCCTGTACCCGCAAGCGAGTGCAATGGATTTGTGGTCATTGATTTTTGGGGAAATTGAAGACCCAAAGACTATTTCGAGAAAATTTGATGTTACAATTTCGCAGATTTGTAAAACCATTGACAAACTCATTTCCAAGAAACTCTGTATTTTTCGAGACGGAGACTATTACCACTCGAGATACGCGATCGACTCTGTTTATAACAATTTGGACGATATGACCATTCAAGAATTGGTCAAAATTGAGCCAGCGTTTGGCGGTACACCGTTGGATACTGATGGCAAGCGAGCGTTGTCTGTGAAATTTAATCGAATGTTGTTCACCGCAATTCAATCTCGAGTCCACGCCGGCATTGATGACATACAAGTCTTAACCGCCGCCTATGACCGTTTGATTCAATTGCAAACCAGTTACGGCATTGATCTCGAGGACGACCACACCGAGCTGATCAAGAAGGTCATCGGTGTGCTGTGCCGAGCAGGTCGCGTGGCTGAGGCTCAAAAACGTGTTGTGATTTGGACTGATGCCGTCGAAGAATTTGGTTTACCTGAACTCGATTTTGACTTTTTGGATCGTTTTGGACTCAGCGCCTAACCCACTGTAAACGCAGTAGTTTCTGTAAGTAATTTGTGAGTTTTCAAATGTTAGATTGATTGCAAGACTAGAGTTACATATTTTTAAATTTGACAACTGTTCAGTGTGCTGTGCTTTGATTGACGCACCATGAAAACCTGATGTGGTTGAATTGGCGACGCTCGGAATTTGGGAGGTGAATTTATGAAAAAAGTTTTGCGTGTGTTGATGGCTTTTGCCGTTTTGGGATTCCTTACCGGCGCAATGGCGATGCGAAGCGATCCACCCATTTCTGGCGGTGGCAAGTCGTGCTTCTCTTGCAACCCGTAATTTTAGTTTTGCAGTTACAAAATTGGTTTTAAAAAAGTGGTACAGAAAGAGGTGATTATGAAAAAAGTTTTGCGTGTGTTGCTTGCGGTTTCTGTCCTGGGACTTCTGACCGGCGCGATGGCTGCCTCTCGAGGCAGTGGAGGCGCTTGCTTTGATGGAGAATGTGGTGGTGGCGGTGGAAAGAATTGCTTGTCGTGTAACCAAGGTGTTATTCCAAATATCTTTCGGTTTGATCTGTTTTAACCTTGATTCGAAGGGTTTGAAGTGAATTTGATCGGTAGATGAAGAAGTGCGAGTTGCCTTGCACTTCTTCTTTTTTGTGTCTTTACTTGCTAGTGCTGCTCCCGCTCCCCATCAAGTTCCACCCCACTCCCCACAACATTATCAATACCCCAGGGATTAGCATCACATACCAGTATTTTGGCTTTGAAACCCAGACCCTTGCCAGGTTCACAAACTGTCCCCAGTCTCCGTAACCCACCTCAGCCCCAAGTCCCAAAATGGATAATCCCGACAACAGCAAGACCACGTTGCCCATGTCCAGCATGGTCACCTGAATCAGGTTTTCGAGCGAGTTTGGCAGCACATGCCTGACCAAAACCCCCCACGAACCCGCCCCCAACGCTCGAGCACTTTCAACGTACTCAAGCGTCTTGGTTTTTAACACCTCGCTGCGCACCAACCGCGTATAGCCAGACCAGTTGGTTAGCGCGAAAGCCAGCGCGATGGTCATCAAGTTTCGTCCCACCAGCGACACGATCACGATGATGAGCACCAGGCTCGGAAACGCCATCATGACATCGGTAACCCGCATGATGATTTCGTCAGTCCAGCCGCCAACATACCCACTGATTGCACCGAGCAACACCCCGATCAGTCCACTGCTAACGATCACCAGCAAGCCAATTTTGAACGCCGTGCGGGTCCCCCAGACCATCCCGTACCACACGTCATAACCGCCTGACGTGCCCAATATTGCCTCTCGAGACGGTGGTGTGGGGAGTTGGCTGAAGTTGAGTCTTGGCGTCTGATAGCAGCTTGCCGGGGCATTGAACGCCCGCCAGAAGAGGCTCGAGGCTGGGTTGTAAACGCTTCCCGCTTTGATCCCGCCAAGCTCCAGCAAACAATACCCTTGCGGTGACGCGAGTTGTGCTGAGAAAATGCCAATCAACACGAAACACCCAATGATTCCAACGCCCACTAAAAACCCGCGCTTCCTCTTAAGCTTTTGAACCCTTCTCGAGTTCCACCAGCTCGTCATTCAAACCTCACTCGAGGGTCTACAAACGCATAACTAAGGTCGGTGATCAGGTTGCCAACCACGACGATCAGCGCCGTGAATGCCGTGAAGCCGAGGATGCCCGCGTAATCGAGGGTTTGGGCGGCGTTTGCCCCCCATGAGCCGATCCCTGGCAGTCCGAAAATGGATTCGATAAAGATCGCGCCCGTTAGCATTCCGGTCACTGTACCTCCAGAGAGCGTCAACACAGGGATCAAGGCATTGGTTCTGGCGTGTTTGAGGTTGACCTGTTTTTGGCTCAGTCCTCTGGCTCGTGCCGCCGTGATGAACTCGAGCGGCAGCACCTCGAGCAGGCTGCCTCGCATGACGGCAACGATGTTGCCGACGTTGCTGATGGTGAGGGCACAGACGGGAAGGATCAGATGGGTGACCGCGTCAAGCCAGGTCGTCCAGTGTCCTCCAAGCAGGCTGTCGATGGTCAGCAATCCTGTGTAGCGCATTGGCGGATTGGTGATCATGCTGATCGCGTTGCTCGAGCCGAGTTGCCCAAAGCCCGGTAGGATTCCCAGCGTTCCGTAAAACAGCAGCAACAACCAAATGCTGAGGATATAGCTCGGCGTGTTCCAACTCAGCAGGGTAAAGCTTCGAATCAGCCGATCAATCGCCTCGCCCTGGCGCAACGCGGCACGTGTTCCGAGCCAAATCCCCGCCCCGATCGTCAGCACGCCAGCGTAGAGGCTCAGCTCGAGCGTGGCCGGAAAGCGTTGTTTGATGGTTTCGAGCACGGTTTGCTCGGAGCTTTTGGAGTAGCCATAATTCCCGCCGAGCACGTTGCCCATCCACGACAGGTATTGGCTGATGAATGGTTTGTCCAAACCTTTTTCTTTGACGATCCCGTCGAGGTTGCGCATTTGCGCGGCATTTTTAACGAAGGCGGTGGCGCGTTGTCGTGCCGGTAAGAGTTGCATCAGTCCAACGATCATTAGGGTCACTCCCAGCAAAACAATCGGCAGTCCCAACAACCTTCGGATTATCAGTTGAATCATTCATCCCTCGAGTCTCAATAAAAATGCTCGAGCAACCCTTGGTTCGGTCGCTCGAGCGTCAGGTTAAGTTATTTGGACAGTGATTTCCAGAGCACTTGTCCGTTGCGCATGGGGTTGTAATTTTCCTCGTAACCTTTCAAGGCTTTGGAGACCGGTGCGTAATTGGCACCTTCGGCGAGCAGGATGTACGGGACGAGTTCCGCGCCGCGCCTGCCGATGCGTTTGTAGAGGCTTTCGCGCAGTTGGGTGCTGGTGGTGTTTTGGGCTTTTTCAATCATCGTGTCGATGGATTTATCACTGAAATTGCTGAAACTGCTTTGATATCCGTTTGAGTGGTAATTTGCGTAGATGTAATTGTCCGAATCCAAATAGTCCGGATACCAGGCTCCAAAAAAGATTGCCCCCTTGCCGGATTGGAGTTTTTCGTAATCGCTGCTCTGGATGCGCTGCACCTCGAGCCTGAACTTTGGATTGATTTTTGCCAGGTTGGCGGCGATGATTTGGAAGGTGGTCGGCACCCTCGAGCCGAAGTACTCGGCTTTGAGGGTGAAACCGTTTTTCCAGACCGCGCCCTTCCAGGCGAGTTTGCATTCCTTGGTGGCCAACTCGAGGTTGAACGGCACGGTTTTGATGGTCGGGTCGTAACCCAAGAACCCCTCTGGCAGCGCCATGGTGCGGGCTTTGCCCTTGCCGAGCAGGTTTTCTTTGATGATCAAATTCACATCGTAGGTTGCGGCAAAACATTTGCGGACGTGAAGGTCGCTGAAGAAGGTGGCTGGTATGCCCTTGCCGTCGAGTTGTCCGCTGCCCAATTCTGCTGTGTCACCGATTTTTTGGTTCATGATCACAAAATCGGTTGCCAGGTTTTGGAGGTCATCAACGACGTTGACGTTGTCTTTGAGCTGGTCCAATAAGACTCGGCGCACGCCCGCCAGGTCGGCATCGCCCTTGTTGAGGGCCAATATTCTGTTGTCCTCGCTGTCGACTTTCTGCATCAAGACCTTGCTGATTTTCGGTGTACCTGCCCAGTAGTCTTTAAAGGCAGTGAACAGCGCGGCGTCTGGCTTGATCGAGACCACTTTGTACGCCCCAGTGCCGTTGGTGTTGGTATTGAGGAATCCTTGGGACAGGTCTTTGCCGACCCATCCCTTCCAGTCTTTTTCCGTGCCGCTCCACTCACCGTTGTCGACGGCGTACTTGCGCTCGAGAATCGAGCCGACCGTGTGCGCGGTCATGGCGACGAAGGCGGGGTTGACTTTGGTCAGCGTGAAGACCAATTGCCCTTTGGAGTTGCATTTGATCGCGTTGGAAATCGCCTCCCAGGTGACGGATTTGTCGTCGTTGGCGTTGCTCGATGTGCCCAGCAGCGCCTCTGCCAAAAACCAGGCCGCCGATCCGGCATTGTTGGTCACGAGCACCCGGCGAAAGCTGTACTCGGCGTCCTGGCAGTTCATGGTGTTGCCCGATTGGAATTTGACGCCCTGGCGCAGGTTGAAGCTGATGGACTTTTTGTCCTTGCTGGTTTTCCAGTCGGTGGCGAGCACCGGTTTGAGGGTTTTTAAGCTCTTGCCGTCGTAACCGACCAGGCTTTCGTAGATGTTCTCGAGGAATCCGCCCGAGTCGGCGTCGTAGGCGAGTGCGGGGTCGAGCGAGACGGCGATTTCCGCGTTACCCAGGATCACCAAGGTGTCGTTGGGTACGGTGGCTGAGACGGTGCCGAGCGTGATGGCGCAGGCGAGAAAGGTCAATCCGAAGTATTTATTCATTTGCCGCTTTCCGAACACCCGTTTTGGATGCTCTTGTTGATGTGGTTACAGTATCGTTTTCAGGCTGTGATGTCGTCAAATTTGCCAGTGGCTCGGTGCGGGTCGGTATGATCTTTGAATGTTTGAACAGCTTTATATTTCAACCAACCTTCATCGTTGGTGCGTGGTTTTTGATCGTCCCGCGTCCGTCGTGTTTGCTGATTCTGAATCAAGTGGTTTCGAGTTGTTGCTCGAGGCGCTTGCCGTGGCGATGCCTCGATTTCGTGAAACTCGAGTGAGGGTCTTGTTGGACGATTTGCGCTCGTATAACTTTCTGATTGAGGCGGTGGCGGTGCCCGCCTGTGCGTTTGAACCTTACCAAGCTTTTTTGTCATTGATCCGCGAGTTGATGCTTGATGTTGATTTCGAGCGCAGCGTCGGTTGGCGCAAACATCCGAGTTTGGCTTTGGCTGCGGATTTGGCTGGACTCGCCGGTCAGCGCGTTGAATTTGAACCTCGAGCGCTCTCGGTAGAAGAGGCTGTTTCAATGTTGCAATCATAAGCGGCGTTGCTTGAAGCATTCAGGCTTTGAACAAACTTTTCCACCAGTCTCGGGTCGAATTGTCGCCCCGAGAAGCGTTGCAACTCCGCAACGGCATCCTCGGTGCTGCGTGCCTTGGCGTAGGGGCGGTCGGAGGTGATGGTGTCAAACACGTCGCACACGGTGATGATTCTTCCGGTCAGGCTGATTTGTTCGCCGTGCCGTTGGTTAGGGTAGCCTGTGCCGTTCCACAGTTCGTGGTGATCCTGAATGCCGATTCTAATGTCTTGCCATTCGTGTGTGTCGGGTATGAATTTGACCCCCTCGTTTGGGTGGCTGCGTATGGTTTGGATTTGGCTTTGACTGAGTTTTTGGGCTTGATTGATCAGTTCCGGGTCGATGTTGATTTTGCCGATGTCGTGTAGCCTGGCGGCTGTTTCAATGCGTTCGGTGATGAGGGGGGTCAGTTCGATTTCGCGGCACACTCCTTTGGCGAGCAGCGCGACCCGTTGGCAGTGTTTCCAAGTGCCGAGGTCGTGTCGTTTGAGCACCTCCATCAGCATTTGAACCTCGAGCTGCCAGGTGTTTGGTTTTGACCAGGCAATACGTTTCTCTGGGCGCGTCCTGCGATCAATTGCCGGGTAAATTTGTTGGTCAGTCACTTCAACCTCGAGTCCTCAATTTTTATTCATTCTCGTGGTTTGCAGTGACCCACTGTCAAATCCTGCCCTTTTTTACACTTTACACCCTTTACAGTGACCTTCCGTGGTTATTTTACGTCTTGGACACCGATTCCCTTTTCGGTTTTGAGTTTTGGTTCCGATCGTTGCTTTTAACGCCGTACTGTTGCCTCGAGAGTGCCCTAGTAGACGCCAAAGATATGTTTTGGTTTCGTGATCGCGACAACTTTTCAGTCAAAACAGTCAACCTTGGTTGCCGATTGCTGGATTATTCCAGGGCTGTAATTCTGTCTCAACTGTTTTCGCGCCTCGAGCAATCATTGAACTTTAAAAATCGTTGGATACGAGGCGACGTGGTATTTCAACTCTTTTTTGGTGGCCAAAAAAGCTTGCGGATTTCTCGGCTGCCCTTTTGAAAATATCGCGTCGTTGGCGGTGATTTTTGAGAGCAGCTCGAGCGGGATCGCCAGTTCTTGCCTTAATTCTTGTGTCTTTGCATCGGTGGCGCCGCAATCGATCATGATTGGTATCGCCCTTACCCCTTGTTCTGAGTCTGCCAGAAAAATGAAGATCAGGCGGGTGATGTTGGAACCAGGCTCGAAATCGGCGAAAATAAAAAATCCGCTGACCGAACTTGATTGCAGCCTCATGGGATGTTCGACGTATAAACACCATTGTGGTAAGTGTTGAGCCATTTTGAGTTCACGCCCAGGATCGTTGGACGCGGCGTTGATCTGAGATTGAACCTGATAGATGCCTTTGGTGATGTGCCAGGTGACAGCCGCGTGGACCATGATGGTCTCGAGGGTTATTTGGTCTTGTGTTGCGGCATTTTCTGAGCGTGGCATGTGCCGCTTGACATGTCCTAGACTTGCCAGCAGTGGTAAAAAACACCAACTTGTGTCCCAGGCTGGCAAGGCCACGCCGCCAATGTTGTCGCGTTGAAGCCTCATTTGTTCGAACACGGTGAAGCTTTTTGGATATTTACGTTGGTACTGTTGAACAAATTCAATTGGTAGCATGTCTCGATTCTACTTGCCCCAGCCATCAATAGAGACGTAAAACAGGTGTGATTATCGGATTGCCAGCCAACTATTCTCCAATCACCACCCCTCGACGTTCACGTTTTGACCAGCCATAACTACGCACTTTCTTTCACAAGCAGGGTTCACCGCCCCCAAAATCTTGTTCAAGAATTATCCCCGCCCTCAGCATCCTGCACCGTGGCATCTCGTGTTTTCAATTCACATTGTCTTCACCAGCCTTTCCATGCTCGAGCAACCCAAATTCTGGAATCAACCCGTGTTCCGGGCGCTCGAACTTATCAGCCCGTGACAACCCGCAAATCAGTCATCTCGAGCACGCCCTTTTGAGGCTCGAGCATTAGTGTTGCTGGGTTTTTAGGACTCAAATATCCGCTGCGTTGCAGGATGCCCACCGCATAACCTCCGACGCTCGAGCGTGTGATCATGCCCACCTTGCGAGCCTCGAGCGCTTGCGACACGGCGGCAAAGACTGGCACCGTGCTCGAGCCATCAATCAACGCCTTGCGAAACACGGTGTACCAGAATGGTGTTGATTTTTGGTCGCCCAGTCTCGAGCTTATTGCTTCCGCCTGCTCGAGCGCTCGAGCGTGGTACGTGCTCGAGTTTGAGAGTTTGCCTTTCCAGTCAAAGTTGATTGCGTTTTGTCGGTTATTAGAAAGCAATGCGGTAGAAAGACGCATGTCCCGACCTTCGACGACCAACGTCCCTCGAATTCCAAAACATTCCATGTTCTTTGGGAACGTTGTAATCACATTGTTTTTTTGTCGGTTATTGGAAACCACAGGCAATTGGTCGTCTTTTTGCAACGCCAACACCTGTTGCGGCAGTGTTTCTACCCCACGCCACGCGGTCTGGAAGGCGGCGTTGGATGGCTGGGGCACTGGTATGGCGTGGTTGTAATTCTTGACGCTCGAGTCAATGCGGAAAATGGTTCCGGCGACACACGGCAGCCCGTCTGGGCGGGTGATGACCTGCGGATGCCAGCCGATCCAGCACTTGACCCAGGCGTGGTTCTTGGCTCTGGGCGACAGCCGTCGTTCGATGGTTTTGCTCGAGCATCCCAGTTGCCTCCCCAATGCCGCATAGGTGGCAAAGACATATTCTGCCTCGAAGTGAAACATGGCTCGAGCCATCAGGTTCTCGACCAGCAAGAATCGAATCAGTTTGGTGGTCTTGCCCAACAAGAGTTGCCAGCCTGTATCAAGCAGTGCGTCAACATGCTTCTCTGCCAGCGCTCGAGCCGCTTCTGTCGTGACCTCGAGTTCCTCGGTGATCTGCTCGAAAAGGACGTGAGGTTCGAGAGAGGCTTTGAGTCGCTCTGGCCACTGTTGGTGCTCGAGGTTTGCCTGCAACTGTTGGTTGAACGTTCTCGTCTCGAGTTGGGCGCGGCTGGGTTTGCAGGCTTGGGTGCGCGCACGCTTGAGGGCTTCAAAGGACTCTGGGAAGGGCTGTGCAGCAGCTTTGGGTTCGATCTCGAGTTTTGACTGTGGAGCGTTTTCAAACTCGAGGTGTTCGAGGCAGGGGTTGCCTGTGACGATCGGGCATTTGGTGTTGGCGGCGTGGCGGCACCAGTCGCCGACAGGGGAGAGGTGGGCGCAGGGCCAGGCTCGAGGGCTGCTGGGCGGTTTGCTGTGCTGGATGGACATGGTAGCTCCTAACGACAATGCTTAACGTGAAGTGCAAGTTTTTGACTTGACACCGAGGCGTCGGAGCGCTATCGTTTGGGCTATCGGAATGACTGCTTTCGATCTGCGACAATCGATTGCTGATAGCGCTCCACCAGAAATGGTGGGGTTTTTTTTGGTTTACATGGTCTAACCTCCTCGAGCGTGGTCGGTCGGTCATCCCAACGATTAAGATTGAGTCAGGAAATAGCCGACGTGAGATGCAAGCCAAAGACTTGACACCGGGGGCGTTGGAGCGCTAGACTTTTGCCATTCGAAGAGCAGGTCGTTGCGCTCCACCAGAAATGGTGGGGTTCTTCATTTGGTTACATTCCGATTGCCTCCTGGGCTAATTCTGGATATGCGGACATAATGCTGACAATACTACAATTTTCATCTCGAGGCTCGAGGTGAAAGTGGACAACGCTTGGTATTTTGACCTTGCGCTTGGCGTTGACCGCGCGACTCAAGTTCATTTCGTGTTGCAAGAACATTGGTTGCGCGTCGTGGACTTTTGCCAGCAGCAAAAACGTAATGTCGCTGGTGACCCGCACGAAGTCGAGCAGTTCAAAATAGGCGTTCAGGTGAGTCCAGTGTTGCCCCAGCCAGCTTCTCACTGAGTCGCTGCATTTGTAGCCGGCTCGCTCGAGTCTCTGGCGAGTGATCGCGCCTTCCTGCATCGCCAAGTAGACAAATTCGGGTGCTTGGCGAATGCTGGGCTGGCTGATCACCAGATCAGCGACTTGGCTTGCCTCCTCGGACCTCGAGCGTAGGTTTTGAAGGCGCGACTCGAGCTTGTTGAAGACCTCGAGTTTTAAAAGCTCAATGGGTGTACTTGAGATTGTCGTTTTTGGGCAATACTTTGTCATGACGTTCAGTTTGGCAAGTTTCACTGAGGGGCTGTCAAATTTGAGGGTTTGGGTGTTGAAATGCTTTGGCCCGAGCTTGGTAGGGTGAAGGGGTGAGATGGAGGTTTGAAAATGAGGGGGGCGTAACTTGTTTGTGAAAGAATTATCAAAAAAATTTAGAAGGCTTGAAGAGAGCTTAGTGGTCTGTTGTAACGTTTCCAACGGCTTACACCCCATTTCGAGGCAACAATCTAGGACTTCAAGCCTTGAGGGCTTGCATCTGGGGATGGGAAACGCTAAAATGACGGTCTCTGAGGTCGTTGGTTTTTTAGCGTTTCCCACCCCAACTGAAAAGTTGGGTTCTTTTTTGCCCAGCCAAGGGCTTTTTAAGTCTCACCTCGCGTTAACGCTTAGATTGTCAGATTTGACCTGACTTGTCAATCTTTTCCAGTTTTTTACAACCAGTTCGCAGTAGTGTAGTTAGGTTTTAGTTGTCAGGTACAACATTTGACCAAAAAGATTGGTAGTTTTCTGGTTGAAGTGCTGTGGGGCTTAACCGGGTTGTTTTCTGACTGTGGTTATCCCGAGGTTTTAGCTGTGAAGTGAAAGTCGTGTCTAAGACTTGAACGCTTTTGCTTGGGGGTTTCGTTTTGCTTCGCGATTTTTTGCAACATTGGTCATTTTTTTGGTTCGCTTT
>CAXTTL010000109.1:0-4738 GCA_964247135.1 uncultured Deinococcales bacterium | reverse complement strand
CGCTTTGTGGCGAATCGTTTGCCAAAAAAATCATCTGGCGGGACACCAAGAAAAAATATTGCGATCAATATGAAAATGCCTCCACCAATCGACCACCAGGGTTCGTGGTCGATTAAGCCTGTGGCTCCAATCTTGAGCAAAATAGCGCATACGCCGATGACAAGCACGAACATGTAACTCAGAACAAATGCAATTGGTTTGCCTGGTCCAGACAAAAACGCCATCAATTTCCAGTGCCAAGCTAGTGGTGTGTAGCGAATCAGTTTTGAGTATTTCCGATGAATTTCTTGCAGGCTCGAGTCAATCGCATCGGCGATTTGGAACTCGAACATCGAATCAAGATCGTTGCTGTCCCAAACTGGCATGTTCAAAAATATCCATCGTTTGGCAAGGTCTTCCTCACTGGTTTGGACGATTTGGTTGGCTTGCAATCGATATGTGCGGGATATGGAATGGTATTCTTCTAAGCTCGAAATGAATCCACGATGTTGAGTCACCTCGGTGGGATGGACGAAGTAGTAGCACACCACAATGGGCAAGTGTCCGTTGAGTCCCAGTTCGATGGTCTCAATGCGCTCAAAACTGACGCGGGATCGCTCCTGCCATTTTTGTTCGTTTTGGACGAATTGTTCGGCGGCATCGCGGTGATCCAATGCCTGTTCGATAATGAATGGACTCTTGTTGTCGCCTCCGACCCACTTGCAGGTAAAAAATTCCCGGTGGGTCTCCAATAAGGACAAAAAGCGTGTTTGTTCGTCATGCTGAAAAGCTTGATCCCGCGATTCGTAGGTTACTGCTCCTGCTATGCGATTGGTCATAGAATTTCCTTTGCGCTTGAGTCGCTGTTCATTGTGCTGGCTGGATTTTGGTTTTGGTCGCACGTTGGCAAACTTGTTCTGGACTAAGTCGTTATAAGGCTATACGAGTGTCAGCCTAATAATCTTAGCTGAGGATCTGAGCCTGGTTGTGATTTTTACGTTGGTCGTTCGGGATATTTCCGCTGAATTGTTCGGACCACCGACGTTTTGAGAACCGAAGTGAGTTTTCCGAGACCCGATTTCACGGAGAAACAAGACACTGGGCAATGTACTTGAATGCTCGAGAATACGGGATTGGAAAACGATCACCGAAGTTTTTTTGTCTCTTAAATCTTCAAGTTATCTTTAAGAGTCTTGCGGTCAACGGTCAATGATTTGCGGCTTGTACACCGAGTTCGCAGTAGCGTAATCACGAATTACCTGTCAGGCTCGTTTAACAGTGGATAAGGATCAACACATTTTAATTGTTCGTCGGGCGTTTGGCACTTATATCGTTGAATTGCGTCAAGCTCGAGGCATTGCCCGCGATCCGTTTGCCCATCAGGCGAATATTCATACCAATAATTTAACCGCGATTGAACGGGGTGAATCGGAACCAAAGCTCTCAACCTTCATTTCATTGGCTGAAACCATGCGGATACCTTTGACGGACTTTATGGCTGGCTTTGAAGAGGTTTACAAGCGGGTCGGCAGGGATGTGCGGCGCGAAGTCCGTAAGGCGAAGAAATTACGTGCCGGGCTTGGTGGGTGATCTTGACTTCGTAAACATGCGACCAGAATTTCCCAGTGACAAAGATGCGTTTGCTGTAAGTGTCGTATGCGATGCCGTTGAGGACTTCTGCTTGGGCGTTTTCAAGTCTGCGCAGGCTGGAAAGGTTAAGCCATTTTTCGACCGCGCCCGAAGTTGGATTGATGATGGCGATCAAATCCCTTTGCCAAATGTTCGCCCAAATGTGACCTTGAACCCACTCAAGTTCATTGAGGTTTTCAATCGGTTGATTGCGGTATCTGACGGTGATTTCTTTCTTGGGCGCAAAGGTATCGGGTTCATGCCAAGCCAATTGGCTCGAGCCGTCAGAGGCGATCAGCGCCCGACCGTCCGTGGTTATGCCCCAACCCTCGCCTGGGTACTTGATTTGTTTGACGGGTTTTAAATCTTGGTTGTAGACCCTCATGAGATGGTCTTTCCAGGTGAGTTGATAAAAATACTCGTTAAGGTGCGTCAAGCCCTCGGCGAACAGCGGATCAGCCAACTTCACCCTTGAAACCACAGCGGCGCTGGTCAGTTTAATTTTGCGCAGCTCGCTGCGTTTGGGTAAGCCGATACTCTCGAATAAAAAGCCGTTTTGATAGATCAATCCCTCGGTGTAGGCATTCGCGTCGTGCGGATAGGTTTTGGTGATTTTGAAGGGGATCAAGTCTTTGGGTTCTGGGCGAATGGTGTGTTTGGGCTGCGAAAGAGCGACCAAAAGGGTGGTCAGTGCGATAAAACTGAGCAGGATGGTCAAAAGTATTTTCATGTGCCTCAAATCGTGTTCTCTATTTTTAGGGGCTGGCTCGGGCTTTGGTGTTGGACTGTCACGAGCTTCAAGGCGGTTCAGCCGCCAAAACATAATTTGGCGGCTAAGTTTTTATCGTGCTTTAGCGGTTGAGACTGCTGATCGCCTTGTTGGCGTTGACCATGCCAAAACCCGCGTCAAAATCGTAGCCCGGAGCGCCGATATCGCTGGCGCTCGCCATCATCAGAGCGTATATGGCTGCCGGTGGCAGGGTTGGGGCCAGACCCTTGATCAGCGCTGCGACGCCCGCCGCGTGTGGGGCGGCGGCGCTGCTGCCGGCGAAGTTGGGAAAGGCGGTCAGGTCAAAATTACTGCCTGGGAAAAAGAACGTGGTATCGACGTTATCGGGGGCGGTGAGACGCGGTTGGAAGCGGTTTTGATAGGTTTTATTGCCCAACTCGTCGCGCAGGATCGGCACGTTGCCTCGGGACGAGTAGGTCTCGAGCGTTGTTGGGGTCGAGTAGTTCGCGGCGGCGATGCCCATGGCTGATTTGGCGTTGGCGTGACCGACCAGGGTGCCGGACTGGGTGTTGTACTCATTGGGCGTGCCAGAACCAAAATTGACGTATTTGATGCGTTGCGGTGTGGGTCCAGCGCATTTGGTGATTGCCACGTTGACGGTTAAATCGCTGGCGGTCGTGTTGCGGTACTGGACAGACTCGATTGGGTCGGCATAGAGGTTGTTGTCGGTCGAGAAGCTGTACTGACCGATTGCTGGGTCACTCGGCAAGAGCACCCCGTTTTCGTCGAGCAGGTACAGGTCCAAGTCGCTGCTCGAGCCTTTGGCGTTTTTGCTGACCGAGGCGAAGGGTTCGTCCCATTGCAGGTAAAGCAGCAGGGTTCGGTTGGGTTTGAGGGTCAGTTTTTGCAGCGCGTCGACTCGGGCGTCGTTGTTGAAGTTATGGAGTTCACAGCCCTCAAACATTTTACCCGAGGGTTTAAAGGCTGCCTCGTAACTGGACCTGCCCTGATTGCCGGCTGCCGAAAAGTAGCTGACGCCACGAGATACGACTTTATCGACCGCCTGGGCGATGATGCCGTCCTGAAAGTAGGGTTCATCGTAGTAAAAAATATCGTCAGCCATGACTTTGACGCCGGCGTCAGCCAATTTGATGATGTTGTTGGCAAAGCTCGCCTCGCTGATGTATGCGGTGGCGAATTTCAGGCTGGCGGCGGGGGCGACATCGTGAATGATTTGCGCCATCGCCCGTCCCTCGTCGACGCCTGGGGGTCCCTCCTCGAGCACTTGTACGCCGGCGCTTGGCAAGTCGCCATTGCTGACATCGGTCGCGGCATTGGTGATGGCGGGGCTGCCGACGTAGGCGGTGTCAAAATTGTCAAACGAGTCCGACAAGATACCGACGCTCACGCCAGCGCCGAGGGCGCCGCGACTTTGAGCGGCATCCGCTTTCATCGTGGCGACGCCCTGGCTTGAAACCAAACCTATGGCACTGTTTTTGCCGACTTTTGATTCGCGCACCAGTTTTAACTCGGCGACCGCCGCAAGTTGCGCCAGGTTGGCAATAGGGAAGTCACCTGACACCACCCCTTCGTAGACACTGGCGTTGTGCAAGCCCAGGGCACCGAGTTTAAGCAGCAAAACGTCGGGTTGGTCTGAGAGCGCATTGATGGCAATACTCCCTTGCTGGCTCGATGTTGCCATGCGGTTTCGGCTGGGTTGGGCCGCCAGAAGGGCGAGACTGGTTGAGAGTTTGTTTTGTTTAAGGCTCTGCAGGGAGCGCGTTTGAACCGAGTTGAGGCTTTTGGGCAACTCGTCGGGTTCGAGTACGGCGCTGTTGCATGAGACGAATGCGAGGACGACCAGGCTGCCTAGGAGGATTGGTTTCATAATGCCTTTCGACTGCGATGCAATTTGGAAGGAAAGCATCACGTCATCAAAGCATTGATTTGGATTTTCAATCGCGGTTAATTCACAGGTGCGGTTTACGGGTCGCGGTCGTCTGAAAGAATTACATAGCTCTAGGCGAAGGGCATGCCAAAAACGTTGCGAAGTTTTGGCACCCGACGGTCGTTCCAGACGTCAATGTCCTAACTTGCCCGAAAAAAGAATTTGGATACGCCGCTGGAGCACCGAATTGCGTTTGATTGGGATTACGGTTGTGTTAATTCCGTGAAAAATTCGGAGACCACATGTATCGCCGAAGGCATCTTAGCATTGCAGTTTTTTACGCGGGGTTTCCAAACACGGCGTCATGCTCGAGATTATCATATCTTTAAAGGCAGTCTCGATCGGAATTGAGCTAGGTTTTTGGCGAATTTGACAGGGTATTGGGCAAGGTCTGTAACCTGAATCTCAAGAACGATTCAGCAACGGTTTGAACGTTTTTGGTTTGAAAGGAA